>NZ_LJIB01000027.1:0-235699 GCF_001295785.1 Rhizobium sp. AAP116
CCAAGGGCTTCGGCTTCATTCAGCCTGACAACGGCGGCCCGGACGCATTCGTTCACATCTCGGCTGTTGAACGGTCCGGCATGCGCGAAATCGTCGAAGGCCAGAAGCTGTCTTACGACATGGAGCGCGACAACAAGTCGGGCAAGATGTCGGCCTGCAACCTTCAGGCCGCCTGATATATCAGGGATCTGCTTTCCTCTGACCACGGATGTACTGGCAGGGTGAGAGCGCGAGACCAATGAAGGTCAGGCAATTGCCTGGCCTTTTTTTATGCCTCACTCGCAGCCGATACCGGACTGCAGACGGGAGCCTTCATGACACAAGCAGCAGCAGCAGAACTTCAGGCGATCAACACTGCCTGGCAGATCGCCATTCAAGAGATCCTGAGGGTCGTCGTACGCGATATGTACATGTCTGGTGACGAGCCCGCATTCAGATCGCATGTCAAGCGGATCGAGGAGACAGCGGTCGACAGCATCTACAGCGGCTTGGTGCTTCGAGGTACCGACGAGTGGACGGAAGTCCTGGTCAAGGAAAAGGCCAGCAATTTCGTGACAACGCTTCTGACCTCGTTCACCTACGACAAGGTTTGATCCAGAAGCTCGACTTGGTCCCGGCGCCCTCTGGTCGGCTCGCTTGTTGATATGCCGAGTTGAGGCTGGATACTATATTTGATGCCTGACCCTGCTATGGTCGAAACGCCCGATGCGACGAGGTATCTGGTAGACGCCGCCTTGCGAAACTGCTCGAATGCCACGGTGCGAGGGTGTGTCGATCAGGGCGTCCCAAAGACAGGAGACAAGAGCGCATGGATGTGTTTCGGGCCATCTACACGTCACAACCCTTTGGCTATGACAGCTCAATTTTAGACGGGATCCTGATGGAGGCCCGGCGCGCGAATGTCCGTGACGGCATTACAGGTGCCCTTATCTGCCGCGCAGACATCTACCTGCAGTGGCTTGAAGGCCCCGAGCAGGAGGTGCGCAAGACCCTTGAGCGCATTGAGCGCGACGACCGCCACCTCGACGTCAAGGTGCATGTTGCTGAACATGTAACAGAGCGAACGTTCGCAGAATGGGCCATGTTGCACGATCCGGCGGCGACATGGATCTGGTCGCAAAGCGAGATTGCAGGCGGTGCCCTCCAGCGAACGACTCCGGAAGAGATAACGGGCTTTTTCCTAAAACTTCGCAGCAGCGGAGCTGCTGACGACAAGTGACACCCCTGCCCGCAAGCTGCTTCGGACGCTTGCCGCGATGAGACAGGAGCGCCATCTTCGAAAACGCCTCAATATCGGGAGGCTCGAGAAGGCAGGCGCCGACCGCACCAAAACAGCGATGAATGCGAGCCCATGAGAAGTCCGCTTCCCAAGCGGATGCCTATAATGGTGCGAGCATTTCTCGGATGGCCGATATGATGCGGGCATGGTCATACGGCTTGCTGAAGAACTTGCCCTCTATCGGAAGAAGATCATCTCGCAACTGCCGGTGTCCTGAAGCAATGATGATCTTGACCGGAGGCCATCTGTCACGCACGGCCTCTGCAAGCTTCAGGCCGTCCATACTACCGGGCATGTCGATGTCCGTGAACATGAGCCTGATTTCTGCATGCGCATTGAGAAGTCCTATCGCTTCGTCGGCATTGGACGCTTCGAGCACGATGAACCCCTCATCCTCAAGCGACATTGCGATGTCCATGCGGACGATCGTTTCGTCCTCAACGACAATAACTGTGGTCCCCTTCTGCGCCATTGCCTATGCTTTCTGTCTGATACGTTGCGCATGTGCCAATTAAGTGCGCCATCACAGGCAACGCGCTCTCAGGCTATTCGATCCTTCTATGTTCGGCTTATTTTATCAATGGTTACGACCGTTTGCGTAGACAGACTGTTCCAGATGGCAATTAATTCGCGCTAATGCGTTCGACAGGCCCTCGCCAGCAATCTTCACATTGGCTTCGAATATGAGCAAGGGGTGCCGCTCGCTCCAGTGCAATGATGATTGGCACTTCGGACCTGTCGGGCTGCTCGGCCAGATGCGCCCCAATTTGCGCGAAATCGGCGGAATTCAGCGCCTCGTTTCCCCGTCTCAAAGACGTCAGGCTGTTCCACCGCCGGACCGGGAGCGGGCGTACCTGCCATCTTCGACCAGATCCGCCACGGCAGTCCAGAGATGATAGAGCGAGCTTGCGGGGATTGTCTGGGCAATCGGCATATCATTCGTATCAAGCCGGTCATGCCAGCAACCGGGAGGTGCTCCGGTCATGTAGGCTGCCAGGATAGCAGCAGCCACGTCGTCTGCCTCGACAAGATATCCTTGGAAACCGAAACGCTCATAGAGTGACAAGAACGCCTTCAGCATTTCCACCTGAGGCCAGAGTCTCCGCGAAGGAGTAATGGGCCTGATCGCCGAGACGACATCGACGAGGAAGGGTGAACCCTCGATGCGCCCGATCGCCAGAGCGGTCGAGAGGAGATCGAGGCAGATCTTGCCGTGGTCGCTGTCGGCCAGCATGTCATGGCGTGTCGTCAGCCACACCCATTCGCACATGTGACCAGGTTCCAGCCGATCTGATCCATAGCGGGCGGCGAGTTCCCATTGAGGCCCGAAGAACTCGTGAAGCGGCCCTTTCGGTCCGACGAGGAAATGTGAGCCCAGAAGTGCAAAGGCTCGACCTTCGGCGCTCATGTGAGCGGATGTTCGGTTGTTTTCGCATAGGGCCAAGGCCGCTTCGAGGTAATGCATATGCGGGTTCTGTCTGCGCGGCAGGCTTCCGTCGCTGTCTTCGGCCCACCCGCCAAAAGGATCCTTCAATGTCTGGTCGATCGCGGTGAGAGCCTGATCGATATGATGACGGTACATGTCCTTGCCAGTCGCGGTCAGCAGCCAGGAGAGGGCAAGCAGGATACAGGAACTGTCATAGAGGTCGCGGATGGGGTCGGTGATGCTGTCGGTATGGCGATTGAAGGCGCGAGCGTAACCGGCACGCGGACCGCCAATCCAGGCGACGCGGTGGAGATTGGCAAAGGCCGCCTCAGCCATTTGAAGTGATGCGGGCGGGGCGACGCCGAGATGCGCCGCATGCGCATGCACATAGATCTGCCGCGCTACCGTCCGCGTCCTCACCTCTCCGGATGTCTGGGCTGATCCGTCGAGTTCCAGATGTTCAACAAACTGACCGCAGCGCTCGTCGTAGCCCACTGCGGCCCAGGTCGGCAAAATCTCCTGAAGGAACTGTGATTTGAGAAGCGACAGGCTCACATGGAACTCCTCTCGGCTGCGTTCCGATACGGTTTGTCGTCATGACGTCGCCCCGACGGGACGCATCGTTTCCAGAAGCTCACGGATCTTGATCGTCATGAAGTTGGAGTAGGTGTCCGACACGGCATAAGGCAGGGCGATCAGATCGCCGTGTCGCATTGCACCGCAGGAATAGACTACATTGGGCACATAGCCTTCCCGCTCGGTCGGTTCCGGCTGCAGCAGGGGTTCGACTGTCCGCGAGAGAATGATGCTTGGGTCCTGCTTGTCGAGCAGGGTCACCCCGATCGCGTAGCGTCGCATCGGCCCCACCCCGTGGGTGAACAGGAGCCAGCCCTCATCGATTTCGACTGGCGAGCCGCAATTTCCGATTTGTACGAACTGCCAGGCAAATTCCGGCTTCATCAGCATCTGCCCCTCCTCCCAGTGAAGCAGATCGTCAGAATAGAGCAGGAAGAGGTTTTCGCTGTCTTGCCGGGCGATCATCGCGTAGCGGCCGTTGATCCGCCGAGGAAAGAGCGCCATGCCTTTGTTGCGGGCTGCAGGGCCGCGCAAAGGGGTTAGGGTAAAGCTCGCGAAGTCTTTCGTCTCAAGAAGTTCCGACCGGATTGAAGAGCCGCTATAGGCCGTATAGGTGGCAAAATAGATGGTCTCGCCCTCGTCCTCGAAGGCCACGAAACGGGCATCCTCAATGCCGTTGGACTGGGCTTCGGTGACCGGAAAGACAACGCGCTCACTGAGGTCGCTGTCACGGTTGAAGCTGAGCCCGATACAGCCGGCAGGCGCGAGCCCGTCATGGGCATGAATAACCGGCAGCCCCGCCAAACGTGTCGGAGGATCGATGGCCAAATCACCATCCGGATCAAGCACACCCGAGCGGAAGGTTAGCGAGGAGATGTGGCCCTCTCCGACAGCCCTGAGGCTGAGGATCACCCGTCTGCTACCCTTGGCGACACCAGACTGATCTGGATGCGCAACGATACTGGGATTGAAGAGGGCGGCGGATTCGAACGAATACTCGTTCATGAAATAGGCCCCGACCAACTGCCTTTGTTGCTGGCTGAACTGCTGATGATGGTGGAACGCATCTTCCATCGCATCCGCCCGAAGCTCGAACTGCCGCAACAGGTTGCGATGTCGTGTGTCGAAATTGGCGAGGATATCGCGCAACTGGTTGGCCGTGGCGATCGGGTCCAGTGACAGAACACGATCAACGATCTCATTCGCCCTGCTCTTGTCACGGGGATTGAAGTGGCGCGGCTCGGTCGATGGCTTGAATGGGCGCACGATCACGCGTGTCGGGTCAGGCCTGAGATAAAGAGCCTGCCGATTCAGAAGGCTGTCTTGGGGCAATAGGGAACCTGTTCTCTCTGGATATGGGGTAACCCGGCTCATGAGAATTGCCGGAAAACGACCCGGGGAAGCACGGGCGTGTGTGCCTGATGAACTCTGCCGATTTCGATTGAAGAGATCAGATAGCAGAGCACGGATTCAGCGCCTCTGTTCTCATTGGCGCGGTCGGCATGCAGGCCATCTCGGCAACTTCCCGTTTCCGGATCGACAAGGGAGATCCCGTGATCATTGCTGCCCGTGAACCAATTGAAGGTGCTGTTGGCAAGCTCGATCCAGTGCTTGTCGGAGGTGGCGTCATAGGCGGCAAGACATGCCGATACGGTTGCCGTTGCCTCCACCGGCTGCTGGTCGAAGGGCTTCGGCGGCTCGCCGATTTCGAAGAAGCCTTCCGTGCCAATGGCGCGAAAGTGACCTGCCTCTGCAGTCTGCTGGACCATCAACCATTGCAGGGTAGCCAGGCCGGTGTCGACAAAGGCAGACACTTTGGTAGCAAGCCCCGTGACAATCAAAGCCTGGCTCAGTCTCGCGTTTTCGTAAGAGAGGCCCTCCTCGAACCAGCGGCGACCGTTCTTCGACACACGCCGCTCCAGATCCATCAGACTTTCGGCGAGCCGAACGCGCAGCATACGTGCGTGGGGATCGTGGGGATTGGCCGTGCAATAGTCGTTCAAGCCGAGGAGCGTGAAAGCCCAGGCTCTGGGAGAGCGAAAGTCGAGCGTAACCGACATGGCTTTCGCAAAGAGCGCACTTGCCCAGCGGCGGCGAGGCGCATCGGTATCCGACAGCGCACAGGAACCCAGGGCCCAGAGCGTCCTCCCGTGGCTATCTTCGGATCCCTCGTCTTCGAGCCATCGGCGATCATAGCTCATGAAGTTGCGGAAACGGCCCGTATCCGGATTCCACGCATGTTCGACAAAGGCTGCGAATGACGCCGTCATCCGATCGGTGATTCCAATCTCAGCAGCTTTCGACAGCAGAGAAGATAAAAGCAGCGCCCGCGCATTGTCGTCCACGCAGTAACCGTGGGACCTGTCTGGCACAGAAAAGACGGCATGTTGAACAATGCCAGTATCGTCACACATGGCGTGGAGATGACCGAGCTTCAACGCCGTTCGCTGCGCCGGCCGCGTAATCCGCAACGAGACGAGGTCGCTGACGAGTTTCGGTCGAAAGGATTCGCGCGCCTTTGCCATGCTCTCCAGATAGAGCACGGCCACATGGGACCAGATCATCGAACGTCCCGCATCGTATGCGAGGTGGCGCATGGCCATACGACGCTCATCGTCTCCCAGCAGATCGCCAATCGCCTTGCCGGTCGCCGATGCGTCGCCAAATGGAACGAGAACGCCGCGTGCATCCGTCAGAAGTTCCAGGGCGTGCCAGTAGGGGGTCGATACGACCGCGCTGCCCATGCCGAAGCTATAGGCAAGCGTTCCGGACGTCATCTGCGCTTCGTCGAGATAAGGCGTCACATAGACGTCGCACATGGCGATAAAGTCGAGCAGTGTCGGCAGGTCCACAAACTGATTGAGGAATTCCACGGCGTGGTCGACGCCAAGCTTTTCCGCACGGTGCCGCAGGCTGTCCCGATAGGTGTCGCCCTGCTTGCGCAGCAATGTCGGATGGGTGGCTCCAAGCACGATGTAGAGCGCCCGAGGATTCTGCTCCAGGATCGCGGGCATGGCATCAATCACCACCTCGATCCCCTTGTTCGGAGAGAGCAGGCCAAATGTCAGGATGATCGGTCGTCCCGCGTAGCCCCGTTCGACTTTGGCCAATTCCGGATCATGAAAGGGGCGATCCGGTATGCCATGCGCGATGACGTCAATCTTCTCTGGCGCAACCCCATAAACCTGCGTGAGCAAGAGACGTCCGCGCTCCGCCATAACGACAATGCGATTGGAATGCGCGGCGACCTTTTTCAGGACGTGGTGTTGTGAAGGTGTCGGATCCGCAAGGATCGTATGGCAGGTCGTGACGACCGGTACCCGCAAATGCGACAGGAGTGTCAGGATGAATTCGCCGTCAGGTCCGCCGAAGATGCCGAATTCGTGCTGCAGGGACACAGCGTCGAACCGTCCTTCGTTCAGGATCCTCGCCGCCGTCACATAGTCTTCAGGTTCGGACTCCCGGATCTCGAAGATCACGTCGGGCGGGTAGGCGTAACTCTGGTCCTCGTCCGTGATGGCAATGATGCTGGCACTCACATCGGCGGCGCTTTCGGTCATGGCGTGCGACAGATCACCCGTGAAGGTGGCAATGCCACACTGACGCGGGGGAGAGTTGCCGATAAAGGCGATACGCGTTGGCTTGTTCATGGACGTTCACCTTCCGACACAATGGCAAGCTGGTTGCCGCACAGGTTAAGACATCAAAGTCGTTCGGGTTCCACCGCTTCGAGTTCGCGTTCGAGAGCGACACGCCCCTGATGGAGTTCAGCATTCCACAGTCGGTACTGCGGGCTGTTCTGATAGGCGGGCATGGGAGCCGCGACCGTGTAGGTGACTGCGGCAGCAGGCGACAGGCCCTTGGTCGTGACGAGGCGGACCATCTGGCCGATGGTAAAGCGATGAGAAGGCATGCTGTTTCTCCTTTTCAGAGGGTTAGCGCGACGTGGGCGGGACTGCGGGCCTTTCGGGTCGACGATCGGCTCCCGATCAAAGTCCCGGCACCGCAAGAAGCTTGTCCTTTTCCAGGGCGGCATCGAGTTCCGACGGATCTATGTCTACCAAGCTCTTCTTGTTGCCTGAGGCCACTTCGATCATGGTGGAGACGCGCCTGTAGGCGAGCCAGGAGATCCCGGTGATCTGCTCCTCGTCGTCCGAGACATCGTAGTCACCCGCCGGGTACACGCCCTGGAGACCCGTCAGCGTGAAGGGTGCCTTGAATTGTACGGTTCTCTTTTTCGTTCGCGTGAACATGTGAGACTCCTTTTGTGGTGACGGCGAGACATTGCAGCGGATGTAATCCGAGCGTCTCGCGTCATCCGTGTTCATGAGCCCTGCTTGGGCGGAACAGCGGGCCTTGCTGTGAATGCGTGGATGCTGCAATCCGGCCGTTTCCCAGCCCCCGACCTGATCTCAAAGACATTCGGTCGGCAGGTCGCCGTTGCAATCCGCTTCTTGCGAATGTCAGCGAGTATGATGACCTTGTCGGAGCTCTCCATCAGGTGCTTGGCTTTCCGGCTGTGCCAGACAGATCGCCACCACACGGACTTCCGCCCTCATCTTCCCAGCGCCACAAAGCAGCGGCATCACTGAAAACCACATCCTCCCAGATTGCGGTTTGCATATCGGCCATCAGCATTCCGTTGCGAAGGCGATTGATGATCAGCACCTCCGTTTCGTAGTTGCTGCCTGACTGAGCGCGCGGATCCGTACTCGAGTAGTTGGAGCGATGGAGCAGAGCTCGCAGCAGCGCCTGGTCAGCCAGTCTTCGCTCGTTCTCTGGCTGGTTTCTAATCAACATTGCAGCACGGCGAGGTCTGCCCGACACCGTCGTTGTGCAGGCAAATTGCAGTGGACCGCTGAAGATCGACCATGATCTGCTCCTATTGTGGGTTCACAAAGCGCTCTGATTGACGTCTTCACACAGCCGTCTGAAGGGACGATCCAAATGCACTGAGATCGAGTTCGATCGTGTGTCGTCGCCGAGACTGATAGGCTTGCCTCGCTGCCGTCAGGATCCGATCCCGCAGGCGGTCGAATGCCAGGAGATAGTCGCGTTCCATCCGGCGGCTGGTCGCCCCCTCACGGTCAAACACTGCGACAGGCAATAGAAACAGAACCTGGTTCAGACCATCATGACCGATGAAACGGATCAGACCACGCGTCTCGTCATAGGCACGGGTCGGGTTGGGGAAGGCAAGGGTCACAGGCTCGATCCCTGAACGTTATGCTTTTGCCTTGTGAGTACTGTCTTATCTGCCCAGAGGTTGACGGCGGGGGTCAAGTCGCCGGATCTGCGGACGCCCTTCTGGTAAAGGGTGATCGCGTGGCGCGCCGCGCCGCGGTCCAGCTCGCACAGTGGTTCCTCATGGCGGAAGCCTGCATGCCGTAATGCATTTCTGATGGTGCTGATGTCGAAGCTGCCGATAGGCTGATGCAAGGCGGAAGACATGATGTCCTCCTTAATTGGGGCCAGGGTGAGTGCCGCCCAGAAAGTGGCAGTGCCCGTTCAATGGCTGCCACTCATCCATATATGGGCCCTATATCTGAAATTGCAAGGCAAGCCCAGAAACATCCAATGAGCGCATCTTGCGAGCTGGCCTTCGTGGATCGGGTGCGACGGGTCCTCGGGGCTATGTAGAATAACACCTGCGTAATTCCTTCCGACAAACAGCTCGAGAGTTGGGGCCATATCCGAAGTCGCAAGGGGCGGACATGGATGGACAGGCCAGGCTCACTGCCGAGCCGATGAAGAAAAACTTCGTGTGACCGTCTCGAATTTCAGCCTCAGGCTCCATAAGTGGGTGCATATGCCGCTCGCGCCCCGCGGGCGAAAAGCGCCAATCGCGACAACCGCTTCCAGGAGCCCATGGCCGAATTTTACGTTCTCGAACCACCAGGCGTCGGTCTGCTTCCGATGTGGCAGTGGCTTATGGCCACCTGGTTCGGAACAGGATTGGTCGTTCCGCTGCGTGCGGGGCTTGCGGTCTTCGCGCTCCTGCCCCTGCTGGTCGTGTCCATCAAGATGCCCCGGCTCGCGGTACCGATGGTTGCCTTGCTCATCTTCGCCCTCGGAGTCTATGTCTCGTCGGCGATCGACCTGGCGACCGGTGTGAAGGATGACCGCCGGATCGTCATCGATGAAGTGGCGGCCTTCCTGATCGGTGCCTCGCTGATCCGTCAGGCGGGCTGGCGGATGCTGGTGCCGTTTGCGGCTCTTTTCCTGTTCTTCGACAGATTGAAACCCTGGCCGATGGCCTATGTCGAGCAGGTCCCATCCGGCTGGGGCGTCATGCTGGATGATCTGGTCCCGGCGGTCGCGGTCGGCCTTCTCTTTGCGATTGCCCAGCATTTCTGGAACCGCCAATCGCGATAAAGCAGGCCACCGGCTATCCGGAGCGATATGCCGGCGCGCTGGCAAGCGTTACGCCCGCCCGCGGCTTCGAAGCCGGGCCTACAAGGGCTTCGCACTCTCACGGCGCGAGATAGATCGTCACCCGCTTTTCGGAACTCAGACCACTGTCTCCGTCGGCAAGGTCCGCACCGATGACATCACTCGCGGCGACACCCTCGCTTCGCATCGCCGTGTAGAACAATGCGCTGCTCTCTACGGCGGCCTGCAGGCGCGAGACGTCGGATTGCCTTTTTTCGAGCTCCGGTGCCACGACGTCCATGCTGTCCTGCTTCAGCGCCACGAACCGGAACTGCGTGGCACCGAAGACCATTTTGACCTCCTCAGCCGTGTCTCTCGCGCGCTGGACGGCACGCAACGCGTTTTCGGCCACGCGCTCACTGTCCGTTTCGCTGACCTCAATCTCGTAGCCGAAGAGTTCGGCAGGGTCATCGTTCCCAGGGTATGGTGCGGATTGTCCCAATGCCGGCGAGGCCGTGGCCCCGCAGGTGAGCATCGCCATCATCGCGAGCGTGCGTTTTAGTGTCATCTGTCACTCCTTTGGATTCGTCGCCTCTTTCGTCTTGATGCGCGGAGGCGTGCGTTCGGCCCCTGGCATACTGTCTCCTGAAGCTGGCAGCGTCAGGCCTCAGAAAATCAGCATCAGGAGCAGAACGACGACCGCCAATCCGATGAGAAATATGACCCCGATGGTGCTACCTATAAACTTGAGCATGTGTCTTCTCCTTAGCGATGTTCGTGAGTGAACGCGGTCGGGGCTTTTGCCCCGAATTCCACTTTAGGAAATCGTCTTGGTAGGCCGATGGTTCCCCTCCGTTCGAATACGCGGCCGTGCAGACTTTGACGAAATGCGTCCTCGGGGTCGTGAAGCTTCAAGAGTATTCGCGCGTTCGGAATTCCGAATTCCGATAGCTCGCATTCGGAATTCCGAACACACTTCGAGAAAGCTGACATCTAAAGCCCTGATTTTCAGGTGTTTTCAGACTGGCATGCCTCTTGCTGTCCGATAATGGACAACAAGAGGAACTCGCACCGTGAACTTTGAGTGGACCATACTGATCGCACTGGCCGGGGCCATCATTGCCAAACCGGCCTCGTCGCTGCTCGGGCGATACACCGGCTGGGTGGTAAGCCTCATACCTCTGTTCATCTTCGCCTCGCTTCTCACGCATCTCGCTCCAGTGGCGAACGGAGAGGCGTTGATCGCGCAGCTGGCCTGGGTGCCCTCGCTCGGCGTCGAACTCGCGTTCCGCCTGGACGGTTTCGCACTGCTGTTCGGCCTGCTGATCAGCGGCATCGGAACGCTGGTGGTGATCTATGCGGGGGCCTATTTCGCCGAAAAGCCGAGCGCCGAGATCGGTCGTTTCCTCAGCCTCATCATGCTGTTCATGACCGCCATGCTGGGAACCGTCCTGTCGGACAATCTCATTGTCATGTTCGTCTTCTGGGAACTGACAAGCCTCGCCTCCTTCCTGCTGATCGGCTTCGACGGTCACAAGGAAGCGGCACGCAAGTCGGCGCTGCAGTCACTGATCGTCACCGGCGGCGGCGGTCTCGCGCTGTTTGCCGGCATCCTTCTCATCGGCATGACGCTCGGCACCTTCTCCTTCACGGAAATCCTCGCACGCTCGAACGAACTGGTCGCAAGCAGCTGGGCTATCCCGATCGCAGTCCTGATCATGATCGGCGCCTTCACCAAGAGCGCGCAGTTCCCGTTCCACTTCTGGCTGCCCAATGCCATGGCCGCGCCGACGCCTGCCTCCGCCTACCTGCATTCGGCAACCATGGTGAAGCTCGGCGTCTTCCTGCTCGCCCGCTTCGACGGTATGTTTGCCGGCATGCCGGGCTTCGGACATACGCTGGTGGTCTTCGGCTCCTTGACCATGGTCGTTGCGGCCTTGCAAGCACTTCGCGCCGAAGGCTTCAAGGCGGTCCTCGCCCAGTCCACCGTCGCCTCGCTTGGCATTCTGGTGATGCTGATCGGCCTGACAGGCGAAGTCGCAGCTGTCGCCACGGTCGGCTTTATCCTCAGCCATGCGCTCTACAAGGCGGCCCTGTTCTTCTGCGCGGGCACCGCCATCCATGCGACCGGCGAAACCCGATTGGACAAGCTTGCCGGCCTCGCGCGCTTCCTGCCGGTCACCGCCGTTGCTGCCGTCCTTGCCAGCCTGTCGATGGCGGGACTGCCCCCCTTTGTCGGCTTCATCTCGAAGGAATATCTGTTCGAAGCGCAGCTTGCCAATGACTGGAACATCCTGCCGATCGCGGCTGCGGTTCTCGTCAATGCCGTCATGGTCGGTGTGGCCGGCGTCGTATCGATCCGTCCGTTCTACTTCAAGTCCGAGGCTGAACGTGAGATCCATCATGGCGAGACATCAGGCCTTCTGGCAGGCCCCTTACTGCTCGCAGCCGGCGGCATTCTGATCGGCCTTATCCCCGCGCCGGCTGGACAGTGGCTCATTGGTCCGGCTGCCTCGGCACTCCTCGGTCAGCCGGTCGACGTTTCGTTCAAGCTCTGGCACGGCCTGACGCCCATGCTGGTCCTGTCAATGCTCGTCGTCGCCATCGGCGCTGTCATCGTCATCCAGTGGACCCGGATCCACAACGCGCTCCGTCGTTACGACACGCTGTATGCCTTCCTCGGCGATCGCTTCTACCACAAGGCCCTGAACGGCGTACTGGCGACGGCACGCCTGTCGACGAGAGTGCTCCAGAACGGCGACCAGCATCGCTACACCACACTTGTCGTCCTGGCGGTCACCCTGGGTCTGGCCATCGCCTTCCTGGCGGCCCCGTCGGCCGACTTCCTCGCCTCTGAGGGCAGCATCCGCATCTCGGTTGCACTTGTCCTGATGCTGACCGTCGTCGGTGCCTTGGCGACGATCATCGTCCGCTCGCTGATTGCCGGGCTCGTCTCTGTCGGCATCGTCGGCTTCGGTTCGGCTGTGATCTTCATGTTGAACGGCGCTCCGGACCTCGCTCTGACACAGATGGCCGTTGAAACGCTGATCGTGATCCTGATGACGGCCGTACTCATCAAACTGCCGTCGCGACGCCGGCACTCGCGCACGCTTTCCGAGCGCCGGCGCGACGGCGTGATCGCCGCAGGCTTTGCCGTGATGATGTTCATCGCGCTCGCCTCCATCGGCGTCACGCCGATCGACCTGCGTCTTTCCGACTACTTCGGCGAAACGAGCTACCTCGAAGCCTATGGCCGCAATGTCGTGAACGTCATTCTCGTCGATTACCGCGCCATCGATACGCTTGGCGAGATCGTGGTCGTCGCGATTGCCACCATTGCCGCCTGGGGACTGCTGCGCGGCTCCCTCAAACCCGCCCGCAACAAGGAGTGACCGACCATGTCCGTCATCTTTTCCACCATGTCCCGCCTGTTCTTCGTGCTTCTGCTGGGCGCGGCTGTCTTCATGCTGTTTCGCGGCCATAACGAGCCAGGCGGCGGCTTCATCGGCGGGCTGTTCGCAGCTCTCGCCTTTGCCCTGCTTGCTCTCTCCGACAGCGTGGCGAAGGCCCGCAAGGCGCTGATCGTCCACCCGGTCGTGCTGATCGGCATGGGTCTTGTGCTCGCCTTCGCCAGCGGCATACCCGGCCTGATCTCGGATGGATCGTTCCTGACCCATTGGTGGTTCAAGCTCGGCTCCACGCATCTCGGCACCGCAACCGTCTTCGATATCGGCGTCTTCATGGTCGTTATCGGCGGCGTGCTTTCCCTGGTTTTCCGTTTTTATGAAGGAGTAGAACAGTGAGCCTGATCTACGCGTTTGCCGTTGCCGCCCAGATGGGTGCCGGCATCTACCTCCTCCTGTCGCGCCATGTGATGCGCATCCTGTTCGGGGTCGTGCTGCTGTCCACCGCAGCGAACCTTCTGATCTTCATTGCAGGCGGCCTGCAGTTCACAGCGCCCCCCGTCATCGAACCGGGATCACAGACGCTGGGCGAAGGGGCTGCAAATCCCCTGCCCCAGGCGCTCATCCTGACCGCGATCGTCATTGGCTTTGCACTCGTCTCGTTCGCCGCAGCCCTCGTGCTCAAGGCCTACTACACGCTCGGCTCGGTCTTTACCGACGAGCATAACGATGCCGAAGCTCTTGGCTCGCCTTTCGAAAAGGAGGCCATCCGCAATGGCTGACACGCTTCTCCTGTGGCCCGTCGTCTTACCGCTCATCGGAGCGGCGCTGGCTGCCGCCTTTCACTCGCGGCCGGAGGTGCAGCGCATCATCGCGCTCACCGTGATGATCCTGACATTCGGCGCTTCCCTCGTCCTCGCCAATGCAGTGATTGCAGGCGGTATCCTGACCAAGACCTTCGGAAGCTGGATGCCACCCTTCGGCGTCGTGTTCGTTGCGGACCGCTTCAGCGTCGCGATGGTGGTGATCTCGAGCCTTCTGGCGCTCTGCGCCCTGATCTTCTCCGTCGCTGACCTTCGCCAGCGCCAGGTTCGTTCCGGCTTCTACCCCCTCTTTCTGGGTTTGATGATCGGGGTCAATGGCGCATTTCTAACCGGCGATATCTTCAATCTGTATGTCTGGTTCGAAGTGATGCTGATCGCAACACTTGGCCTGATCACGCTGGACCGGACCCGCGCCCAGATCGACGGGGCGATCAAATATGCCGTTCTCAACCTGCTTTCGACCATCCTCTTCCTGATGGCGATCGGGTTGCTCTACGGTGCGACCGGCACCTTGAACATGGCAGATCTGGCCATGGTCCTGCCGCAGACGGAATCGTCGGCTGCGCTTACCCTGTCGGCGATGATGTTCCTGCTCGCCTTCGGCATCAAAGCCGGCTTCTTCCCTATGTTCTTCTGGCTTCCCGCCTCCTACCACACGGCATCGATCATCGTGTCGGCGGTGTTCGCAGGACTCCTCACCAAGGTCGGGGTCTACGCACTCTTCCGCGTCTTCACGCTGCTGTTCGAAGTCGACAACGGGACCCTGAAGCCACTGATCGGCGTGTTTGCCGCAGGCACAATGCTGTTCGGCGTTTTCGGGGCGGCCGTGCAGTGGGATGTGCGCCGTATCCTGTCGTTCCACATCATCAGCCAGATCGGCTACATCATGCTGGGCCTTGCGATCGCGACGCCGCTCGCCATGGCCGGCGCGGTCTTCTACATCATCCACCACATCGTCGTGAAGGCGAACCTGTTCTTCATCGCAGGCGCCATCCACCGGGCGACCGGGTCATTTGATCTGCGCAAGTCCGGGGGATTGATGAAGTCCTCGCCGTGGCTGGCCGTGCTCTTCGCCATACCTGCCCTGTCTCTGGCCGGCATTCCGCCGCTTTCCGGCTTCTGGGCAAAGCTGATGGTGGTCGACGCGTCCTTCCAGGGGGATGAGGCATGGCTGGCAGGCATCGCGCTCTTCGTCAGCCTCCTGACGATCTTCTCGATGAGCAAGATCTGGATCGAGGCTTTCTGGAAAGAGCCCGTGCGCAAGACCCGGGTGCGCCATGTGCCGGCTGCCATGATGGCGCCCATCGTGGTGCTTGGAGCCATCACGTTGGCCATCGGCATCAATCCGGAACCTCTGGTCGCATTCTCAAACCTCGCCGCCGACAGCATCGGCAACCGTACCGAGCTGATTGGCGCCATCATCGACCAAAGCACCACAGCAGGAGTGACGCCATGACCCTCGTCAATCGTATCGGCAGGTCCATGACACTTGGACTGGTCTTCACCAACGAACTCGTCCGTTCGTCGATTGCCGTCGCCCGTCAGGTGCTTGGCGACAGCTCGCAGCTCAAGCCGGCGATCCTCGCCGTGCCGCTTGATCTGCGCAGCAGAGCGGGCGTTACGGCGCTTGCGAACTGCGTGAGCCTGACCCCCGGCACGACCTCGCTGCATGTCAGCGAGGATCTGAGCACCCTCTATGTTCACGTTCTGGATGCGCCACAGCCCGATGCGGTGGTGGACAGCATCAAGAACACGTTCGAGACACGCATAAAGGAGATCGAAGGATGATTGCGCTTCTGGATGGGTTTCTATCAACATTTGCCGCCATCATGATCGCCGTCCTGATGGTACCGCTGCTTCTTGCGGCCGTCCGCATGGTGACGGGCCCCGGCTATGCCGACCGCTTCATTGCGCTGGACATGCTGACCGGCATTGCCGTCGCGATCGCCGCCTTGACGATGATCGTCACCGGCCGGCGCGAATTCCTCGACGTCGCCTTCGGGATCGCGTTGATCGGGTTCCTTGCGACGTGTTCGCTGTCTGCTCTTCTCGAGAAGAAAAAGGAGGATGCGTGATGCTCGCAATCCTGTCCATTCTGTTCAAGCTTGTCGGTGTCGTGTTCCTCTGCATCGCCGCCTACGGCGTCATCAAACTTGCCGATCCGTTCCAGCGCATGCACGCCGCCACCAAAGCCGGCACCTTGGGTGCAGGCCTGGTGATCATCGGCAGCGTCATCGCCCATGGAGCGCTGGACGCGACGGTAATGGGTATCCTGACCGTGGTCTTCCTGCTGCTTACCGTTCCGGTCGCTGGCCATCTCCTGGGTCGCGCCGCCTATGTCTCAGGTGCGCAGCTGACGCTTTCGGGCGATGACGCCCTTGACGGCGTGCTGACGCGGGCCGACCAGTCGCTCGGCAAGCGAAGCGGCTGGGATCCCGTCACTCCGATAACACTAACGGTCGACGAGCGAGCCAGATCGCCCGTACCGAAACCGGCGCCACGAAACGACATGCCGGTGTTGCCGGCACTCGAGGCGGTCCGGTTCGCCGTCATCGACGGACAGGTTGCTCACGTTGCGGAACGTGCTTGTGCCATTGCCAAGCAAACAGGGGCGAGCCTCTCGGCATTCACCATCATCGATACGCATGCGATCCATGCCGCAGCCGATCAGGCGCGCGTGCGGCGGTTGATCCGCGAGCGGGCGAGCGACGCCATCAGCGATCTCAAATCCGTGACGGCGGCGACGGACGTGGCTTCAATCCTGCACTACGATGAAGGCGATCCCGAAGCTATTCTCCGCTGCGAGACACAGCCGGGCCAGACCGTCCTCGTTCTGCCGTGCCAGGGCTGGTTCCATCATCAGGTCGAGGCCCGGATGGACCGCACCACCTGGGATCCGGATGGCCTTTTGCGTCTGCCGAGCTGCCATAGCGGCCCGGTGCTATTCGTAGGCAAGACGCCTTTGCCTGACACGGCACGGACGCTGGTGGTTCGCGATTGTGGCGAAGATCACCTGGCCCCGCTCGTCGAATGGGCGCTTCTCAATGGTATTTGGCAGGTGACGCAGATCGTGCATGTTGCGGACAAGCAGTTGAAGGATACCGGATTTGCCGAGATCGCAGACCGTTTCGGTTGCAGCTATACCCGCCATGCCGCACCGGACAGTGTCTGCGCCATACCGGCCGGGATCGTCGGTGTACGTGCGGTGGTGCTGGGCCGTACACCACGGCCACTGCGGACGAACTGGTTTGGCGCGCCATGGCTCGACCGCATCGCACCCGACATGGCAGGTGACGTCCTGATCATGGAACGGTGAGGGCTCGGGCTGGAATAATGTGCTGGCAGGTCAAGCGCGAGTTGGTCTAATCAATCTGCATGTCCTCACTTTCGCGTCCCAAACTGCCTCTCTCCGTCGCACTGCCACTCTTCGTGGCAGTCGCGATGTTCCTGGTGGCAGTCGGCACGACCCAGATCGGCATCATGGCTCTGCGGTCGAGCAACGAGACGGGCCTGCGCGATCAGGCGCTGGTCTTCCTCGATGCCGTCGCCGGCAATATTGCTGCCGAGATCAAAGAGGCAGATGCCCGGCAATCCGTGCAGCGGACCCTCGCGGCGTCGCTTGAGTTTCGCACCGCGCTTCTCGAAGAAAGCATCGCGGCACGCTGGACCGACACGTCGGGCGAAACGATCACGGTGGCGCTGGCGGAAAGCGATGGAGACCTGCTCGATCAGGCTTTGAACGAGGCGCAAGCCAACAGCCCTGGCGACGTCAGTCCGCGACTGGTTCCAGACAGATCCGTTCTTCTGGTTGCACGCAGCTACGGAATGGCCGAGGGGCGCCTCTATCTCGCCGCGACCTTTGACACGCAGCCGCTTGAGGCGGCCACGGATGCCGCGTCCAATGCGGCAATCGGGATCGACATCCTGGTGGCCATCATCGCTGCGGCTGCGGCTTATGTCGTAACACGGCGTTCGCTCAAACCACTCGATCAGTTTATCGACCGGCTGGCCGATCCGGAGGGTTCCTCGACAAACGGGGCCGACTGGCGGCGCGGCAACGAATTGCGCCAGCTGGAAGCGGCTCTGGCGATGCGCGAGCAATCGGAAGCCCAGAGGGTCACCATCCTCGAACAAATGGCGCAGCAGGAACGCGACGGTCTTCTCGCGCGCATGGCAGCCAGCATCGCGCACGAGGTGCGCAATCCGCTGGCCGGGCTGAAGAACGGCATCTCCACGCTGAAGCGCTTTGGCGACCGCGAGGATGTGCGGAAGGAAACGCTGGCATTTCTGGAGAACGGGCTCGACAGCATCGGCCGCGTGGTCGACGTCACGCTCTCCACCTATCGCCGGCGGTCGGGATCCAGAATGATCACCGCTCAGGATATTCGCGACCTCGAGATCTTGATCGCTCCGGAAGCGGGACGAGCCGGCGTCGGGCTTGCCTGGATGTTCGAGGAGCCGACTGAGTTCCGGGTGGATGTCGATGCGCTCCGGCAAATCCTGATCAATCTGATGCTGAATGCCGTTCGCGCATCACCGCCAGGATCCACCGTCACCGTTTCCCTCACCCGCAAGGATGCCCAGACGGTTGTGCTCAGCGTCGCCGACGAGGGACCGGGGATGCCGCCCGAGATCGTCGCCGCCATGATCTCGGGCCGTGTCAACGACATCCCCGTGGAGCGCAGCATCGGGATCTGGATCGTCGCCTCCCTGGTGGAGCGGATTGGAGCTGATTTGTCGATCCGCAGCGACAACACGGGAACGAATGTCCAGCTGACGCTGGCGACGGCGCAGCAGGGCGGAGCGGAGACATGACATGGTGACGGCAGGTCGCATACTGGTGGTCGAGGACGACGCGACGCTTGGCCAGTCGCTGCAACAAAGACTTACCCTGGAAGGCTTCACCGTCAGATGGGCGCGTTCGGCGGCAGAAGCCAATGCAGCGCTCAAGGCTGGGGCACCCGACATCATCCTCTCGGATATCCGGCTGCCGGATGGCGACGGCGAGACCATCATGCGCCGGCATTTCGAACGCTTCGGACTGGTCCCGGTCATTTTCATGACGGCCTATGGCGACATAGATCAGGCCGTTCGCCTGGTGCGGGACGGCGCGGTCGATTACGTCAGCAAACCTTTCGATCTCGATCAGCTTGTCGAGACCTTGCAGGGTATCAGCCGCCGCAAGAGCAGCGGCCCACAGGTTGGGGCGGCATTTTCCGGCAGCAGCGCGATGCGCAAGATCGGCGCGACACTTTTGCGGGCAGCCGAAATCGATCTGCCGGTCCTCGTCCTCGGCGAGACGGGAACCGGCAAGGAGGTCGCGGCCCGCTATGTCCATGAGGCCGGCCCGCGCAAGAACCTGCCGTTTGTCCCGGTCAACTGCGGCGCATTGCCTGCAGAGCTCGCGGACTCGCTGCTCTTCGGCCATGAGCGCGGCTCCTTTACCGGCGCTTCGGGCATGCATCGCGGCTTTTTCGAGGAGGCAGACGAAGGCACGCTGTTTCTGGACGAGATCGGCGATCTGTCGCCCGTGCTGCAGGTGAAGTTGCTGCGCGTTCTGGAAACGCGGGAATTCCGACGGCTGGGGGGAAGCGAGACACGCAAATTCGGAGCACGTCTCGTCTGCGCCACCAACAAGGATCTCGGCGCCATGGTGGCCGAGGGCCAGTTCCGCGAGGATCTCTGGTTTCGCATCAATGTCATCGCCTGCAAGCTGCCGCCGCTCAGAGAAAGACATGAAGAGCTGTCGTCACTGCTTGAGAGCTTCGCATCTGCCGCAGCATCAAGGCTTGGGCACGGCAGCATCGTCGTTGACGCGGCAGCACATGAAGCGACCAAGCGCCACCGCTGGCCCGGAAACATCCGCGAACTGATCAACCGCGTCGACCGCGCCGTTGCCATGGGTGACGGACGTGTCCTGTCCGAGGCTGAACTTTTCCCCGAGGGACTAGCCCGGACGGATACCAAGTCAGGCGTCGTTCAAGACACGAATGCCACACTCGCCGACGTACGCGACGCCGCCGAGCGGGCTCACATCAAGGCGGCACTGGCTCGCGCCAATGGATCGCCCAAGGAGGCTGCCGAAGCGCTTGGGGTGTCGCGAACGACATTGTGGGAAAAGATGCGACGCCTGAACATCAGCCCCGACGACATCTGAGGCGTCTAGCCTTGGTCAGGCTCCCTGGCGGTCGGAGACACACTGCCGCTGCGTGGCAGCGGCAGTGTCCTATGCGCCGAGGGCGGCCTAAAACTCTGCAGAGGCGCCGACCCAGAGAGTGCGGCCGATGACCCAGGGATTGCCGTTGGATGACTTTGCGTTGCCAAGCTCGTTGAAGAGATTGACGACCTTGAAGTTCAGGGTCATTCCATGGTCGTCCACGGATGCGAACTTGTAAGAGCCGCTCAAATCGACGGTCAGCACGGCAGCGAAAGCCTTGTCATCCCAGATGTCATGCAGCACTCCATCAATGCTCTCGTTGTCGTCGGTGTCTTCGACGCCATCATATGCGAAGTTGTAGTTGGCAGCGAGACCAAGCGTCAGCCGCTCGTCGAAGAAACTGCCGGAGAGACCGACCTGGGCGCGCAGCGGAATGTCCATGTTGCCGGTGACGGCGTTGAATCCAGCCTGCGTGTAGGATGTTCCCTTGTATGAAATCCGTTTTTCCAGATCGTCTTCGTCGACGAAGTAGCTGTCGGCTGAGACATTTTTGTCTGCCCAAGTGATCGAGGCTGCAAGAAGCGAGTTGTCCGCCGGGTTCCACGTGGCTGTCGGCAGTTCCTTCGCATATTCGGCCGTCAAGGAGTCATACGAGCCTTTGGCATTGTTGGTCAGCACATAGGACGTATTTGTGGGCGTCCGCGAGGAATACTGATCACGAGAACTACGATGCAGATAACGAAAGCGCCATTCACCCTCGGTGAAAGGATCGGTAAAGTTGATCGCGGCAGTGAACTCGTCCGTATAAGGCGTCTTCAGATCCGCAGCATCAAGGGTGTAATAGGTTTGCGTCGGCGTCGTTGCGAAATCCCCGACGGCACCTGTGGAGCTCGGCTGCCTTGAGTAGGTCGTGACGCGTGGTTGCTGGTTCCGAATTGCGTAAGAAAGATTGGCAGCGTCGTAATACCGGTTGAAACCACCGGAAATGCTGAAATCCTCCATCGGCGTTACCGTCGCAACCAGGCGCGGAGATATGTTCAGGTTGCCCTGATAGTCGTCATAGTCGAAACGGATGCCGGGGCGGAGGTTCAGCCAGTCGAAGGTCTGGTCGAGCTCCAGATAGGCGTTTGCCTGCATGATCTGCGCATGGATATCGTACGCCTTGTGGACCGTCTTGCTATACGCAAACTGTTCGCCGTAGCACTCTTCCGTCGTGTTGCAGGTAAAGGTCGATATGTTCGCAGCCCTCAAGGCCGTATAGGCTTGAGCGACGTTGTAGGTGTAGCTGACATAGTCTTCTGCCCGCCATCGGTGAGCCTCAGTGTAGCCGAACTCGTAGCCGGTCCGGAAAGTACCATTCCCGATATCGCCGGCCAGAGCCTGGGACCAGGTGTAGCTTTCCTGCCCCTGACCGCGCTCCTTGCCCATTCCGCCTTCTCGGCAAGATGTGGTGGTGGTCGAGGTCGGATCGACGCGGCACCAGTCGAGCATGCTCGATTCGAAGACCTTGGTTCTTGTCCCCGAAATGGTGCGCCAGTAGGTCGAGATCCAGTTGCGGATCGTGTTATCGCCACCGAGGTTGAGCGCGTCGGATTTCGATGCCGTTATCTTGCTGGTCAGAGAAACGTTGGAAAGCGCTACGCCACCGAGCGAAAAATCCTCGAACTCGTACAAGTTCTCCAGCTTGCCTGCATAGGTCCGGGTCGCAGTATCAATCTCAAGGACCCGGTAATCGTCTGACTCGAAATCCTGATAGTAGTCAGTGTGAATGCCTTCCAGCTTGAACAGGCCGAGATCCGTCTCCGCATTGGCCTGGAACCGGTAGAACTCGTTCTTGGATTCGGACTGCACGAGCTCGTCGCCGTAGATGTAGTTCTTCGCCTTGTTGGTCCAGGCATCCGTCACGCTGTACTGTCCGATGACAGCGATATTGTCCGTGATCGGACCGGTGACCGAGAAGGCCTTCTTCTTCTTGTAGAATTCCGGCTCACCTATGGCATTCGGATTGAGACCATCCTCTGTCGCGAGATTGTATTTGACGAGGTCATCACTCTCGTATTCCACCGAGGCAAATGCTCTCAGCCTGTCGGTTGCTGGCTGCATCAGTTCGTACTCGACAACGCCGCCCTGGAAGGCGCCGTAACGGGCCGACGCATTGCTGTCGATGACCGTTGCGGATTCAACAAAATCCGTGGGCACGAACACCGTCTGTGAATGCAAGCCATAAATGCGATCAGCATTGTAGGCCGTATCGTCGTCAGACAGTTCACCGCGATTGCCGGTGTCGTAAGGCTCCTCGGTCCCCGTGATCGTGTTGATGCCGATGCCGTTCAGGATGAAATTGTTCTCATAGGTTCGCCCGCCTGAGATCGAGACTTCCTGTGGCTTGGTGTTGAGGAGTGCCTGGCTTTCAACGCCGGCATTCTCGTTGGTATCGTTCTGGTACTGCACATTGGGCAGACCGCGCAGGAAGCTGTTGGCATCCCCGCTGCTCGTGCGAATTCCGACCTGGGTCGAATCCATCACGGTGGTGCCGGTATCGCCTGCGCTCTCGGTTCCGAGTTTCACGCCGCCGCCGGAGGACGACACCGTGATTTCCTCAAGAACGGTCGTGCCGGCAGCAGCGGCTTCGTCGATCGTGCCTTCGGCAACCAGCGATGCGGTGCGGGTGCCTGTCACGCGGATCTCGATGCCGGCACCGGCAGTGAGGGCGCGCAGTGCAACCAGCGGATCGGTTTCGCCGGCGACGGCCGCTGAGGTCCGGCCAGACACGAGGGCTGCGGCATAGCCGACCTGCCAGCCCGTCTGACGCGTGAAGGCCCTGAGGGCCGCATCGAGCGGCTGCGCAGGGATCGAGATCGCCCGGGGACCGTTCGTCGTCGGACTTGTCCCGGCATCCTGCGCTCGAACCTCAAATACACCGGCCGAAGCCGAAACCAGTGCCGTGGACACCATGAACATGGCAAGCCTGCGCTTGCCGACCGATACTCTACGCTCTGCCATCTTGATCCCGGGCCGGAAGCCCTTGTCACCCTGTTGTCACCCCGCCGCCGCGCGTCATGCGCGTCGGCTCTGATGGGGATGACGTGTCAGCCCGGCCGGTCTCACAAAAAAACTTGAGACTTTAGCGAATGAATAAGATTCCACCCGGCAATCGCTCGATGCGCGCCCCTGCGGCGGTGGCCACGCTATCGAGTGCGGCATCTGCCTCGGCAATGCGGAAGCTGCCGCTGACGGGGGTTTCAAGGGCGGCGGCCGGCAGAGTGACGATGGTGAGATCAGTATGGCGTCCGATCTCCACGAGGGCGTCACGCAAGGGAATGGCGGAAAGCTGGATCCAGCCTTCGCGCCAGGCAAGCCGGCTTTCATCGTCTCCCTGAGGAAGGAATGCGATCCGTGTGCGATCGACGGCCGCCGTCTGGCCCGGCGTCATGGCAACCGGGCTCGAATGCTCGCCATCGCGGGTCAAGACGACGCGACCGCTTTCCAGATGCACGACGTCTTCTGCATCTCCGCGCGCCACATCAAAAGCCGTGCCCGTCACCGTCACGGTGCCATAGGCCCCTGTCACGCTGAACGGCCGGACAGCGTCATGCGCCACCTCAAAATAGGCCTCACCCTCGAGAAGCCGCACGGCCCGCCTGCCATCTTCGAAATCGAGGCGGACTGCCGTCTGGCTGTTCATCTGCATGCGGGAGCCGTCGGGCAGATCGACCGCGACGATCTCGCCGGCAGCGGTTCGATAGTCGGCCTGCAAGCCGAGGAGCCAGTCGCTTCCAAGCAGTGGCACGACGATGGCGGCGGTGATCGAGGCTGCGAGCGCGAGCGACAGACGCGGAGAGCGCCGGGCGATAGCCGGCGAGTGTCTGATGGCCTCGACCGGCAGCAGCGATGCCGTCGCCGTCTGCGCGGAAGCCACGGTCAATGCGGGACATTCATAGAGCGCGAGCACCCGCGCCAAAGCCGCGCCCCTGTCCGCACCTTCGGCCAGCCAGGCATCGAGCGCATCCTGATCGACCTCCCCCGCCTGCCGCTTCAACACCCATTCGAGCGCCTGGTCTATTATCGGGTCCGGATGCCGATAGCGCGCTTGATCCTCGTTTTCAGTCACTGCGTGCATGACGGTCTTCCGCTGAAATGGTGCATGTTAATAGATGACGTTTCAAATCAGTTCTCCTCCCAAAAATTGCAGATTCGCGCCCGTGCACGCGGCTCATCGCTCCATCTTCTCCCGGATTTCCATGAGGACGGCCATGGCCATCTTCATGTCGTTGAACACGGTGTTTGGCGACACACCCAGCCTTCTGGCGATCTCGGGATAGGCAAGGCCTTCCAGCCGGTTGAGGCACCAGGCCGAACGGGCGCGCGGTGGAAGCGTCAGCAGCGCACGATTGAAGGCCTTGACCAGGTCGCGCTGGATGGCCTGATCTTCGATGCTCGGCTGGGGATCGGCGACAACGACGGTATCGGCCGCCTGGAATTCCCGCTCCTCATGCAGGGCCCGCACCTTGCGCCGGCGAAGATGATCGAGGGCGAGATTGCGAGCAGTCTGCCAGAGAAAGGCCTCGATATTGCCAGGCGTGCCCTGGTCGAGCGCCCGACGCGCTCTCAGATAGGCGTCGTGCGTCAACTCCTCGGCCTCGGCCGTGTCGCGCACGATCCGCAGGATCGCCCGGTAGAGCGACTGCCGCATGCCGAGAAACGCGTCGTCCAGCCTCTGCGTATCGCCGGTCATGACGATCCCTTGCCGAAGGACACGAGCGACGACGCCAGCCTCAGCCAAGCGCGCAATGGCTCCGCCCGGGCCGGCATGTCCGTCATTCGACCTCGCGTTCCGGCCTGGCGGCCGTGCCAAGCGGAAGCTTGGTGAGGACGGCGATATCTTCAGTGCGGAAGATATGGTTCGCATGGGCGACAAGCCTTTGCGCCGTGACCCGCTCGCCAAGGCCCTGCATGCGCCGCAGATAGCCCGCGTCACCGTAGCGGCGGTGGCTCAGAGCAAGGCGGCGCAGCCAGGTGTTGGGATCGGTCAGACGACTTTCTTCGGCAAAGGCGATGTCGGAGCGGATCTTCTCCACATCCGCCTGTCTGGCAATCTCCGGCATGCGATAGAGTACGGCAAATGCGGCTTGCGTCAGTTCCTCCGTGCGTTCCGGCGCGCAGTAAAAGGCGAGCGTGCCGAGAACACGATCCTGATCGGGATCGGCCTCCAGCTCGAATTCGAGGCTGTAGATGCCACCGAGAACATTGCGCAGTTCCTTCTTCAGGTTCTGCTGGGCAATCGGCGTCAGCGTCGAGATGACGAAACTTGCCTCCGGCGTCCAGTCGAGCCCGGCGAAGAAGGAAATCTCGACGCGTGCGCGATCGTCGGAGAAGACTTCGACCTGAGCCGCATGCCGCCCGGCCCTTTGCAGGGCGACCTCCGTCGTCATCGAGGCCGCACGCGGGACGGCGCCGATCACGGAGGCGAAGCTGTCGCGGATCTCAGAGCCGGGCTCGGGGCCGACGGCATACCAGGTCACCGTTTGTTGAAAGTGGGTGCGGGCGATGTGGCTCAACTCTTCCGCATCCACCTGCCTCAGGTCCTGCAACGTATCGACCGCACCTGCTTCGCCGTAAAGCAGTTTGGTGCGCTGTGCGGCAACCTCATCCGGCCGTTGGTCGTTCATCTGCGCATGCAGGGCCTCGACGGCTTCCGGCCTTACGCCGCCGAAAGCAATATTTGCGGCATAGGTCTCAAGGCGGGCCGGGAGATCGGCCGGGGCTGCAGCGATGCCAGCGTCGAGATTGCTTTCCTTGAGCGCGATGCTCCACTGCTGCGTCTGCTCCGTTGCCCAGAGATCGTGTTCGGACTGGCTCCAGAAGGTGAAGCCACTCTGATCAAAAAGCTGGACCGCCGCCTGGGAGGCCGAGCTTGGAAAAAGGCTGTTGAGGTATCCCGGGCGCGATTGGCCCGAGAGATAAACCTTGCCATCCGTCGTATCCCGCACCAGCCAGACCACCACGTCCCCGTTTGACAGCGTCCATTCGATGACATCGGGATTTCCGGAGCGGCGCTCGGCGGAGATGCGGCCCGATCTGGCCACCTGTCGATCGGCTGGCCATACGGGTGCGGCGGTCGCAATCTCAGGTTCTGGTGTCCGTGGCTGGCGTGGCGGAAGGTCAGCCATGGCCGCCCAGCGCGCCCGTTCCGCCTCCACGGTGGCAACCGTCGGCAGCGTCACCGAAACGCCGCCCGGCACCTGGTAGAACAGGACCTGATCCTCGGCTGCCAGCATCTCCCGCAGGCGCTTATTGAGACCCTCGAACGTGATGCGATCGAGGAGAGCGGCCGTGCGGGTCGTGCGGGTTGCGGGATCATCGACGACCGAGCCGGTCAGAACCGCAGAGGCGATCCGGTCCTCCCATTCCGCATAGGTTCGGTTCTCGGCTGCTTTTCTGTTGTTCTCGTTGATGGCGCGGGCGCGCATCATCAGGCTTTCAAACCCGTCGCGCGCCACACCGTCACGCCGCAGCCGTTCGAGTGTTTCCATCAGCACAGGTATAGCTGCTGCGTGGTTGTCGGTGCGGGCGTTGAACGCGAGGATCAGCCGCTCCTCGGTCGTTTCCTGCGCCGCAAAGCCGAGGCTGTCAGTGACCGTCGCATGATACGGTGCCTCCGCCTGCACGGCGTCGCGGATCAACCGCGTCAGGAAATACTGCTGCAGATAGGCGATCTGTCCCGCATCCGTCAGCCGGTTCGGCATGGGCAGCCGCAGGGCATAGGTTACCTGCGAGCTCGAGCCCTGCTCGTCCTGCACCAGGTTGACGTTGAGACCCTGCTTCAGGGGCAAAACACGGTAGTCGCGCTCCGGTGCGGGCGACCTCGGTGCAGGACCGAAAGCCCTCTCAATGGCATCACGTGCTGCTTCCTTGTCAATGCGGCCGGAGACGATCAGCGTCATGTTGGAGGCGCGATAGAAGCTTTCATAAAAGCTGCGGATCTCCTCGATCGAGGTGCGCGATATGCCGGCATGGGTGCCGATTGTCGGCCGGTCGACATAACGTGATCCCGTGCGCAGGGCGGCCTTCTTCAGGCGGCTCACCCGGTCGGCGACGCTTACCGTCTGGCGCAGTTCCTCGAGGATGACGAAGCGCTCCTTCTCCCAGTCCTCAGCCTCCAGTGCCGGCTTCATCACCAGATCGGCCATGAACTGCAGCGATCCCGCAAGATCAAGCACATCATCAGGGCGGGTGCGCAACATGAACTGTGTCTCGGCCTCCCGCGTCACCGCATTAATCTCGACGCCGGTTCGCCAGCCGAGCGCCTCGATCTCCTCGTGCATGGAGCGTCCACGAGCATCGTTCGTCTGGAAAACCATGTGTTCGAGGATATGGGCAATGCCGCTCGGCACCGGCTCGTCCACCGAACCGGCATGCACGATCAGGCGGATATTGAAGGGGTCCGTCTCCTTGCCGCTGTCATGGAGGAAGTAGCGCAGGCCGTTGTCGAGCGTCCCGGTCGCAATGCGCGGGTCCCAACCGGTGTCTTGTGCGGCCGAAGGGCAGGAAAGGCAAAGCAGCGAGAGGACCGCAATGAAGATCAGGCGCATGTGAAGTTCCAAACAAGGGGGATCGGATCGTCGCAAGACGCGACCACCTCCAAAAGATGAATGGAACTATCAACTATAACAATTGATCACAAGTGCTGTGTTCGGAGCTTCCCAAGGGGGCATTCGATGGAAACAGCGGAGCCCGCCCCTCTCCGCAAGGGTCAGGGTTGATCTTGCGGCGGATTGGCCGAAGGAACGGACGTATTGCCTTCGGTGCGGTCGCGGTGCAGCGCTGCCCTTGCAAGCAGGATAAGGGTGACCGGGGTCGTCAGCGTGACGAAGACACCGATGAGGATCTCGTGCAGGACGGCGCGCGAGCCGACGACTGAGAAGTAGAGGATCGAGGCCAGCATGATTGCGCCCGTGCCCCAACTCGTGCCGAGGGTTGGCGCGTGGATCCGCTGATAGAAGGTTGGCAGGCGCAAAAGCCCGATGGCACCGAGCAGCGTCAGGCCCGAGCCGAGCAGAAGCAGCACGGAAACGCCGATGACGACCCAGAGCGGAAGATCGGCGACTGGCATGGTCATTCGATTACCTCACCGCGCATGAGGAATTTGGCCAGCGCCACGGTTGCCACGAAACCCAACAGGCTGATCACCAGTGCCGCCTCGAAATAGACCGTGCGGCCACTGCCGATCCCGAAGGTAACAAGCATCAGCATGGCGATCACATAACATGCATCGAGGGCGAGGATGCGGTCCTGGGCACGTGGGCCGATGAAGATGCGCACGGCCGCGATAATCAGGGCGAGCCCGAGCAGCACCTTGGCAATCGAGACGGCGGTGAAAAGAATGATGGCGCTCATTCGATAATCTCCAGCAACAGGCGTTCGTAGCGATGCTTGATGTTAGCGACCCATTGCTCCTCGTCGATCAGGTCGAGAACGTGGATCAGGACAGTCTTCCGGCGTTCGTCATAGGCGAGCCAGGCAGAGCCCGGCGTGCTGGTCAGGATGACGGCCATGATGGCAAGGGCGGTGGGGTGCTCGATTTCGAGCGGCACCGTGATGAAGCCCGATGTCTGTTTTCGGCGCTTGCCGCTGAGCATCAGCAGGGCGACGGCAGCATTCGAGCGGATGATGTCGACGAAGACGATCAGGAAGAGCTTGGGCAGCAGATACCACTTCTTTATCTTCGGCTTGTCGGGTCTGAGCGATGCCATGGCCCAACCGCCGAAGATCGCCACGACAGAACCAAGGACCAGATGTCCGAGGGTAAAGTCATTGAGCAGCAGCCACATTAGAAGCAGCGCCAGGCTGAGAAGTGGATGAGGGATCATGGCGCGCTTCCTCCCTCACCTGCTGTCGTGCCGGAAGAGCTTTGATCCTTCACCACATGGGCATTGCGCACAGCATCCACATAGGCGGACGGGTTGGAGAGTGTCCGGATCGTCGTGTCCATATAGGTCATCGCCGGTCCTGCCTTCACGGTCAGGCCGAGCGTGAGCGAGAGCAACAGCATCACGGGAACGAGTTCGACCACGAGTACCCGCGGCACAGCCCCTTCGATCGATCCCCAGAAGGTGCGTATGCCCGCACGGGTCATGGAGATCAGGGCCGCGACGCCTGAGAGAATGACCAGCACGATCAGGGTCCAGACGGCAAGATCGGGCGTCGTCCCGATCGAGCCCGTGCCCATCATGGCGGACAGCATGGCGAACTTGGCGATGAAGCCCGACAGCGGCGGCAGGCCGGCGAGCAAAATGCCGCAGGCGGCAAAGCAGATACCGAGGATCGCCATGGTGCCGGGCATGGTCGTGCCCTCGCCGTCCTCCATGTCCGCCTCCTCGCCGTCGCCATAGGCCTCCATGGTGACGGCAAGGACGTTGGCGCCCGCATCCTGTCCGCGCTCCACCAGTTCGATCAGCATGAAAAAGGCGCTGATCGTCAGGGTGGAACTCACGAGATAAAGCAGGGCACCGGAGGAGACGACACCGTCATTGATGCCGAGCACCATCAAAAGCGTGCCGGAGGAAACGAGGACCGAATAGCCGGCGAGACGCCCCAGAGCCTGGGATGCGAGAACGCCGATGGTTCCGAAGACGAGTGTCGCCATGCCGCCGAGCAGCAGGACCTCCGCCCCGAAGCCGGCCGATGGACCATCACCGAACAGCAGCATGGTAAGGCGCAGGATGACGTAGATGCCGACCTTGCTGAGGATGGCGAACATGCCAGCCACCGGGGCTGAAGCCGCGCTGTAAGCGGACGGCAGCCAGAAACAGAGCGGCCACATGCCGACCTTGATCAGGAAGGCGACGCCGAGCACAGCAGCGCCAGCCTCCATCAGGATCAGGCGATCCGGCTCCATCTCGGGCATACGCAAGGCAAGGTCGGCCATGTTCAGCGTGCCGGCGGTTCCATAGACGAGGCTGACCCCGATCAGGAAGAAGATCGCTGCGACAAGGTTGACGGCGATGTAGTGGAGCCCGGACTTGACGCGCAGCGTGCCCGTGCCGTGCAACAGCAACCCATAGGAGGCGGCCAGCATGACTTCGAAGAAGACGAAGAGATTGAAGAGGTCCCCGGTCAGCAGCGCGCCGTTGACGCCAACCAGCAGAAGCTGGAACAGGGTGTGGAAATGGGCTCCGACGGCGTGCCACTTGGCCATGGAGAAGACCAGTGCGGCGATGGCGAGGACAGCGGCCAACAACAGCATCATCGCCGAAAGCCCGTCAATGACGAGCACGACGCCGAAGGGGGCCGCCCAATTTCCGAGCAGATAGACGTTTTCGAAACTGTTCGGTCCGCTCTCGACAATGAAGAGAACGAGGGCGTTCGCGAGCAGCAGAACCGTCGCCGTCAGGCTGACCAGCGCCTTGGTCGTCCTGTTGCGTTCGTCGATGAACAGTAGGATCGCTGCCGTCATCATCGGCAAGAGGATCGGCGTGACGATGAGATGGTGGCTCCAGTCGATCACGGCTTCTCGTTCCTCCCGTCGACATGGTCGTTGCCGGTCAGTCCGCGAGCGGCGAGCAGCACGACAAGGAAGAGAGCCGTGGTGGCAAAGCCGATGACGATGGCGGTCAGCACCAGGGCCTGGGGCACGGGGTCGCTCAGCGTCGTCGACACCACGCCGTTCTCCAGGATAGGCGGCATGTTGCTCTTCACCCCGCCAACGCCGAAGATGAAGAGGTTCACTGCGTAGGACAGCAGCGACAGTCCAATGATCACCTGATAGGTCCGCGGACGCAGGATGAGCCAGACACCACAGGTGGTCATCAGTCCGATGGCGAGCGACAGGATGAGTTCCATCAGCGCTTCTCCCCCTTGGCTTCAAGTGCCCTCAGGCGGTTGATGCGGATCGACTGGTGGGCAAGCGCCGTCAGGATCAGCACGGTCGCGCCGACCACCAGCGAAAAGACCCCGAGATCAAAGAGAAACGCGGAGGCCGCCGGCACCTTGCCGATCAGGGGGATATCCAGGTAGCGGAAATGCGAGGTGAGGAAGGGATGACCGAGGAGCCATGCCCCGATCCCAGTGGCCGACACCGTGAGGATGCCGGCTCCCATCCAGCGCAACGGCAGGATGCGGATACGATCTTCCGCCCAGCGCGTGCCGCCCGCCAGATATTGCAGCAGGAAGGCGATCGACAGGGTGAGGCCGGCCGAGAAGCCGCCGCCGGGCATGTCGTGACCGCGCATGAAGAGATAGACGGAAAGCGTGATGATGACCGGAAACAGCCACTGCATCAGCACCGAAGGCACGAGCAGATAGTCGCGCATCATGTCGCCCGGCGACCGTTCCGGCTGGTCTGCATCGAAGCGGTTTTGGCGTACCTGCTGTTCCGGCAGTTCCATGCTGTCATCAGCCGGACGGAAACGGCGCAGCAGGCCATAGACGGTCAGGCCGACGATGCCGAGGACGGCGATTTCACCGAAGGTGTCGAAGGCGCGGAAGTCAACGAGGATGACGTTGACGACATTGCGTCCGCCGCCTTCCGTATAGGCGTTCTCGAGGAAGTAGGTGGCAATCGCATCCGGCACCGGCATGGTCATCACCGTGAAGGCAACGACCGACATGCCAATGCCGCAGGCGATCGCCAGTGAAAGATCGCGGAAACGCCGGAACCGGCTTTTCAGGGTCATGACCTCGCCTCGGTCGGGGCTGCGCTTCGGCAACCAGCGCAAGCCGAGAAGGATCAGGACCGTTGTGACGATCTCGACCAGCAACTGGGTGATCGCAAGGTCAGGCGCGGATAGCCAGACGAAGGTCATGCAGACGATCAGCCCCACCCCGCCGAGCATGATGAGGGCTGCCAGACGATGGTACTTGGCAGAAACCGCGGCGCCGATGGCGAGCGCCATGCCGACCAGCCAGAGAAGGCCAAAAGCCGGATCGATGGCGGAAAAGACGATCGGCCTGCGTTCGAAACCCGAGAAATAGAGTGGCAGGGCTGCCGCGACGAAGCCGCTGACCACGATCCAGCGGAGCTGCGGCTGCAGATTGCGGGTGCCGAGCCGGCTTTCCGCGAGGCGCGCCCAGCGCCACGAGACGGTAACCAGGACCCGTTCGAAAAGGCGCTGGCCACGCAGACAACGGAGATAGGGCGGCCCATCCTCGCAACGTGACAGGTAGTCCCGCATCACCACATAGAGACCGATGCCGCCGAGAAGGGCGATCAGGCTCATGAGCAGCGGCACGTTGATGCCGTGCCAGACGCTGAGGCTGTATTCCGGGGTCTGGTCACCCAGCACACTCTCAACGGCCGTCTGCAGGAACGGGCCGATGGAAATCGCGGGCACGATGCCGACGATGAGGCAGACCACCACGAGGATCTCGATGGGAACGCGCATCCAGCGCGGCGGCTCATGCGGGGTCTTTATGGGCAAGTTCTTCGGCAGCGGGCCGAAGAAGACCATGTGGATGAAGCGAAGCGAGTAGACGACGCTGAAGAGGCCAGCCAGCGTTGCGACATAGGGCAGGATCACATCGAGCCAGGAATCCGCGTGGGTCTCGACAGCTTCGGCAAAGAACATTTCCTTCGACAGGAAGCCATTGAGAAGGGGCACGCCGGCCATGGCGGCGCTGGCGACCATGGCGAGCGTGGCCGTTGCCGGCATGAAGCGATAGAGGCCGCTCAGCCGCTGCATGTCACGCGTGCCCGTCTCGTGATCGATGATCCCGGCCGCCATGAAGAGGGAGGCCTTGAAGGTTGCGTGGTTGAGCATGTGGAAGATCGCCGCCACCGTCGACAACGGACTTCCGAGGCTGAGGAGCGTCGTGATCAGGCCGAGATGGCTGATCGTCGAATAGGCGAGCAAACCCTTGAGATCACGCTGGAACATCGCCAGGAAGGCGCCGAGCAGCATGGTCGAGATGCCTGCAAGGCCGACGAGAATGAACCATTCATAGGTCCCTGACAGCACCGGCCAGAAGCGCACCAGCAGGAAGACACCCGCCTTCACCATGGTCGCGGAATGCAGGAAGGCGGAGACCGGCGTCGGGGCTGCCATCGCATTGGGCAGCCAGAAATGGAACGGGAACTGGGCGCTCTTGGTCAAGGCACCGAGCAGGATGAAGATCAGCGTCGGCAGATAGAGCGGATGTTCGCGCACCAGCTGGCCTGAAGCCAGGATCTTGTCGAGATCGTAGCTGCCGACGATCTTGCCGAGGAGGAGCATGCCGATCAGCAGGCAGAAACCGCCGATACCGGTGATCGTCAGTGCCATGCGCGCACCGTCGCGGGCTGCGGCATTCGTGTGCCAGTAACTGATCAGCAGGAAGGAGAAGATGCTGGTCAGTTCCCAGAAGATCGAGAGCAGGATGACATTGCCCGAGACGATGATGCCAAGCATCGCCCCCATGAAGGCCAGCAGGAAGGAGAAGAAGCGCGGGATGGGGTCATCCTTGCCCATGTAGTAGCGGGCATAGAGGATGACGAGAAAGCCGATCGACGTGACCAGCATGGAGAAGATCCAGGCGAAGCCATCAAGCCGCAGGGAGAAATTTAGCCCGACTTGCGGCAGCCACTCGGCCGTGAACCGCAGAACGCCGTTCTGCATCACGAACGGGTAGGCCGAAGCCGTCAGGATCAGGGTCAGGAGCGTCGTTGCCCCTGCAACGAAGACCGGAAGATCACGGGACGTCGTGTTGAGGATGAAAGCCGAGCCAAGACTGCCGAGGAACGGAAGAACCAGCAGCAGAAGCAAAAGACTCGAAGCGTCCAGCGTTATCCCAAATCCATATCCCCCGAAGAAATCTGCTCGGGTGACACAAAGCGCAGACTGGAAATCCCGCTGCAGTCACCCTAAATGGTCAATATCCACTTATATGGTCAGTTATGAACATGGTTCAATCCGCTCAGGACACTGTTTTTTCACCTGCTCTCTGTCGTGCGGCCCGTGGGTATCTGGACTGGACGCAGGAGGAACTGGCGTTGCAGTCGCTTGTCTCCCGCAGCACCATCCGCGACTACGAAGGCCAGCGCCATGGTGCGCACCGATCGACCGAGGCGCAGCTCAAACTGGCCTTCGAGAAGGCAGGTCTGCGCTTCACCAACGACAATGGTTTTCCAGGCATCTTCTGCTCTTCTCCACGGGAAGGCTAGTTGAGGCGGGCTCGAAACGTGCCCTCCTCGCGCTTTTATCACGCAGGCTGCTCCTGCAACGCCTCCCGATTCCGGATCTTTCTGCGGTTTCGCCAGTCCCCGAGGAAAAGCAGGATCGGGGCGGCAATGAACACCGAAGACGACGCTGCGATGAAGATGCCGAAGACCATCGGCACGGCAAAGCTCTCGACCGCACTGCCACCCCAGACCGCCATAGGCACCATGGCGAGGAAGGCTGTGGCGGAGGTGTAGAGGCTTCGGGCCAGCGTCTCGTTGATTGACAGATTGATCAGGTCTCGGAACGGCATTGCCTTGTAGAGACGCATGTTCTCACGCATTCGGTCATAGACCACCACCTTGTCGTTGACGGAGTAGCCGACCAGCGTCAGCAATGCCGCGATCGCCGTCAGATTGAAGTCGAGCCCTGTTAGAGCGAAAAAGCCGATCGTCTTGGTCACGTCGAGGATCAGGGTCGCGATCGCACCAACGGCGAACGGCCAGTCGAAGCGCACCCAGATGTAGACGAGCATCGCCAGCGACGCGAGGATGACCGACGTCAGTCCTGCCGTTGCCAGTTCGCCGCTGACCTTGGGACCAACCACCTCGGTTCGCTCGATCCTGGCCGAGGCGTCGATCGTCTGGATCGCCTCGCGGACCTTTGTGACCGCGTCGGTCTGGGCCTGCTCTCCCCCCGGCTGCCGCTCGAGGCGCAGCATGACGTGATTGCTGTCACCGAACTCCTGCAAGGCGACTTCCCCGAGGTTCAATCCCTCGATCCCGGAGCGGAGACGGCCTAGATCGGCGGGCCCGGTTGTCGACAGTTCAAGTTGGATGCCGCCCTTGAAATCGACGCCGTAGTTGAGGCCGGGCGTGATGAACAGGATGATCGACGAGATCGACAGAAAAGCCGAAACACCGATACCGAACAGGCGCGCCTTCATGAAGTCGATCCTGGTGCCGTCCTTGATCAGCTTGAACGGCAACAGCGGCTTGATCGTGATCGTCTTCAGTTTCCAGCGGCGAGCGATGGCAGTCATGGCAACACGGACGACGGAGACGGCGGTGAACATCGAGATTGCGATGCCGAGGCCCATGGTGACGGCAAAGCCCCGCACCGGACCCGAACCGAACCAGAACAGGAGCACGGTTGCGATCAGGGCAGTGACATTGCTGTCGATGATCGTCGAATAGGCCTTGGCGAAGCCCTGGTCGATGGCCGCGAAGGCCCCTCGCCCCTTGGCCGCCTCCTCGCGGATACGTTCGTTGATCAAGACGTTCGCGTCGACCGCAAGACCGATACCAAGCACGATCCCCGCGATCCCGGGCAAGGTGAGCGTCGCACCAACGATAGTCAGCCCTGCAAAGGTGAGGATGACGTTCAGGGTCAGAGCGAGCACAGCCAGCAGGCCCCAAGCGCCGTAGAGCGCGACGATGAAGGCGACGACGAGGCCGAAACCGGCAAGACCCGATACGATGCCCATTTCGATCGCGTCGCCACCGAGGTCGGCGCCGACGGTGCGTTCTTCGATAACGGTGAGCTTGGCGGGGAGCGCACCGGCGCGCAAGAGTGCCGCGAGCGTATTGGCCTCATCGACCGAAAAGTCCCCGGAGATCTGTCCCGCTCCACCTGTGATCGGCTCACGGATGACCGGCGCGCTCAGGACCTTGTCGTCGAGCACGATGGCGAAGGGTCGGCCAACATTGTCGCTCGTGATGCGGGCAAAACGCTCCGCGCCGACGCCATCAAAGCGGAAGGAGACGACCGGCTGACCACCCTGCTGGTCGAACTGGACGCGCGCATCGGTGAGCCTGTCACCGGCCAATAGCACCGTTGCCTGAACCGGATAGCTGCGACCTTCATCATCCCTCAGCGTCTCGACGCCTGCAGCACCCGGTTCGCCGAGCAGATGAAAGCTCATTTTCGCGGTCGTGCCGAGAAGCGTCCGCAGCCGTGACGGATCCTGCTCTCCGGGAAGCTGGACGAGAACACGATCTCCCCCGACGCGCTGGATGGTGGGTTCGGCCACGCCGACCTGATCGACACGCTGGCGAATGACTTCGAGGCTCTGGTCGACGGCATGGCCGAGGCGCGCCGTGATACCCTGTTCGGTTGGCGCCATGCGGACCGTGTCGCCGCCGCTTGTGGAGACGTCGAGCTCCGGCAGGCCGGTCCCGGTGACGGTGATCGCAGGGTTGTTGAGCACCGAAAGCGCCTGTCTTGCCGCATCAAGCTGGGCGGGGTCAGCCAGCGTGACAGCAAGGGCATCGCCGTCGCGGCGGATGCTGCGCGTCTGGATGCGGGCTTCGAGCAGTGTGGTACGCGCTTCCTGGGCGAGACTTTGAAGCCATTCGTCGACCATGGCAGGACGATCCACCTCCAGAACGAGATGGGATCCGCCGCGCAGATCGAGGCCGAGAGAGACGCGCTCATGGGGCATGAAGGAAGGAAAGCGGGACAGAGTTGCGTCGGAGAGCACGTTTGGCAGAGCCACGAGCAGGCCGAGCACGATGACGAGCATATAGCCCATCACCTTGGCGATAGAGTTCTTCATCTGATAATCCAGCATTCTGCGACCGCTGCTTGACGAGCAGTGGCGCAAGCGGTTCGAGCCATCACGGAGATGGCGGCAAAACGGTCAGGCGAGGGGCTGGATCGTCGGGGGTGCGCGCGACCGATAGGCCAGCGGCGAATGAAAGAGAGCGCGGTCGGAAAGGACCCGTTGGGCCAGATCACCGTGCCGGCGTGTCCAGACGGCGTGGATCTCCGGGGCAACAAAGCCATCACCGGCCTCGCCCGGCCTCAGCTTCGGTCGCGAGGACCGTTCGGATGCGCTGATATAGCGGGTGTCACTGGCGGCGCCGGCAACCAGTTGTCCGGCATCCGAGCTGGTCAGGACGCTTGCGCTGGAAGATCCGTGGTGAAGACGACCAAAAGCATCGCCGCCGAACACCAGGAGCAGCGAGGCAAACAGACTTGCAATGACGGCTTTGAGGTGTGCGCGCTGCCGAAGCGGCGTGTGATGCCTCAAATCTTGATCATCCATGACCATCCTTCCGAGGACGGATGTGGCATATCCGAAAGCATTTTTCCACCCAGCAAGCTCGAGCCTCCTCTATTGTCGGACCGCTTGCCTTCAGCCGGCGTTCTGGTCGATGGACCGCGCTTTAACGTGCATGTGATCGAAATGCAGGTCATCTGGCCTTTGCGAAAGTGGTGGCGAGCGATCGAGAAGGCGAGCCTTGTGCCGCGCAGATCCCTCTCCGCCCACGTTTTCAATAGCATCCGATCGCGATCTTTGATTGTACACAGCTCCGGACAACCGACTGTCACAATTTCGTTGCAGGTTCATATGTTTTCGTTTTGAATGCGGGACGCTTCAAACGAAGCGCGCTCACGCAGATCTGGGAGGATCTGACGTAGGGCAAGTCTTGGCCAGCCTGTCGCTTGGCCAGGTGGAACATCAGGGAGGCACCATGTCCACGAAACGTTTCGCTGCATCCGCGGCGACCCTCGCCCTTTCGCTTTCTTTCGGCTCTTCTGCCTTTGCCGCCACGGAACTGCAGTGGTGGCATGCCATGACCGGCGCCAATAACGAAGTTGTCGACCAACTGGCCAAGGAATTCAACGAGAGCCAGAGCGATTACAAGATCATGCCCGTCTTCAAGGGCACCTATCCGGAAACGCTGAATGCCGGCATCGCCGCATTCCGCTCCAAGCAGCCACCTGCTATCATTCAGGTCTTCGACGCTGGCTCGGGCGTCATGATGGGCGCTGAAGGCGCTGTCGTTCCGGTTGCTGAAGTGCTGCAGAAGGGTGGCTTCGAGTTCAACAAGTCCGACTATCTGGCCGGCATCGTTGCCTACTATTCGAAGCCTGACGGCACCATGCTGTCCTTCCCCTACAATTCGTCCTCGCCGGTTCTCTACTACAACAAGGATACCTTCACGAAGGCCGGCCTTGACGCAGAAAACCCGCCGAAGACCTGGCCGGAAGTCTTCGAAGCCGCGCGCAAGATCAAGGACAGCGGCGCTGCTCCCTGCGGCATGACGTCGACCTGGCTGACCTGGATCCAGACCGAGAACTTTGCCGCCTGGAACAACGTGTCCTACGGCACCAATGAAAACGGCCTTGCCGGCGGCACCGTCGAACTGAAGGTCAATTCTGATCTCTACGTCCAGCACTTCCAGTCGATCGCCGATCTGGCCAAGGATGGCGCGTTCCGCTACGGCGGCCGCACTTCGGAAGCCAAGCAGCTGTTCCTCTCGGGCGAATGCGCCATCATGACCGAGTCCTCCGGCGGCCTTGGCGACATCGTCAAGTCGGGCATGAACTACGGTATCGGCCAGCTTCCCTACTACGAAGGCAATGGCCCGCAGAACACCATTCCGGGCGGCGCCAGCCTCTGGGTCTTCGGCGGCAAGAGCGATGAAGAATACAAGGGCATCGCCCAGTTCTTCAACTTCCTGTCGCAGACGGAAATCCAGGCACGCCTGCACCAGGTTTCCGGCTATCTTCCGGTGACCAATGCGGCTTATGAAGCGACCAAGTCCTCGGGCTTCTACGAGAAGAACCCGGCGCGCGAAACGCCGATCCTGCAGATGACCGGCAAGGCTCCGACCGAAAACTCCAAGGGCGTGCGTCTGCCGAACCTGCCGCAGGTTCGCGACATCATGAACGAAGAGTTCGAAGCCATGCTGGCCGGCTCGCAGGATGCCAAGACGACGCTCGACAAGATCGTCGAGCGTGGCAATGCAGCCATCGCTTCCGTTTCCAGCAACTGATCTGACCGAATGACGACACTGCCCGCATCGCAAGGTGCGGGCAGTGCTTTTTCCATGGCCGGCTGAGGAGCATCGCCTTGCACACGGTTCACTTCCCGAACAAAATCCTGCCCTATCTGCTGTTGGCGCCCCAGATCATCCTGACGCTGGTCTTCTTCTTCTGGCCCGCAAGCCAGGCGATCTACCAGTCCATGCTGAGGGAAGATCCGTTCGGGCTCAAAAGCACCTTCGTGGGCTTCGCCAATTTCTCCAACATTCTGTCGGATCCGAATTACCTGCACGCGTTTCAGGTGACGATCGTGTTCAGCGCGCTGACGGCTCTCGTCTCGATGGCGGTCGCGCTGCTTCTGGCCACGGCGGCCGACAAGGTGGTCCGCGGCCAGACCTTTTACCGCACGCTGCTGATCTGGCCCTATGCCGTCGCCCCTGCCGTTGCAGGCATGCTGTGGCTCTTCATGTTCAACCCGGCCATGGGAACGCTTGCCTATCTCTTGCGCTCCACAGGCTTTGATTGGGATCCGCTTCTGAAGGGCGACCAGGCCATGGCGCTCATCGTCTTCGCCGCCGCCTGGAAGCAGATCAGCTACAACTTCCTCTTCTTCGTTGCAGGCCTTCAGGCGATCCCGAAATCGCTCATCGAAGCGGCCGCCATCGACGGGGCCCGTGGCAGCCGACGGTTCTGGACCATCATCTTCCCGCTTCTGGCGCCGACGACCTTCTTCCTGCTGGTGGTCAACACCGTCTACGCCTTCTTCGACACCTTCGGCATCATCCATGCCGTCACCGGTGGCGGCCCGGCCAAGGCGACAGAAACGCTGGTTTACAAGGTTTACAACGACGGCTTCGTCAACCTGAACCTCGGCTCATCCGCAGCGCAGTCCGTCATCCTGATGATCATCGTGATCGGCCTGACTGCCTTCCAGTTCCGCTTCGTCGAGAAGCGGGTTCATTATGGCTGAGGACCGGACATGATTGAAAAACGCCCCATCGCCAATATGATTGGCCACCTGATCCTCGTCATCGGCATCATCGTCGTTGCCTTTCCGATCTACTACACCTTCATCGCGTCCTCGATGAGCTCGCAGGATATCATCCGGCCGCCCATGTCGCTGTTGCCGGGCGACCATCTGGTCGAAAACTACACGGAAGCCATGTCCGGCGGCGTGGAGCGCGTCGTCGGCGTGAGCCTCGAACGGCTGTTGTTCAATTCCTTCGTCGTCGCGATCGCGATCGCCGTCGGCAAGATCATCATCTCGTTCCTCTCGGCATTCGCGATTGTCTTCTTCCGCTTCCGGTTCCGGATGTTCTTCTTCTGGATGATCTTCATCACCCTGATGCTACCGGTCGAGGTACGCATTCTGCCCACCTACAAGGTGATCGTGGATCTTGGGCTGATCGACACCTATGCGGGGCTCACGCTCCCGCTGATGGCGTCAGCGACGGCAACCTTCCTGTTCAGACAGTTCTTCCTGACCATACCGGGCGAACTGGTTGAAGCTGCGCGCATCGACAATGCCGGGCCGTTCCGCTTCATGAAGGACATCCTGCTGCCGCTGTCGACCACCAACATCGCAGCACTCTTCGTCATCCTCTTCATCTATGGTTGGACCCAGTATCTCTGGCCGCTTCTGGTCACGAACGATGCGAAGATGAATACCATCATCATCGGCCTTCGCCGCATGGTCGATTTCACCGACGCCTCCACGCCCTGGAATTACGTCATGGTTACGGCGATCCTCGCCATCATCCCTCCCATCATCGTTGTCGTTCTGATGCAGCGATGGTTCGTCAAAGGTCTTGTGGAGACAGAAAAGTAATGGCCCAGATTGTTTTGAACGATGTCCGCAAGATGTATGGCAATGTCGAAGCCATCAAAGGCGTGTCTCTGGAAATCGCCGATGGAGAACTGGTAGTTCTCGTCGGGCCATCCGGCTGCGGCAAGTCCACGCTGTTGCGCATGATTGCCGGCCTTGAGAGCATCTCAGGCGGCGAGATCGCGATCGGCGACCGGGTCGTCAACCAGCTGGAACCATCCGAGCGCGACATTGCCATGGTGTTCCAGAACTACGCGCTCTACCCGCACATGACCGTCCGCCAGAACCTGGCTTACGGTCTGAAGAACCGCAACACGCCGAAGGACGAGATCGACCGCCGCATCGAGCAGGCGGCCAAGGCACTGGAGATCGAGCAGTTCCTGGAGCGCAAGCCCCGCCAGCTTTCCGGCGGCCAGCGTCAGCGCGTTGCCATGGGTCGCGCCATCGTCCGCGAGCCGGCGGCCTATCTCTTCGACGAACCGCTGTCGAACCTCGATGCGAAGCTGCGCGTGCAGATGCGCGTCGAGATCAAGCGGCTGCAGCGGTCGCTCGCCACAACCAGCGTCTACGTGACCCACGACCAGATGGAAGCGATGACGCTCGCCGACAGGCTCGTTGTACTGAATGCCGGGCGTATCGAACAGGTCGGCACGCCGATCGAGCTTTACGAGCGCCCGGCGACGACCTTCGTGGCAACCTTCATCGGGTCACCCTCGATGAACCTGCTGCAGATGGCGAAGAAGACCGACAGCTGGTCGATGACGTCAGATGCGTCGGTCCCGTCGGGCACCGCCACCCTCGGCATTCGCCCGGAAGATCTCCACCTGATCACGGACGTGCCGGGGGACGAGATCTTCACGGCGAGCGTCAAGGTCGCGGCAGTCGAACTGGTCGGGGCCGAAAGCTACGTGCACGGTACGCTTACCGATGGCAGCGACATCGTCTTCCGTGTGGCGGGTCGCTCGCGGATCGAGATGGACGACATGGTGCAGATCGGCGCGAAGCCATCGGACCTGCACTACTTCGATGCAAACGGCGCACGTCTCAACTGAGACCATCCGTTCGATACATCAGCGGGGCCTTCCGGCCCCGCTTCGATGGGTGCCTGACAGGGTCCGAGACCTCAGTCTGCCCGTTGGACGCTCGACAGGTGGTTCAGGAGAAACCGGTGTGTGCCGGGATTGGCGACGATCAGCAAACCGGATTTCTCGAAGAACTCCGGTCCCCGGCCCCACCAGTCGGTCACGACCCCACCAGCTTCTTCCACCAGAAGAATCCCGGCTGCCGTATCGACGAAACCGGTCTGCTCGAAGTAGCCGGTAAAGCGACCGCAGGCGACATAGGCGCAACAATTGGCGGCACTGCCGAGAACGCGGACGGCGCCGATCGGTGCGCGGATCGCATCCAGCCGTGCATAGGCGCCGGCATGCATGGAGAGGTTGGGCGTGGGAAGGCCGGTTCCGACCACCATCTGGCTGACATCGGCGCTGTCGCGCATTTCGAGCCGCTTGCCGTTGAGGTAAGCACCCTGCCCTTTGACGGCCGTAAACATCTCGTCCGTCACCGGATTGTAGACGAGGCCGCAGATCGTCTCTCCGGTACGCCGCAATGCAATCGTGATCGTATAGTCGAGACCCCAGAGGAAATTGGTGGTTCCGTCGATCGGGTCAACGAGAAAGCGATAGGTGTCATCCACACCCTTGACCGGCGGAAACTCTTCTCCGCTGAGGCTCCAGTCGGGATAGCGCGTCAGCAGGTGATCGCGGATGAGGGTTTCGGACTGCTCGTCGGCAATACTGACGAAATCGCCCGGTCCCTTCACGCCGATTTCGAGTGTCTCCCTGCGATGAAAATGCTCAAGCGTCAGCGCGCCGGCGCGCCGCGCGGCCTCGACCATGTCGGTCAGGACGATTGTGGGATCGATGGACATCAAGCGGCTCCTTCGGCCAATGCAAACAGGAGACCCTCGGGGTCATCCGTGGTGATCTGGTCGACCCGCAGGTCGAGGAGACGGCGGATCTTTGCAAGCGTGGCCGAATTGATTGACCGGATCGTCCAGGCATCGACACGCCGGTTGTCGTCGTGCACGGCGCCGATGAGATCGGCGCCGGCTGCATCGGCCGCCAGAATGAGCTCGTAGTCGAGATAGATCATCGCCGCTTCCGGTGCCGTCTTCAGTGCAGCCGCAATAAAGCGCGAGAAGTCCTCCCGGGATTGCAAGTCATCGAGTACGCCGACATAGGTCGGGTCGTATCCGGTTCTGAGCCCAGGCGTGGCGGCAGCCAGAGACGCGACGGCAGTGCTATCGCCACCCGAAAGGATCATCGCATGCGCCACCTTGGAAACGGCCGCCGCAAAACTGGCAATGACGGCCGGCGACAGGCGCGACAGGTCTTCCTTGTAGTCGAGCTGCAGAAGGGCATCGCGATGGGCAGGATTTGCAGCCAATAGGTCACAGAGATCCTCGAGCAACATGACCCGGTCAGCGATCGGCTCCCCGTCGTTTCCGCGCAGGAAAAGCCGGCGCAGCGTTTCGGCTGATGTCTCGCAGACCAGGCCGGATCCGGTGGTGCCGTGATCGAGTTCGAGATCGTGCAGGATCGCAAAACCCTTGTCGGCATGCACCACGAGATCCACCTCGACACTCGCGCCGAGACGCATGGCGTCGAGAATGCGGGTCGGCGTGAATTCGGCGTCAGAGGCTTTTCTCCGCGCCCGGTGCCACTTGATGAGGGTCCGGTGACCCTGGTGGTCGAGGGATATGGGGTCAGGCTGCATCAGAGGACCGGTAGAGTTTGACGTTGTCGCGGAAGGCGGCAAAGGCGCGGGGACGCAGATCCACGGCGTGGCCGGAACTGAAGGGTTCGGGGCTGCGCACCATGGATTTGAGCCGCGTACCATCGGAGAGATGGAGATCGACCAGACCATGGGTTCCGAAATCGGTCACGCGGTGGACAACTGCCGCGCCATCTTCCGTGCTGACCAGATCGAGCGCTTCAGGCCTGACGGCCAGTGTGACCGGGCCATCCGAGACGGGCATGTCCACAGACAGGTCGGGATGCACGAAACGGCCGTTCTCGACCTTGCCTTCGACGAAGTTCATCGTGCCGATGAAGCCAGCGACAAAGGGCGTTTGCGGATCGCGGTAGATGATCTCAGGCCGATCGGCCTGCTCGGTCCTGCCATTTTGCATGACCACGATGCGGTCCGCCATCGAGAGGGCCTCGTCCTGCCCGTGGGTGACGAAGAGCGTCGTGATCTTCAGGCGAAGCTGGATGTCGCGCACCTCCTCGCGCAAGCGCTCCCGAAGATGCTGGTCGAGGCTTGCGAAGGGCTCGTCCAGAAGCAGGATCTTCGGCTCGAGGATAAGAGAGCGTGCGAGTGCGACGCGCTGCTGCTGGCCTCCCGAGAGCTCGTTGGTCATGCGTCGGTCGTAGCCCTTCAGGCCGACCAGCTCGAGCACGCCCTCGACCCTGTCACGGATTTCGGCAGCGGGCCGCTTGCGCAGCTTCAGCCCGAAGGCGAGGTTGTTGAAGACATTCATGTGCGACCAGAGCGCATGGCTCTGAAAGACCATGCCCGTCGGACGTTGCTCCGGCGGCAGACGCGTCACGTCCTGATCGTCGATCGCGATGGTACCCGCTGACGGCTGTTCGAAACCACCCACCATGCGCAGCAAGGTCGACTTGCCGGAGCCGGAAGGCCCGAGCAGGCAGACCAGCTCGCCATCCGCGACATCGAGCGAGACGCTGTCGACGGCGGTGGTTCCTGCCCCAAAGATCTTGGAGACCGCGCGTATGCTCAGTTTGGACATCTTGGCATTCCTGTAAGGCTGTTGTTCATCCCCCAAAGCCCTTGGCAAAGGCGTTGCCACCGATCACCCGGCGGGCGAACATCAGGGCGATGAAGGAGGGGACCCAGAGCATGACGGACAGGACCGCGCCGAACTGGATGACCATCTGGTTGTTGATGAAGCTGATCATCAGCACGGGCATGGTGCGGATGCCCGGCGCGCCGATCAGCCAGGCGCCTTCCGTCTCATAAAAGGTGCCGACGAATGTCAGGAGAAGGGCCGCCGCGATGGTGGGCGCGGCCTGGGGCAAGGTAATCGACCAGAAGACACGGAACGGGCCTGCACCCACGTCGCGGGCAGCCTCTTCCATGCGGCGATCGACGGCCTGGAATGCGGCAACCGGGATCCAGATCATGAACATCAGCGTGTTGACGAGCTGGATAAGCGCCACACCCCAGAAGGTGCCGATCAGGTCTAGCTGCAGAAAGATCGCGGCGATGGCGACGAGGAGACCGAACTTCGGGAAGGCATGGCCTGCAAGAAACGAGAAGAACAACAGGTCACGGCCTGGAAACCGCATCCGCGCAAAGGCATAAGCTGCCGGCAGGCAGATGATTGCGGAGGCAAGCGTCACCACGGCCGAGAGCGTCAGGCTGAGCCATAGCGCGCTCCACACATCCGAACGGTTGAGCGTCTGCTCCCAGAACCGCAGACCGAACTGCTGTGGCAGGACGTTGGGATAGCGCCAGACCTCGGTGAAGGCCCAGATGCCGACGACGAGCAGAGGCACGACGACGACGATCGAAAGCACGAGTGCGAGCAGCATGCCGGTGCCATCGATCCGGCGCGGCGGGGTTATGGATTCAGTCATTTGCCTCATCTCCCCTGGTTGCGGGCGACGGAGCGCACATAGAACAGGCCAAAGACAATGCAGAAGCCGAAGGTGATGACAGCCTGGGTAATCGCTCCGACAGGATCGTTCAGGTCCCGGAACGTGCGCTGCATGAAGGGACCCATCATCTCGGGCGACGCGGGGCCAAGTAGATAGGGCAGCGTAAAGGCGGAGAAGATGCCGAGTACGGCGAAGGAGAGTGCCACCAGGATGGAGTTGGTGATCTGCGGCAGAATGATGTGCCGGAGAACCCGAAGCCGGCTTGCACCGACATCCCGCGCCGCCTCGATCGCCATGTTGCTCACCGAGCCGAGACCCGAGAGCAGGATCAGCACCGTCAGCGGAATATTGTCCCACACCAGTCCGATCACAGGCCCCCAGGGCGTGAGATAGGGCGTTCTCAATTTCGGCAGGCCGGCGAAGTTCAAGAGCAGGTCGACCATGCCATTCGGCCCGAGCACGCGGATGAGAGCATAGGCGAGAATGATCGATGGAACGAACATCGGCAGGATGGCAAGCGCCTGCACATAGGAGGCGATACCGCCCTTGGCAAAGCGCAGGTAAAGCGCGATCGGAAGCGACACGACCAGGAGCAGCAGGGCACAGACCGCTGTGGTCCAGAGCGTCAGGCTGAGATTGTTGAGACTGTAGGCGTCGGAAAAGAAGAAGATGTAGCTCGACAGGTCGAAATCTGCCTCACCATCGGGCGACGTCCGCCACACGGTGCGCAGGACGGCACTGATGATTGGCCAGATGACCAGCCATCCGACGAGCGAAACCGGCAAGGCGACGAGCAGGAGGCCAATAAGCCCCCTGCCCGACATGGTTCTGGATACGGCAGACGCACTCACGCCTGAACTCACGACTTCCGGTCGATGGTCGGTGCCACATTGCGGTACCAGCCGTCATTGACGGCGACTTCCCAGGCGCCCGACGGGAAGGTCGGAATGCTGTTCGGGATGATAGCGGCAAACTGTTCGCGCAGATCGGCGGAGACATGTTCCCAGCTGACGCCGGGGAAACCGCCGAGCTCGGAGAGGATGGCACCCTGGATCTCTTCGGTCAGGACGAAGTCGGCCAGCTTCAGGGCTGCGTCGCGGTTCTTGCCATTGCTCAGCACCACGGCGCGCGAGAAGTTGCCGCAAAGAGCCAGATCCTGGAGCTGCACGATGGCAGTGGTTTCCGGCAGGACGCCCTGGGCGATCGCCTGGAGAACCTGGTCGGACCAGACCGGGGTCATGGTCACAACGCCCTGGGCGAGCAACTGGATCGACTGGGTGTTGCCGGAGGAGTAAGCGCCGTTGTCGTAGAGCGACGGGGCGATGTCCTTGAGCAGTTCCCAAGCCTTGCCGAGGGCCTCATTGCCGAAGGCTTCGGTGTAGTTGTCGACCGTGAATGCCTTGGGGTCGAGGCCGTTTGCCTGATGGATGGCACGACGGACGAAGTTTCCGCCCGAACCACCCTTGTCAGGGCGGTTGTAGACGAACTGGCCGGGGTTTGCCTTGATCCAGGCGACAAGCGCATCCCAGGTCTTCGGCGCATCGGCAGCCGACAGCTTGGTGGTGTCATAGGCGAGAAGCACCTGGCTGCCGCGATAGGGCAGCGAGAAGTCGCTGTCGATCGCGAGCGGGTTGACCTTCGCATAGTTCGACAGGCCAGCTTCCTTCATGTTGACGTAGAGGCCCGCTTCGATGGCGCCCTTTGGCAGACGCGGATCGGTATGCTCGAAGTAATCGGCCTGCGGGTCGGTATTCGTCTGCATTGCCGCGATGGCGCGCTCGGCGATCGACTGGATGCCTGCATTGTCACCGGCATCGACGAGATTGAGCTTCACGCCCTCATGCGCCGCTTCGAAAGCCGGCTTGACCGTGTTGGTCCAGAAATCGAGCACATTGGCATCCGAGCCGGTATACCAGTCGATCTGGCCTTCGGCTGCAAAAGACAGCTTCGGCAGGATCATCATTCCGGCAACGGTGCCGGCCGTGGAAATCAGGAATGCGCGACGCTTCATCGTCTTCTCCCTTGGCTGCCGCGCCACTCGGCGTCGGCTTACAATCAAACCCCGAGACACCGCGACATTGACCCAGACGGGCCTGCAGCCTGCATCTCTCGAAATGCTTCGCCCGGGCACGCCTGCAGAGGGACCACCGCCTCGGCCCCTCTGCAGGTCTGCACCATGCGCTTGCACATGCGTGCAACGCGCTTGAACGTGCATTTCCGTCCTACAGGGATTAGACGAAGGTTTGATGACACCAGCGCAATGCACACGCGTGCATTAGGTCGTCCCGGGTTGGGGACGAACGGAGCGGCGCCAGACGGCAACCGGCTCGAAGACCGCTCCGTCCCCCTGCGGAGCCCCTGTCAGGTCTTGCACTTCCGTCAGGAGACTAACGACATGCGCCGCTATCCGATCGAGTGGCTGCTCGAAGGTTGTCAGGCGATAGGCTTCCCAAGAAGCCTGTTCGATATTGTCGAAGCCGATGACGCAGAGATCTTCCGGGATCCTCAGGCCGAATTCGAGGCGTGCCCCATCCATGAAGCCGATCGCCAGCAGATCGGTGACCGAGAACACGCCGTCCGGAGGTTCCGACCGGGCATAGACGCGTTTGGCGGCCTCGAAACCGGCGCGATAGCTGGTAGCGTCCGCCTCGAAGACGGTCACCCTGATCGCTTCAGCGGCTGCCGCCTCTAGGAAGCGCGCTTCTCTCTCCACCAGGCTCGGGGTTCGAGCAGCCGAGGTTAAGATCCCGAGGCGTTGGCACCCGGCCCGTTTCAGGAGGAAAAGCGCCTCTCTTGCGGCCGTCGCATTGTCCAGCCCGACATTATCGCAGCCTTCCAGACCGTCGTCGCGGTTGATCAGGATAACCTGTTGGCCGTTGGCAAGCGCCGTTTTCACCAGTCCCGTCGATGGCGTTCCCGACAGGACCACCGTCGCATCAGCGCGGTAGTGCAAGGTGAGCTTCAAGGCGTGATTGACGCTTGCCTCGTCACTCTCGGTATTGAGAACCACGGTGATCTTGCCGGCTGCCTGAAGCTTGCGGGTCAAGCGGTCGACCATCGCCGCCCTGACGGGCGTGGTCAGATCAGAGACGATCAGACAGACGATGTTGCTGCGCTCGCGCAGTTGGCGGGCCAGATGGTTGACGTGATAGCCGAGCGCCTCGGCCGCTTCGACGACCTTTCGACGCGTTTCCTCAGACACGCTCGCGCCATCGGTAAAGGTACGCGACACGGCCGAACGGGACACGCCGGCGCGCTCGGCAACCATTCTGGCGCTGACAAAAAGCGGCGAGCCATTCTTACGCATGCAGCAAAACCAATAGAGAGTTAGGGGCTCGATTCGAAAAGCCCGGTTGCGGGCCTGACAGAACGGGACAGAGGGCGCATTACGCGTCTAGTGTGACACAAATTCGTGAGAAGGGTGAAGCAGACGGTTGAGGCACCGGGCCGAAATTGGTTGCAATTCGTACCGATTAGGGGTTTTCGACATACTAGACGAGGCCAAATTCTGAAGAACGGACAGCTGAGCCTCAGCCTTCATTTCGCCCGCTTCTTAAGAACTTGGTAAGAATTCATTCCTGTCGGAGGTCTCCATGGCGCTTGGCGCATCGCATCGTTTGCAGGATGGCGTCCTTGCCGTCGAAACCATGACCCGCTTTGCGCTCGCCGTTCTGGCCCTTGCGTCCGGTGTCTACACCTATCTGGGGGTTCGCAGCCTTCTCGATGGCTCACCGACCGCGGTCTTCTTTGCCGCCATCATCTATTCGGCCTCGGTCTCGGTCGCGATTTATGCCTTCTGGTCCTACATGGCGCGCTTCTACCCCCATGTAACCGGCGCTGCGGCGCGCGGCGCCATGATCGGCGTGATGGCACTCGGCTGCGCGATGATCATTGCCATGTCGAGCTGGCTGAATGCGGCGGCGCTTGCAGGCTCTGCGGCGCTCGAACAGCATCTCGCAGAGACGGTGCAGGACTACACGGCGGATCTCGATCAGGCGCATCAGAATGCGCTCGCCGCCCAAAGCCTGTTGCCAGACATCCAGCGGACATCGGAGCGCTTTTCGCGGCTCGCCGAAGATGAACGGCAGAATGGCGCGCTCACCGGCACCACTGGTGCGGGCAGCGTCGTTCAGCTTCTGACGCAGATGTCTTCGCAGCTGAGCGAACTCGAGGCCGGCATTGTCGCATCGCGCGAGCGGGTCACGACGCTGTTTGACCAGGGACGCGCTCATCTGGCGACCATGCGAACGCTGGTTTCGGCGCCCGGCGCAATTGCACCCCGCAGCGACGAGTTCTCAGCCGAAGTTGTGGCGCTCTCCGGCGTCATCACGTCGCTCGAACAGACCTCAATTGCCCCCTCCGTCAAGCGGGCCGCCGATGACCTTTCACTCGGCTTCATCGCGCCTGTTGCCGATGGCCGGGCAGCCGATCTCGCGGAGCGTCAGGATCAGGTCATGCAGACGATCCGGACCTCGGTGTCCGCCCAGTCTCAAGTGCTGTCTGAGGCTGCCGACGAAATTCTCGCGCGCGAGCCGGTCGCGGAGCGGCGCTTCGTACCACTGTCCTCGGCAGAGGCCGTTCTGCGTTACGCCGCAGATTTTATTCCGGCCTGGGCGGGGGCGATTTCGATCGATCTTCTTCCCGCCGTCCTGGTCTTCATCCTGACCGTGGTGCACGGAGCGATCCGGCGACAGGAGGAGCGTATGCCCTTCGCACAGCGCATTACCGCAGCCGAATTGCTGGAGGCGCTTGAGGTACAACGCGCGCTCAATCGACAGGGGATCGATGTCGAGCAGGCGCTCCAGTCCGCCGAGGAGGAGGACGAGCGTGGGCGGATCGATTCCAACATCACCAGCCTCGACATGTCCGCCAAGGCGCCACGCAAGGGACCACCCGCGTGAAACCAGCTTCGCTCGCCCTGCGCCTGAAAACAGCCATTGTACATGCCGATGACGGTTTGCTGATGCGCAGCGCCTTCTTCGGGCTGCTGGCGGCTGCAGGCGCCTTCCTGTTCACGGACCTCAGGGAGATGAGCCTCGCGCATGCTACGCTTCCCGGCCATGATCCGATGACCACGGATGCCCCCGTGCTTCCGCCGGCGCTGACGGACGGTACTCCCCAGTTGCCCCCGGTGGAGCCCGGCAGTTCTCCGGAAACCCTGCGCCAACCGATGCGGTTCGAACTGCTGACCGGTGGCTTGCTCACAGCGGAAGGTTCGATCGATCTTGGTGCTGCGGAGCGATTTGCCGAGGAAATCGCTGCTCGCGGCGAATATGTTCAGGCAGTATCCCTGAATTCGCCGGGAGGCTCCGTCAATGATGCCCTGGCCATGTCGAAGCTGATCCGGGAGAAAGGCATCAACACCAAGGTGGCGAGCAAGGCGCTCTGCGCCTCTTCCTGTCCTCTGGTCTTTGCCGGCGGCGTGGCGCGCGAGGCAGAAGAGGATGCCATTCTCGGCGTCCACCAGGTCTTCAATGCCGGGCAAGACCGCCCCTCGCCCGAGCAGGCGATGTCCGGTGCACAGAGCACCACGGCGCGCATTGCCCGGCACCTTGAGGAAATGGGCATCGGCAACGGGCTCTGGATCAACGCGCTCGAAACGCCTCCGGACCGGCTCTACTACCTAACGCCGGAGGAGATGGCGGAGTTCAAGCTGGTCACGACCCCTGTGGCAACCGCGAAGCAGGCAGACTGATCTGCGTCGACGGGGCCTAGTTCCCAGACAGGTGCGCGACGGCACGCCTCTGTGCAATACGCGTCAGGCATAATCCCGGAGCATGGACGAGAGCGGCATCCGGACGCGCAGCTTCATGCTGAGAAGCGCAAGCCCAGTGATCTTGCGTTGCAGGAACATTTTGTCCGGAGCCGGCAGCGCCCATAGCGCGCGATCGGCAAAGATCGGTACCGCGCGCTCACGAATTTCCACGAGCGGGCCACGGTCGCTGAAATCAACCAGCCCCTCCGGCGCCTTCAGGACATGATCCAGAACGATCATGATCATCTGGTCCAGTGTCGGCCCGTAGCGGTCCATCTGTGCGCGGGACAGGTAGCGCATCTCCATCAGCGCATGGCGCACCGCCGTCACGCTATCACCGAGGGTCGCCTGCAGGAGGAGATGGTAGTCTCTGGCGCTTTGCGGGGAGACCGGTCGTACCGCGCCGAAATCGAGCAGGGCCACCCGTCCGTCCTTAGGCCTCCAGAGATAGTTGGCGAAGTTCGGATCCGTCTGCATGTGACCGAAGACGAAAAGCTCGCGCAGTGCGAGCTCGGAGATCGCCTGCATGGCCGCATCCCTTTGCGTCTGGGGTGCATGGGCGAGGGTTTCGAGCGGAGCCCCCTCGATGAAATCCATCGGCAGGACCGTCGGCCGCAGGAGTTCCTCCACGGGGGCCGGCACCACGAAGCGGTCGTCATCGGCGAGCAGGCGGCCGAAGCGACGCATTTCCTCCGCCTCGCGCAGATAGTCGGCCTCTTCCCGCAACTGCCGCTTGGCTTCGGCCAGATGTGGCGCAATGTCGAGGCCTGCGGGAAGAAGGCCCGACAGCCGCAAGAAGGTCGCGACATTGTCGATGTCGGAATCGATGCTCTGGAGCACACCGGGATATTGAACCTTGACGGCAACCGGACGGCCTGATGACAGAACGCCCCGATGCACCTGTCCAATCGATGCGGCCGCGATCGGTGTCGTCTCGAACTGGATGAAATGGCGTCGCCAGTCCGGACCCCAGGCGCTGGACAATGAGGCTGCAAGCTGGTTCGGCGGCATGAAATGCGCTGAGGACCGGAGCTGCGCAAAGATCGACTGGAGTTCGGGCGGCAGGAATTCGCCCGGTTCCAACGAGATCATCTGGCCGAGCTTCATGGCCGCGCCGCGCATGCGCGACAGCTGCTCCGCCGCCTTCAGTGCGTTCGACGGCGTCAGCAGCAGGTCTCTCAGATGCGGACGCTCACCTTTCGCCAGGCGGCTCAAGCCCTCGGCGACCATGCCCGAGGCGACGCCACCGGCAATCTGGCCAAGTGCTGCGAGCCGGCTGAGACGCCCCTGAGGGACGGGCCTGTATCGATCACGATCACTCATGACTATCCTTCCGAGCATTGGAGCGCATGTCAGCGGTGCCCCGCCTGCAGAAGGGCTGGAATCTTCTCCTTCAGCCCGAAGAAGCCCTTCCGGGAATGTGGCCAGGCCATCCGATCCCACTCGCGGAGATATTCCGTGAAGGCGATGCCGAGCCTGTCGAACTCGCCTCGCACAGGGGCAATGGAAGACGCGACGGGGCCAACGGGCAGGAAAGCGGTTGCGACCTGTGTGCAGCCTGACGATTTTGCTGCGGAAGGAAGCTCACCAGGGGCGAGAGCCCCGCAGACTTCCGCATCCGGCCACACCTGTGCGGTACGTGCAAGAGCATCGGCGAGAGCAGTCTCGTCCCACGAGCTGCGACCTTTAAGATAAACGATGGACTTGACCGGTAGCGCGCGCATCGCGCCAACCTGCTCGACCGACAGATCCTCTGTGGTCAGCAGCAACAGAGTGGCTGCGGATGGATCCGGCGAAGAGGCCAGCCGAATGGGTGAAGGTGAAGGGGTCCGTACACTGTCTGCGGGAATGAGGGCCGTGCGTGCCAGGCCAGCAGGCGAAAAGCGGCCATCGGTCATCGAGCGGATGCGCTCGGCATCGGCGAGATAGGCCTTGCCGGCCGTGTGCAGACCCGCCACCCAACGCCAGGACAGGGTGTTCGATGCCGGATCGGCGTCGATCAGACGGTCAAACATCGAGGCGGCGCCGAGTTCCCAGGGCAGCCCGAGCGTGAAGATCCAGATCGAGGCAAACTGCATGCGCGCCCAGTTGTGCAGATAGCCCGTCTCATTCAGTTCCTTGGTCCAGGCGTCGAAACAGTCGATGCCGGTCGATCCATCGATCGCCGAGGCATGGCGTTTGCGCAGTCCCGAGACTGCATCCAGCTGCTCCAGCGCTCGTTCGACGGCTGCGCCATAATCCTCCCAAACGGTTGGACGCTGCTCGAGCCAGCCCTTCCAGTAGGTGCGCCAGAACACTTCACTGACGAATTTTTCGGCCACCGCCAGTCCGTGCCGTGCCAGGACCGCGTCGACAACCTCCTGCTCGGAGATCAGCCGTCTGCGCAGCGCGGCAGACAATCGCGATACATGCACATGCTCTCCCTGCCCCTGTTCCTTGTTGCGCAAGCGTGCATAGGCAGCACCCGCATGCGGCAGAAAATCGTCCAGGCGTTGAAGGGCGTCGCTGTGGGTCAGCGGGAAGTCGAAGTCTGCCATCGTTACTCCAGATGCGTTCAATCCGGCTGGCACTGACTGATGCCTGCCGAACAACACTACGGCTCCGCGTCGAAGGCGGACCTGCGCTCCTTCGTCACGATCTGAGCCCTGGCGCAGAACAGCTACGCCCACAGGCACAGTTCAAAAATATGATTTATTAAGTCATCTTTATTGACCCAGCGCCTGCATCCGGCCAATAGTGCGCCGCGCCATGACGCATGTGCAGGTCACCGAAACCGGGTGAGAGGCCAGTGGTTTGACATATCTCCATTCGATGCAGTCCGAAATCGAGGGCATTCGCGCCCTCATGCCGCCCAGATGGCGTTCCCTCGACGGCGTCGTCGGTGTCCACTGGGAAGCGGAAGGCCATGCAGGGGCAAACGGCTATTATCTCTCGCCGGATCCACGGATCGTCTTCTTCTTCAACGATGTCAGCAGCCAGATCCGGGTGGCGGACCGGGCGGAAGAACTGGACCGGGGCGAGCGGGGCATGGCACGCGCCATCTATGTGCCGGCCGGCATGCCGATGTGGACGAAGTTCAGCAGCCGCCATCGCTTTTCCCACCTCGACCTGCATCTGCACCAGGAACGGCTGATGCGGTATTTCACGCCGGCTGTCGGCTCATCGGCGGCGCGGGCCATCATCAGGCAGCCGGTTGAACTGCAGGATCCCGGTCCCCTGGCCAGCCTTGCGACGCTTGTGGTCGACGAGCTGTCGACGGATGGCAGGCATCCAGCCTTTGCAGAGAACCTGGTAGGCAGCATCATCACCGGACTTCTCGACCTGCGGGTGAGCGAAGGGCGAACTGCTGCGCATGCCGGGCATCTCACCAAAGCGCAACTGAACCGGCTTTCCGGCTATTTCGCCAATTGCGGCGGACGCCGTTTGAGCGTGCGAGAGATGGCCGATGTCGTTGGCCTGTCGGAGAGCTGGTTCGCCACGGTGTTCCGTCAGACCACCGAAATGACGCCGCTCCAATGGCAATTGTCACGCCGGATCGACATGGCGCGGCAGATGCTTTCGGAAACGGAGATGAGCATCGCTGGCATCAGTGCGCAGCTCGGCTTTTCCGACCAGGCGCATCTGACCAAGGTGTTCCGCAGCATCACCGGGGAGACCCCGGCCGTCTGGCGACGCAAACAACAGCATTCGATCTAGATGGCCGAGGGCTCGTCGCACTCTGCGCGGCGAGCCCTCGCTGTTTTTCACCAGGTCTGGCGAAGGGTCGCGTAGATGGCGCGTCCGGGATTGTAGTAGAGGGCACCGCCATCGTTGTTGGCGATGTGCTTTTCGTCGAACAGGTTGCTGACGTTCAGCTGGAAGCTCGTGTTTTCCTTGATCGCATAGGTGAAGGAGGCATCGAAGACCACCGCGCCATCGGATTTGCGGGTGTTGGCGTTGTCGAAATAGTAGGAGCCGATGAAGCGCGCCCCTGCCCCGAACGTCATGTCGCCGCGATCACCGTTGCCTGGGAGCGTGTAGGTACCCCAGAGCGAGGCCATGTGCTCGGGAACCTGAGACATGCGCTTGCCGTTCACCGAGCTCGAAGCGGTACTCGTATCCTCGATCTTCGAGTCAATGTAGCTGTATCCGGCGATCAGCCCGAAGTTCGACGTGACCTCCAGCTTTGCTTCGAGATCCAGACCGCGATGGCGCACTTTTTCGACCGTGGTCGCAAGGTAGAACGGCCCCTCGGATGTGGTGATGTTTTCGAGCGTCAGGTCGTAGATCGAGGCGGTGACCAGACCGGGGAAGGCGTCGGGACGATATTTGACACCGACCTCGTACTGCGAGCCATAGAGAGGCTCGTTGCCCGTGCTTGGCGGGGCGACAGACTCGGCATAGCTGACATAGGCCGCCAGTTCCTCGGTGACCTTGTAGCTCAAACCGACGCGCTTGCTGAACTCACTGTAGTCGCGCGACTTGGACACCCGGGTCCCCAGATCGGTCTCTTCGAGATCGAGCCAGTCGTTGCGCAGGCCGACACTGGCCGTGACGCGGTCCGAGAAGATCAGATCCTGCTGCAGATAGATGGCCCGCGTGCTTCGGTCGTTGCTCTTGCGGGTCGAGAGCGGGATCGCCGACGGCAGACCTGCGTAGACGGGATTTTGCCAATCGATCGAAGGCGTACCTGCGCCCCAGAGATAGCCGGACTCGTTGGTGGATTCGATGCTGTTGTAATCGACACCCGCGAGGGTGCGGCTCTCCAGCTGATCGAAGCTTGTCTCGTACAGCAGATGGGCATCGACTATGAACTGCTCGCTTAATCCGGAGCCGAGAGAGTAGATTCGGTTTGCCCTGGTGTCCGACAGGTCGGCAGCACCGCTGGAATCATAGATATAAGCAAAGCCGGTGTCGCGGTTGGAATTGCTGTAGCGCGCACTGGAATTGAAACTCAGGCCATTGCCGAAATCGTGGTCGAACAGCATCGTATAGGTATTGCGGTTCGTCGAATCGTAGTTGAAATCGGGCTCCCCGAAGAACCGGTCCCGATCGAAATCCGTGTGGAGCGGATGGCCACCACCGCTCGGGGTCACATTCCGGTCGAGGTGATCGAAGACGAATGTCAGATTGGTCATGTCGGTGGGACGCCAGGTCAAACCGCCCATGATGAAGTTCTCGTCGTTCTCCGAGAAATCATACTCGCCATCGGCGCGCTGGAACTTGCCGATCAGGCGATAGGACAGGGTGTCGTCTTCCGTCAGATTGTCGCCGAAGTCGAAGCCCGTCTCCTTGTGGGCGAAGGATCCGACCGTGCCATAGACCTCGCCGAACCGCTCGCTGCGCGGCGTCTTCGTCACATAATTGATGGCACCACCCGGATCGGAAACGCCGAAGCCGGTCGAATTGGCGCCCTTCAGGATCTCAAGCCTCTCGAAGGCATAGGGTTCCTCCTTCACGCCCAGCCAGGTGCGGCCGATGGCGAGACCGTCGCGATAGGTGTAGGGCGAAAAGCCACGAATGGTGACGTAGTCGAAACGGTCGTCCGATCCGTAGAAATCGGTGGTCACGCCGGCCGTGTACTGCACGACCTTCTCGATGCTGTCGGCACCGCGCTGCTCGATTTCCCTGGATGTGACGACGGAAACGGTCGCAGGCGTTGTCAGGATCTCGCCGGGCATCTTGCCGACAGCGCTCGATTGGGTCGCGACGATCGACTTGGAATCCGCGTCAGCCTTGCCGGCCCCTTCGACGGTGATCGTCTGCAGAACGGTCGTGTCGCCGTCGGTATCGGCGTCCTGAGCGACGGCGAATACCGGCATCAAGGCTACGAATGCCGTGCAGCCCAGAAGAATGCTGATGCGATGGCGAAGGGAGACGCGCGTGGCGCCCCGGGCGGAAATGGCTCTGATCATGTTGCTTCCAGAATTTGACGTTCCGACATTCCCACACGATGAACATTGAGGATCATCGTCGGGCGCCGACCGACACCGGATCCAGCTCTGCAGTCTCCTGTGGCCCTATCCCTGAGCCCCGGCCGCTGCAGTCCGAGATCGGATCGGTCTGCACGCCTTTAACTGGATAATTTTCATCCAGTATTGTAGATTTCTCTCTTTTGTAAAATCCCCCGGAAATTCAAGAGCCGATGTCGTCAGCTCGGTCCAAATTGCTTGACCCCAGGAATTGAAGCTGAGAGGGACAGTCAACTTAACCAAGGGATGATTGGGACCCATGCGGATCAATTTGCATCACCTGGCGCCTCTTGCGGCCATCTTGCTGTCCCTCTCCGGCTCGACGGTCGTTGCTGCCGAGGAGGCTGGCTTTCCCCTCGAGATCAGCCATGCGCTCGGGCAGACGACCGTTCCCGAAAAACCGCATCGCGTGGCAACTGTGGCTTGGGCCAACCACGAAGTCCCGCTTGCCCTCGGCATCGTTCCGGTCGGCATGGCGGCTGCGAATTTCGGTGATGATGATGGCGACGGGCTGCTGCCCTGGGTTTCGGAGCGTCTGAAGTCCCTTGGGGCCGACGCGCCCGTCCTGTTCGACGAGGGGGATGGCATCGACTTCGAGGCGGTTGCCGGGACGGCACCGGATGTCATCCTTGCCGCCTATTCCGGACTGAGCCAATCCGACTACGACACCTTGAGCCAGATCGCCCCCGTTATCGCCTATCCGCAGGCCCCGTGGTCGACGGACTGGCGTGAAACGATCCGCTTTGACAGCGCCGGCATGGGCATGGCGCCTGATGGTGAAGCGCTGATTGCCGATATCGAGCAGAAGATCGCAGCCGAGGTCGCCAAGTATCCTGAACTCAACGGCAAGCGGGCGATGTTCGTCACCCATCTCGACGCGACCGACCTCAGCATCGTCAATTTCTATACGACCCAGGACACCCGCGTTCGGTTCTTCGCCGATCTCGGGCTTTCGATGCCGAAAAGCGTGATGCAGGCATCGACGACCGGCAGCTTCGCCGGCTCGATCAGCGCCGAGCAGATCGATCTCTTCGATGACGTCGACATTCTCGTGACCTATGGCGACCAGGCGTTGATCGAGGCCATGAAGGCCAATCCTCTCCTGTCCCATATGCCGGCCGTGAAGCATGACGCCATCGTCACGCTTGGCCGCGATCCCGTGGGCACTGCGGCCAATCCCACCCCACTGTCGATCACCTGGGTGTTGCCCGCCTATGTGGAAAAGCTCGCGGACGCGGCGCGAAAGACGGAATGATTTCTGCTCGCTCCCTTTCCTCCGCCCATCGGCCGTCTCTTGCGAAGACTCCCAAGGGCAGCTTGGTTTGGCTGGCCGCAGCAATCGGGGTCAGCATCGGCGTCGCCTTGCTGTCCCTCACCATCGGCACCCGCGATGTACTGCTGTCGGAGGTGCTGGCGGCCCTGGCCGGGGACGTCTCGACGCTTGACCGCGCCGCGGTTGCGACCCGTGTGCCGCGCACCGTTCTGGCACTGCTCGCCGGTGCGGCCCTTGGCCTTGCCGGCGCCGTCATGCAGGGCGTGACGCGCAATCCGCTCGCCGATCCCGGCATCCTCGGCGTCAATGTCGGCGCATCGCTTGCCGTTGTGGTGGGGGTGGCGTGGTTCGGCATCAGCTCGGCTGATGCCTTCATCTGGATTGCCATCGCGGGCGCCGCTGCCACAGCCGTCTTCGTCTATGTCATCGGTTCGATGGGACGCGGTGGCGCAACGCCGCTGAAGCTCGCCCTTGCCGGTACGGCAACCACGATCGCCTTTTCATCGCTGGTGATTGCCGTCGTCTTGCCGCGTGCAGACATTGCCGGCGGCATCCGCTCCTGGCAGATCGGCGGCGTCGGCGGCGCCACCTTCGAGCGGATGGAGCACATCTATCCGTTTCTTCTGGTCGGGTTTCTGCTGTGCCTGCTTTCAGCGCGACGCCTGAATGCTCTGGCGCTCGGTGACGAACTTGCCGCGGGGCTTGGCGAGCGCGTGGCAGTGGCACGAGGCATGGCAACGCTCGGTGCCGTCGTGCTGTGTGGCGCGACGACAGCCGTCTGCGGCCCAATCGGTTTCGTCGGCCTCGTTGTCCCGCATGCCTGCCGGCTGCTGGTTGGCGTGGATCATCGCTGGCTTCTGCCATTCTCGGCCATAGGCGGGGCCATCCTGCTGACGGCGAGTGATATTCTCGGTCGCCTTGCGGCACGCCCGTCCGAACTCGAGGTCGGCGTCGTGACCGCCCTTATCGGCGCGCCGGTCTTCATCTTCATCGTTCGTCGGCAGAAGGTGAGAGATCTGTGACCCTTCTTCGATCCGATGCTTCCCTGACAGCAATGGTCGCGACAAACCGCAAGCATCGAACGCGCCGACGGCTGGTCATGCTGGTCCTTATTTTGACCCTCATTCTTGCCGGCTTCACGCTGACGCTGATGGCCGGCCGAACCTTCACGCCGTTTGGAGACGTCATCCGCGTCCTCAGCGGCGAACAGGTTACCGGGGCGGATTTCACGGTGGGGCAGCTGCGCCTGCCGCGTGCCGTGCTCGCCATTGCGGCCGGCATGAGTTTCGGCCTCGGGGGAGCGGCCTTCCAGAAGCTGTTGCGCAATCCTCTCGCCAGCCCCGACATCATCGGCATCACCTCAGGCGCGAGTGCGGCGGCGGTGTTTGCCATCGTGGTGCTTTCGATCAGCGGGCCTGTCGTCTCTCTTCTGGCCGTAGGAGCGGGCCTTGCGATAGCGCTTCTGGTGCATGGCCTCGCCTCGAAAAACGGCGTTGCCGGCCCGAGGCTGATCCTTATCGGGATCGGCGTCTCTGCCATGCTCGAAAGCATGATTGCCTATATCCTGTCGCGCGCTCCCGCCTTCAGCCTGCAGGAAGCGATGCGCTGGCTGACCGGCAGCCTCAACGGCGCCAAGCTGGATCAGGCCCTTCCGCTGATTGTCGCGCTTTGTGTGCTGGGCAGCATGCTTCTGACCAAGGCGCGCGATCTCGATGTCATGCGGGCCGGCGACGATACGGCAACCGCGCTCGGTGTAAACGTTGCCTCGACCAAATTCCTGGTCATCGTCTGCGCCGTCGGACTGATCGCCACCGCAACCGCGGTCACGGGCCCTATCGCCTTCGTCGCCTTTCTCGCAGGCCCGATCGCGAGCGGTGTCTTCGGGCGGCGCAGTTCGATCATTCTGCCGGCCGCCGTGGTCGGCGCCTTGCTGGTCCTCGCGGCAGATTTCGTCGGCCAGTTTCTCTTGCCGAGCCGTTACCCGGTCGGCGTGGTGACCGGGGCGCTCGGGGCGCCATACCTCATCACCCTGATCATCAGGAGCAACCGTCGGGGAGCTGCGACATGACCGATCAACGCCTCGAAGCAAAAAACCTTTCGGCCGGTTACGGTGAAAGCCTCGTCCTTCGGGACCTCGACCTCAGCCTTCCATCCGGCCAGATCACCGCCATCGTCGGCGCCAATGCCTGCGGCAAGTCGACCTTGCTCAAGGCGCTGTCGCGGCTGATCGAGCCCAAGGCCGGCGAGGTTCTGCTCGACGGCAAGGCGCTCCACAAGCTGCCGACCCGCGAACTCGCGCGCCGGCTGGGGCTTCTGCCACAATCCCCGATCGCGCCTGATGGCATCACGGTCATGGATCTGGTGAGCCGTGGTCGCCATCCGCATCACGGCCTGTTTCAATCCTGGACCAGGGACGACGACCAGGCGGTCGCCGATGCCCTGGCGGCCACGCAGACGGCGGACCTTGCAGACAGGCCGGTGGACGAGCTGTCGGGTGGCCAGCGGCAACGGGTCTGGATCGCGATGGCACTCGCCCAGGAGACCGAGTTCCTGCTGCTCGACGAGCCGACGACCTTTCTCGACATCAGCCACCAGATCGACGTGCTGGATCTCCTGACCGATCTCAACCGCAGCCGCGGCACGACCATCGTGATGGTCTTGCACGACCTGAACCTTGCGGCTCGCTATGGAGATCATCTCGTCGCCATGCTGGATGGAAGCCCCTTCCAATGCGGCAGCCCGGAAACCGTCCTGACCGAAGACATGGTGCGCCGGGTGTTCAATCTCGAGGCCCGGATCCTCACCGATCCGACCTCCGGCCGACCGATGATGCTCCCGATCGGGCGTCACAACATGCAACCCTCGTCCTCCCTCACTCGACTGGCGCATTCATGAGCGAACTTCAACCCACAAAACTTTCAGGTATTGCCCGCCCAGCCGATGTCGGCGCCATGCTCGCCGAAATCTGCGAACACTTCGTCGAGCACTCGGACGTGGTTCACGCTGATGGCGTAGCCACGCTCAAATCGCAGGACTGGACGATCCACATCGTGGCGGCCGAAGACGTGCTGCAGATCGAGATCAGCACCTTGGGCGAAGAGGCGCTGGCCGTCACGCAGACCATGTTTGCCGAACATCTCTTCTATTTCGCCGGGGATGAACCCTTCTCGCTTGAGTGGTCAAAGCCAGCCGCGAAGGTGAAACCACCCGGTTTCCACGAGGCGACCGTCGTCGGCGTCAAGGATGTCACGCCAAGGATGCGGCGGGTGACGCTCTCCGTCGCCGACGTCACGCCCTTTCTCGATCGCAACATGCATGTGCGGCTGCTCGTGCCGCCGAAAGATCAGACACCTGTCTGGCCTCACCTTCAGGAGAACGGACGCATCGGCTGGCCCGACGAGTTGCTCGTGCGGATCTACACGATCCGTTACGTCGACGCGGAAGCACGCCAGATCAGCCTGGATATCCTTCAGCATCCGGCCGAAGGTGTCGCCACACCGGGCGCGGATTTCGCGCGGGACTCTGAGATCGGCCAGCAGGTGGCGATCATGGGACCCGGCGGCGGCGGCTTGCCCGCTGCGCAGGACATCTTCTTTGCCGGCGACGAAAGTGCGCTGCCAGCGATTGCCCGGATGGTCGAGGAAGCGCCATCAAGCATGACAATGCGGGCAATCATCGAGGTCGAAGATGCCGGTGAAGAACAGCCATTGCGAGGTCTGTCTCCCGTCCATGTCGAATGGCTTCACCGATCATCCTATTCGGTCGGCGATGCCTATGTTCTGGTCGATCGGGTCAAGACGGCGCTCAAGGACGTGGAGGACGAGACCTTCGTCTGGTTCGCGGGCGAAAAGGCGGATGTGCGGACGATCAAGCGTCATCTTGCCGAGAAGGCGCGCGACCGACGACGCCAATACGTCGCCTGGTATTGGGAGAAAGAGAGCTGAGAGCCCGATCTTTTCAGCCCCCGGCGCCAAAGGGGCCGTTCCTCGCCATTTCAGGATACTGAACGGTTTCGTCGCTGCCGGTGTCGACAGACTGGGAAGCCGGGACGGACAGACGCACGCCAAAGCCGCCTGCAGCGCTTGTCACCCGTTCATCGATGAACGTGATGCCCGCTTCTTCGAGAACGGCGCTTATCTGAGCGCGCGCGCTTGCTTCATCCTCGGCGCCCTCGTCAGCGTTCTCCAGTCGCTCGAGCGTTGAGACAGAAAGGCCAACTCGGTCGGCGAGCTGCGCCTGCGTCATGCCGAGCAGCATTCTGGCTGCTGAAACCTGTTTTCCTGTGGTCACGGACGTCCTTTCGGGTTTGCTTGACGCAAGCGTCGAAACCACTCGCCGTAAGGCTAACTAGAAGCGCGTGGCTGCTGATCAAGCTTTCGTCACCCCGTTGAGCGGAACACGTCGAGGCCGCCCGCGCAATTTTCAAGGGTCCGCCCGAGCGAGATACGCCAGGATTCGCGAATATTCCGTCGAATAAACAGGCATTTGATAAAACCGGCAGAGCAAATTCAGAAGAATCTTAAGGAACGCGTGCTGAATTAGGACCTCAAAGGAGACCTACCATGCGCTTCATCGTTTCAACCGTCCTCTGTCTTTTCCTGACTTGCCTTGCCGGTGCGGCATCGGCCGCGGGCGAGGTATGGATGGCGGCTAAGGCGACGGCACAGGTCGCCTACACCGTCGACAAGAAGACCTGGGTCCCGCTGCAGAGAGGTATGCAGGTTCCCAACAAGGCCTGGATCTCGACCGGGCCGCGGGGGCGGTTGCAGCTGGTGCGCGGTACGGAAAGCATCGCCTTTCAGCCGAATACACTGGCGGCGATCATTACCCGGGGCCAGGATATCAGCCGCAAGACCGAGGTGGTTCAGCAGGTGGGCGAGATCAGCCTCGAAATCGAGAAACGGCAGCGTCCGCATACGACGGTGCAGACCCCGTTCCTGGCGGCAGTGGTCAAGGGCACGCAATTCACCGTCAAGGTCGGCAAGGCCAATGCTGCGGTCGCTGTCGAACGGGGCCTAGTTCAAGTGACCAGCTTTAGCAGTGGTGAGCGTAGCGACTTGGGGGCCGGCCAGGGTGCGCAGGTGGATGCATCCGGCATGACCGTCGCTGGGCTTTCGGAAAAACCGCAGATCACGCGTGTGGCGCCCTCGAATGCCAAGGTTCCGGCAGCAGGCAGCGTCGTCAAGGCGACGTCGACGATGGATGAAGCCAAGGGCGCTATGGACGCGGGCAAATCCAAAAGCAGTGTTGCTGGCAACAGCAATGCTGGTGGCAACGGCAACGGCGGTGGCAACGGCAACGGTGGCGGAAACAGCAACGGTGGCGGAAACGGCAACGGTGGCGGAAACGGCAACGGTGGCGGGAACGGCAACGGCAATGCCGGCGGAAATGGCAACGGTGGCGGAAACGGCAATGCCGGCGGCAACGGCAACGGTGGCGGGAACGGCAACGGCAATGCCGGCGGAAATGGCAACGGCAAAAGCGACCGCTGATGATGATGGCTTTCGTCACACCACCGCCAGGATACGCGCATGACGGATAGCATTCGCCCTGCACGTGGCTTCCTCGCAAGGCTGGTTTCGTTTCGGGTCGCCATGATCGCCGTGATCATGGCGCTGCCGCTCATCTTGCCATCAATCTCGGTCGTACAGCATCTCGACAACGATCTGAGCGCCTTTCGCGCCGCTGCGGCCCCCCGTGCTGCCAGCGGCGACTTCGTATTCGTCGCGATCGACAAGAAAAGCCTGATCGAGGTTGGCACCTGGCCCTGGCCGCGCGCCGTACATGCCGAGCTGATCGACAGGCTCGTGGCGGCTGGCGCTCAGGACATCTTCCTGGATATCGACTTCAGCACCCCCTCCCAGCCGGAAAATGATGTCCGGCTTGCAAAAGCTCTTGAAGAGGCCGGTGGCGGTGTCATCCTGCCGATTTTCCGTCAGCAGTTCGGTGCCCGGTCATCGGATCCGCTGACTGTGACTGCGCCGCTGCCGATCTTTGCTGAGCATTCCTGGCCGGCTTTGGTGGATGTTGCGCTGGATGACGATGGCTTGATGCGGTCCTTCCCGGTGACGGAACTCATCGACGGTATTCCGACGCAATCGGCGCCCGCAGTCCTTGCCGGCTACAGTGATGCACGGACCAGCCGGCTCGAGATCGACTTCTCCATTCGGCCTGAAACAGTTCCCACCTATTCGGTCACCGATATCCTCTCCGGCGCTGTCGGACGCGATGCCATCGATGGCAAGTCGGTGGTGGTCGGCGCCTATGCCACGGAACTGAAGGACCTCTTTGCCGTGCCCGTCTATGGCATCCTCAGCGGGCCGATGCTGCATGTGCTGGCAACAGAGACACTGGTCCAGGAGCGAATTCTCCGGCCACTGCGCACCGAGCCGATCGGCCTGCTGCTCGCGGCCTTGATCATCGCCTATACGCTGACATTCCATCGCCAGTCGCTGGGCGTGCCGCTCGCAGCGTCCGCAGCCTTGCTGACGATTGCCGAGGCGGTCTCCTTCCTCCTCTACAAGCACGAGGCCCTGGTCTTCCACACCGCCAGCCTTTGGCTGATGTTCGCCTTCGGCTTTTTCATGCTGATGGCCGAAAAAGTGGGGCTCAGCGGATGGCTGGCGGAGCTCGCGGTAACGGAGAATCGCGACATTCGCCGTGTCCTGAAGCGCATCATCAATGACAGCATCGACCCGGTCATCGTGCTCGATCAGAAGCGTAACCTGCTCGATGCAAGCCACACCCTAAGCGGCGTGCTCGAACGCGACGAAGCGGTTGTGCGCGGCAGCAATCTGAGTGTGTTTGCGCCCCCTGCCCTCACCGAGGCTCTGCTCGCGCTCGAAGCGATCCACATCACAGAGCCCCAGCAGATTCACAGCCAGACCGTTGCACTCGACATTCCGGGCCGAAAGGGCCGGCGCCATCTCGAAGCCGTGATCACGATCTCGCCCTTCGAAAGCCGTGGCGGCCAAGGGCTGTCACCGGTAGGCTCACATGTGACCTGCATCAGCCTGCGGGACGTGACGGCCCGCCGCCTCTACGAAACCAAGCTCGAAGAGATGGCACGGGTCGACGACCTCACCGGGCTCCTGACCCGACGCGGCCTGATCGACGCGATGGCAGCCACCGGACGCGGCTTCTCCGTCTTTGCCATCGACCTGCATCGCTTCGGCCATCTGAATGAAATGCTCGGCCGGGAAAAAGGCGACAGCGTCCTTCAGGCCGTCGCCGCCCGACTTCGGCGCCATGCGGGGATAGACGGCCTGACGGCCCGGCTTGCTGGCGACGTTCTCTGCTTGGCGACCGCCGGCATCGAGAGCGAGGATGCACTCGCTGAAAGTGCCGCGCAGTTGCTCGCACTCTTCGACACGCCCTTCGGTATCGACGGGATCAAGATCGAACTCAACGCCCGCATCGGCGCCTGCAGTGGCTCGGAAAACCTCGGCAGCCCGGGGAAATGGATCGAAGCAGCCGAACTGGCGCTCATCGATGCCAAACGGGTCGGAGGAAGTGGCTGGCGGGCGTATGACCCCGCCTCGACGCTGCGCAGGGCCCGCTCAAGGCTGCTCGAAGCAGAGCTGCGCACCGGGCTCGATCAGGGACAGTTTTTCCTGCTCTTTCAGCCCCAGGTCGCCCTCACCTCCGGGCGGCTCGTGGGCGCCGAGGCGCTTTTGCGGTGGCAGCATCCGACGCTCGGCATGATTTCGCCGGCGGAATTCATCAGCATCTCGGAAGCCAATGGCTTCATCTGCGATCTCGGCCAGTTCATGTTCCGGGAGGCCTGCAAGGCCGCCACGAACTGGCCCTCGCATGTCAGCGTCGCGGTCAACATTTCCCCGGTCCAGTTTCTGCGCGGCGATCTGCTTTCCGACATCCGTGCGGCGCTCGACGCCAGCGGTCTTCAGCCACATCGGCTGCATGTCGAGATCACCGAATCCATCTTCGTCGAACGCTCCGAGGAGCTTCTCACCAAACTGGATGCGCTGCGTGATCTCGGCGTGACCATTGCCCTCGACGACTTCGGGACAGGTTATTCATCGCTCAGCTACATCTCCAGCCTGCCGCTCGACAAGCTGAAGATCGATCAGTCCTTCGTCCGTGACATGGTCAGCGATCCCGCGGCCCAGAGTATCGTTCAGGCGGTCATGACGCTCGCCCACGGCCTCGGCCTCAAGGTGGTCGGCGAGGGTATCGAAAATGCGCTGCAGGCGGAAATGCTCACGGCCATGGGCTGCGAAGAAGGGCAAGGCTATCTCTTCGGCCGGCCGCAGTCGGCCCGCCAGATCCAGGCCCTGTCGGCCGCCCACTCGCTGCTTTCCGGCGGCCATGAAGCCTCTGTCAGCGCCCTGGCGCAGGCCGGGTGAGGACAAAGGCTGCACAGGCGACGAGGATGACGCCGATCAGCAGCTTCAGCCAAAGCTGCGGCGGCCCGAAGAAGACAACAATGCCGTAGCTCAGCGTCATCAACGACACCGATGCAATCTTGGCCCTTTGCGAAATCGCGCCTTCACGACGCCAGTCGATCAGCGGCTGTCCATAGCGGGGGTGGTCGAGCAACCATTGCTCGAAGCGCGGCGAAGACCGGGCGAAGAGCGCGGCTGCGAGGATCATGAAAGGCGTGGTCGGCAGAACCGGCAAGAAGATTCCGATGACCCCGATCCCGACCATCAGCCAGGCGCAGCCAAGAATGAGCAGGCGCATCAAGTCCCCTTCGCTGGCTGCCGTCGCTTCGACTGGAGATATGGCATGATTCGGGAACGACAAGGATTTTGAGGATTGCGGCAAATGCGGCGATTTTTCGTTTGCGCCGCAACAGGCCGGAATGCATCCTTGCCCGGCAATCCCACCTTCAGGAATTCAACTGACATGTCCAAGGTTACCCTCGTGCTCGGCGCCGGCATTATCGGCGTTTCCACAGCCATCCATCTCGCCCGTCGCGGGCGTTCGGTGGTGCTGGTGGACCGCCGGGGCGCCGGTGAGGAAACCTCTTTCGGCAATGCGGGCCTGATCCAGCGCGAGGGCGTCGTGCCCTATGGCTTCCCGCAGGAACTCGGGATGCTGATCCGCTACGGCTTCAACAACCGGATCGACGCGCATTATCATGCAAGTGCGATGCTGAAGCTCGTGCCGTTCCTGTCCCGCTACTGGTGGCATTCGAACAAGAGCCGCCATCAGGCGATTGCACGAGCGTATGCGCCACTGATCGAAAACTCGATCACCGAGCATCAGGACCTGATCCAGGCGGCAAAGGCCGACCATCTGATCCGCAAGGATGGCTGGATGGAGATCTTCCGCACGACGGCCAAACGCGACGGCGAGCTTGCCGAGGCCGCTCGCCTCGCCCGCGAATATGACGTCAGCTACAGGGCGCTCAGCCGCGAGGATCTGGCCAAGGAAGAGCCGCATATTCGCGGCGATTTCGTCGGCGGTCTGAAGTGGAACGATCCGTGGTCGGTCACCAATCCGCATGGCCTGACGCAGGCCTATCTCACCTATTTCCAGTCGCTCGGTGGACGCTTCGTCAAGGGTGATGCGACATCGCTGGAAACGGGCGCTTCCGGCAAGGGCTGGCGCGTAAAGACCGATGACGGGATGGTCGATGGCGACGATGTGGTGCTGGCACTTGGCCCCTGGTCGGAGGAAGTCACCCGAAAGTTCGGCTACCGCTTCCTGCTCGGGGTCAAGCGCGGCTACCACATGCACTACGCGCCCGAGGGCAATGCTGTCCTCAACAACTGGACCATGGATGCCGAGCGCGGCTATTTCCTGGCGCCAATGGAAAAGGGCATTCGCCTGACGACGGGTGCGGAATTTGCCAATCGCGATGCGCCCAAGTCTCCCGTCCAGCTCGCCCGGGCGGAAAAGGTGGCGCGCGAAATCTTCCCGCTGGCCGACAGGCTCGACGCCGAACCCTGGATGGGCGCCCGCCCCTGCACGCCCGACATGATGCCGGTCATCGGCAAGGCGCCGCGCCACGAGGGCATGTGGTTCGCGTTTGGCCATGCGCATCACGGCCTGACGCTGGGTCCGGTCACGGGCCGTCTGATCGGGGAAATGATGGACGGGGAGAAGACATTCATCGACGCAAAGGCCTGGAGCCCTGAGCGTTTTCGCCCCTGAAAAACAACGCGTTTCTAGCCCCCTTCTCAGGGGGCTAGCCTTTTTGGCGCCGAGGTGGTAGTCATCCCTCATAATTTGATCAAATTGTTTCCCGGTGGAAACAGGCCGGAACGAAGCTCGCGTCGCAAGAACGCCGCCGGTCGAGGGGATCAGGAAAAGACGGACAGTGGCATGCGCCGGTGTTTGATCCATAACGCGAAAAGCGTCTATCGTTAGCGGACCAGCATACGTTCGCGCCCTTATGCGCGTTTCGAACCCGATCGACATCAGCCACACGGTGATCCATGGACATGGCCGAAGAGGCACGCGAATTCTTCGCGGCAAATCCCGATATTGAAGTACTTGAAGCCTTCGTCATTGACGTGAACGGCGTGCCACGCGGCAAGTGGATCCCACGCGAGCGGGCCATCGACGTCTTGACCAAGGGCATGGCCATGCCGCGCTCGGTCTATGCCCTCGACGTATGGGGCCGCGACGTGAATGCCGCGGGCCTTGCCGAGGGAACCGGCGATCCTGATGGCATCTGCTTTCCGGTTCCGGGAACGCTCTCGCGCGTGACCTGGCTGTCGCGCCCGACGGCGCAGGTGCTCTTGCAAATGCACACGCAGGAAGGCGAGAGCTTCTACGCCGATCCGCGCCAGGTGCTCGGCAACGTGATGAAGCGCTTCACGGCGGCGAAACTGACGCCTGTCGTTGCCACAGAACTCGAATTCTACCTGATCGACCCGGTGCGCTCGGCGCTCGATCCGGTACGTCCGCCAAATACGCGAGACGGTCGCTGGCATACCGGCCAGACGCAGGTTCTGTCGATCTCCGAACTGCAGGACTTCGAAGAGGTCTTCCACGGCATTTCGACGGCCGCCCGCGCCCAGAACGTGCCGGCCGATACGACGTTGCGCGAAAACGGTCCCGGTCAGTACGAGATCAACCTCAATCACGTGCCGGATGCGCTGGCGGCTGCGGACTACGCGGTATTGCTCAAGCGCATCGTCAAGGGCGTGGCGCGCGCCAGCGATCTCGACGCGACCTTCATGGCCAAGCCCTATGGCACCCAGGCCGGTAGCGGCATGCATGTGCATTTCTCGATCCTGAACGAGAAGGGCGAGAACATCTATGTCGGCGAGGATGGACCCTCGGACGCCCTTTTCCATTCGGTCGGCGGGCTTCTCGAAAGCATGGGCGAGAGCATGGCGATCTTTGCACCGCACCAGAACTCCTATCGCCGCCTGCGCCCATCCGAACATGCACCGACCTATGCGTCCTGGGGCTTCGATAACCGGTCTGCTGCCGTTCGCGTCATCACCGCATCGAAGCCTGCGACTCGCATCGAGCATCGCGTCGCCGGATCCGACACCAATCCCTATCTGGTTCTCGCCATGATCCTGTCGGCGGCGCTCGCCGGCATGAAGGAGAAGCTTTCGCCCGGTGGGGCGATCTCCGGCGACGACCATGCCGTCAACCACGAGCCGCTGCCGACCAACTGGGACTATGCGCTTCAGCGCTTTGGCAAGTCGAGCTTTGCCTATGCGGCGCTCGGGCCGAAATATCGCAGCCTTTATACCGCCTGCAAGCAGCAGGAACTCTCGGAGTTCTCGCTGCGTGTGACCGACGTCGAATACGACGCCTATATCCGGACCGTGTGAGGTGAAGCCATGACGAAGTCGATCGGACCCAATCCCGGCCATGCGGCCACCTATTACGCAGCCTCTGCCCGCGACAAGCGCGTGCGCCCGAAGCTTGACGGGCAGCACACCGCCGATATCTGCATCATCGGCGCCGGCTTTACTGGCATTTCGGCAGCCCTTGAGCTTTCGGAAAAGGGCTATGCCGTGATCGTTCTCGAAGGCGATCGGATCGGCTTCGGCGCCTCGGGTCGCAATGGCGGTCAGATCGTCAACGGCTATAGCCGTGATCTTGAAACGATTGCAAAACGCTACGGGCAGGAAAAGGCGGATCGGCTCGGCGAGATGTCGCTCGAGGGTGGTCGGATCATCCGCGAGCGCGTGGCGAAATACGGGATCGAATGCGATCTCGTCGACGGCGGGTTCTTCGCAGCCTTCACCGACAAGCAGGTGAAGGAGATGGCGGACGTCCGGGCCCACTGGATGAAGCATGGGCATGACGGGCTGGAGATGGTCTCCAAGGCCGAGGTCGCCAAGTATGCCAAGACCGACCGCTATGTCGGCGGCATGATCGATCGCCACGGCGGCCATATCCATCCGCTCGATCTGGTGCTCGGCGAGGCGGCAGCGGCCGAAAGCCTCGGCGCCAAGATCTTTGAAAACTCCAAGGTCGTGCATCTCGACACCGGCCCGCAGCCCTTCGTCTGCACCGAGGGCGGCATTGTCAGGGCCAAGCACATTCTCGTCTGCGGCAATGCCTATATGGCCGGCATCGCGCCGAAGGTGACCGAGAAGATGATGCCGGTCTCCAGCCAGGTGATGGCCACGGAGCCGCTCGATGCCAAGCTGATCGAGGAACTGCTGCCCTCCAATTACTGCGTCGAAGATGCAAACTACGTGCTCGACTATTACCGCCGCACCGCCGACAACCGCCTGCTTTACGGCGGCGGCATCGGCTATGGCGGCCAGGACCCTAAGAACCTGACGGGCGTCATCCGGCCGAACATGCTGAAAACCTTCCCGCAGCTGAAGGACGTGAAGATCGACTATGCCTGGAGCGGCAATTTTGCCCTCACGCTGACCCGCATCCCGCATATGGGCAAGCTGTCGGACACGGTCTACTTCTCGCATGGCGACAGCGGCCATGGCGTGACGACGACGCATCTGCTTGGCAAGATCCTTGGCGAGGCTGTTCATGGCCAGATGAGCCGCTTCGATGTCTGGTCGTCGTTGCAGGCCTATCCGTTCCCGGGCGGGCGCATGTTCCGCGTGCCGTTCACGGCACTCGGTGCCTGGTATTACGGCATGCGTGATCGGCTCGGCGTTTGAGGAAAGAAGAGATGACCCGCACCGTCACCGTCGCCGCCACCCAGATGGCCTGCACATGGGATCTGCCCGGCAATATCGTACGGGCCGAAAAGCTCGTGCGCGAGGCTGCCGCAAAGGGCGCACAAATCGTCCTGATCCAGGAGCTGTTCGAGGCACCTTATTTCTGCCAGGACCAGATCGCCGAGTTCTTCGATCTCGCCAAGCCGGCCCATGACAATGCACTGATCGAGCACTTCGCAGCGCTTGCCGAAGAGCTCAACGTCGTCATTCCCGTCAGCTTCTTCGAAAAGGCCGGGCAGACGTTCTTCAACAGCGTGGCCATCGTCGACGCGACCGGGGACGTGCTTGGCATCTATCGCAAGAGCCATATTCCTGATGGTCCTGGATATACCGAGAAGTTCTACTTCTCGCCCGGCGATACCGGTTTCGAAGTCTGGGAGACGCGGCATGCGGCGATCGGCGTCGGCATCTGCTGGGACCAGTGGTTCCCGGAGGCGGCCCGTGCCATGGCGCTGCAGGGCGCCGAACTTCTGTTCTATCCGACCGCGATCGGCTCGGAGCCGCAGGATGCGAGTCTAGACAGCTCCGGCCATTGGCAGCGGGTGATGCAGGGGCATGCAGCGGCCAATCTCATGCCGGTCATCGCGTCGAATCGGATCGGCAAGGAAGATGGTCGCAAGGGCACCTCGCTTACCTTCTACGGCTCGTCCTTCATCTGCGACCAGACCGGTTCAATGGTGGCAACTGCCGACCGGGAGACTGAGACGGTGTTGACCGCGACCTTCGACCTCGATGGAATCGCAAGGCAGCGCGCCAGCTGGGGCCTGTTCCGAGACCGCCGGCCGGAGCTTTACGGCCCGCTCCTGGGTTACGAGGGCTGAAGCTCAGGCTTCCGCTTTCAGACCGTCGAGCGCGTCGGCGACGATGCCCTCGACGGTCTGATCGATCGAGACGGTGACAACGCCCGGCTCGCCGGTCGGGACTTCCAGGGTGGCGAGCTGGCTATCGAGCAGACCAAGCGGCATGAAATGGCCGGTGCGGGCGCCCATGCGGCGGCCGAGCAGTTCCCGTGAACCATCGAGATAGACGAAAGCGAGGCGGCCACCGGTCGCGGCACGCAAGTGTTCGCGGTAGATCTTCTTCAGCGCCGAGCAGGACACGATGATCCCCTCCCCGCGGGCCAAGGCGTCCGCCATGCGCTCGCCGATCACGGTCAGCCAGGGCCAGCGATCCTCGTCGGTTAGCGGCGTACCGGCGGCCATCTTCGCGACGTTGCTTTCGGGGTGCAGGACATCCCCCTCGATGAAGGGAAGCCCGAGACGGGCCGCGAGCGCCTCGCCGACCGAGGACTTTCCGCAGCCGCTGACTCCCATGACGATAACCGCCTGCGGGGCGGCCAGCTTGTTGTCCTGCGGCATGCTCTTCCTCTTCCTCAGCCCTCATCCAAGGGCCGCGACAATAGGAAGGTTCAGGCGAAATGCAATCCGCTCTCACTGTTTGCGCTTCTGCCGGTGGCCCGTTCCCTGGCTGCTCTCGCCTCTGCCCGGATGGATGCGGCGATCTTTTCCGCCATCATGATGACGGGGGCGTTGGTGTTGCCGCCAATCAGACGCGGCATGACCGAGGCGTCGACGACACGCAGCCCCACTATGCCCTTCAGCCTGAGATCGGGATCGACCACCGCATCGGCATCGGAGCCCATGCGGCAGGTGCCGACGGGGTGATAGATCGTGTCGGCGCGGGTACGGATCGCCGCGTCGAGTTCCGCATCCGACGTTCCGGCCGGATAGAGTTCAGGTCCGCGATAGCGATTGAATGCGGGGGCTGCCATGATCTCGGCCATCATGCGGGCACCCTTGCGCAGGGTTTCCAAGTCGCGCGGATCCGAGAGAAATGCGGGATCGATGAGCGGCGAAGCGGACGGATCGGTGCTCGCGAGCCGGACCGTGCCACGCGAATGCGGGCGCAAGACGCAGACATGGCAGGAATAGCCGTGGCCCCAATGTATCTTGCGCACGTGGTCGTCGACCATCGCAACGAGGAAATGCAGCTGGATGTCAGGACGATCGAGCGACGGATCGGTCTTCAGAAAAGCACCCGATTCCGCGCAGGTCGATCGCAGGTGACCCATACGCTCCGTGCGCCACTCGTTTGCGGCGCGCATCAGATCGCGCGTCGCCATGATACCCAAGCCGAACATGTCGGTATCCGGCGAGCGGAAGATCATGGTGTAGTCGAGATGGTCCTGGAGGTTGGAGCCGACTTCCGTTCGGTCCAGCACGACGGGAATGCCGAGGGAGGTCAGATGGTCTGCAGGGCCAATGCCCGAGAGCATCAGGATCTGCGGTGATTGAAGCGCCCCTGCCGACAAGAGCACCTCGCGATCGGCGCGGACGATCCGCTGCTCGTCCTTGCCGAAGCGATAGGCGACGCCGACCGCCCTGCCCTGTTCGACCAGGATGCGCGATACATGCGCTTCGGTGATGACGGTGAGATTGCGCCGCGTCATCACGTCGTGGAGATAGGCGGCAGCCGCCGAGCAACGCTCGCCGCGCTTTGGGCCGTTCCAGAACTGGGTGGCCTGATAGACGCCGGCCCCCTCCTGCATCGGCCCGTTGAAATCGTCGTTCTGACGGTGACCGCGCTGTTCGCAGGCCTTCAGGAAGGCCTGGTTGATCGGGCGCGCCCAGTTCTGATCGCAGACCTGAAGCGGGCCACCGCGGCCATGCAAATCGTCCGCCCCACGGATGTTGTCCTCGGCCTTCTTGAACCAGGGAAGGACGTCCTTCCACGACCAGCCTTCACAGCCGAGAGACGCCCACTCATCGTAATCGCCGGTATGCCCGCGGACATAGAGCATGGCATTGATCAGGCTCGATCCGCCAAGGCCGCGACCGCGCGGCTGGTAACCCCGACGTCCGTTGAGGCCCTCCTGCGGCACCGTCGAAAAACGCCAGTTTCCGCTCTTCACATGACCCGGCACAACAGCCGCTGACGCCATCGGCACGCGGGCGAAGATGCCGTCACCCCGACCGCCGGCTTCCAGCAGGCAGACGGTAACCGACGGGTCCTCGCTCAGCCGCGCCGCAAGGACCGAGCCGGCCGATCCGCCACCGATGATGACATAGTCGTACATGCTCCCCCCAGAGACCTGCACCAGCGACCCGTTTCAAGCCGCCCCAACCGGCAGATCTTAACTGCCGTGAACGTAAACGTAGCAGAGTGCCGGAAGGAAGCAAGGCGGGCGTAAAGGCACTGCCCTGCAACGAAAAAACCCGCCTTTCGGCGGGTTTGATCAAGTGAATATTCGACGATTTTCAGGCGGCCGGTGCGGCAGCTGGAGCGGCGGCCACACGGCGCGGCTGCAGGTCGTCGATGCCGAGCAGGAAGTTGATCTGCGGGCGTGCCTTGACGAGGTCGTCGATCGTGTATTCGGAAAGCACGTCGAAGAAGGCGTTCAGCGCCTTGCGCAGCGCAGAGTTCAGGCCACAGCTGTCGATCAGCGGGCATTCGACGTCACCGTCGTCCTCGAAGCATTCCGCCATGGCGAAGCTGTCTTCCGTGACCTTCACGACATCGAACAGCGTGATCTTTTCGGCCGGACGGCCGAGGCGCACGCCACCGTTACGACCGCGGACGGTCTCGACCAAACCGGCCTTGTTCAGCGGCTGCAGAATCTTGAACAGGAAGAGCTCCGACACGCCATAGGCCTTGGCGATCTCCGGGATCCGGCTCAACTGGTCGCTGTTGGCTGCGCAATACATCAGCATGCGCACGGCGTAATTTGTCTGTTTTGTCAAACGCATGCACGATTCCTCTGTTTTCTTGCGGCTTATATAGCGCCTTTTGCAGTTTTGAACAATTCCAAAATACTCAAGTTCTAGACTCACGTGTTGGTGATTAAACTGGACTACAATTGACAGCTTATCCTATTTCATGAATATGCGCCTCAACAATCCGCAAAGAGGGAGGCCTACCATGACATCCATCCGTACCATCGCACTCGGTGCAGTTTCCGTTCTGGCCCTTTCGGCCGGCTCGGCACTGGCAGACGGCGAAGTCAACATCTATTCCTATCGTCAGCCGGAACTGATCCAGCCGCTGATGGACGCCTTCACCAAGGAAACGGGCATCAAGACCAATGTGCTTTTCCTCGACAAGGGCCTCGTTGAGCGCATCACGGCAGAAGGTGCAAACTCGCCGGCCGACGTCATTCTGACGGTCGACATCGCGCGCCTCACGGAAGCCAAGGATGGCGGCGTGACCCAGCCGCTCGTCGACGAGAACATCAACAGCCAGATCCCGGCGCAGTATCGTGATCCGGAAGGCAATTGGTTCGGCCTGACCACCCGTGGCCGCGTTCTCTATGCTTCCAAGGACCGCGTCTCCGAAGATGCGATCACCTATGAAGAACTCGCCGATCCCAAGTGGAAGGGCCGCATTTGCATGCGCGACGGTCAGCACGCCTACAATGTCGGCCTGTTCGCCTCGATGGTCGCCCACCATGGCGCCGAATACACGGAAACATGGCTCGCAGGCCTTAAGCAGAACCTGGTCAAGAAGCCTGACGGCAACGACCGCGCCCAGGCGAAGGCAATCCATGCCGGCGAATGCGATCTCGGCCTTGCCAACACCTACTACCTCGGTCTGATGAAGACCAACGAGAAGGATCCGGAAGAAAAGGACTGGGCCGCTTCGGTCAAGGTTCTCTTCCCGAACGCCGCTGACCGTGGCACGCATGTCAACATTTCCGGCATGGCACTGACAAAGAACGCACCGAACAAGGACAATGCCGTCAAGCTGATGGAATTCCTGGCTTCCGACGAAGCGCAGACCATCTATGCCGAGCAGGTCTTCGAATATCCTGTCGGCCCCAATGCCAAGGTTTCCGAGATGGTTGCCAGCTTCGGCGCGATCAAGGCTGATCCGCTGCCGCTCGCCGACATCGCTGCCAACCGCAAGACCGCTTCCGAACTGGTCGACAAGGTCGGCCTGAACGACGGCGCAACGCAGTAATCTTCCGCGTATACTTGAAAGCAGAAGGGGCGGTCTCAGACCGCCCCTTCTTGCATTTCGGCATGTGCCATAGTCCGCCTCCCGCCTGGCCTCCCCCTCAGATGCCACCAGCTTCGACAGTCTTCGCGTGATCGTCGATTGCCTCCCGCCGCTCACTGGTGCCCGGATGGGTGGACAGGAAGGAGGAGTCTCCATCGAGACCGAGTTTTTCTTCCAGCCGAGCGAAGAAGCGGCCGATAGCGCGCGGATCACGGCCGGCCTTGGCCATCAGCTCCACCGAGATACGGTCGGCCTCGTTTTCCGCGTCACGCGAATGGGAGAGTGACATCAGGGCAGCGCCATTGGTCAGAATGTCCTCGCCGGCCGCACCGACATCGCCTGCGATCAGCATGATTAGACCGGCCATGCCGGCTGCGCGATAGAGCTGGCGGAGCGAGTGCTCCTCCTCGACATGGCCGATTTCGTGGGCAAGGACCCCGATGATCATGTCCATGTCGCCGTCAGCAAGATCGATCAGTTCGTCGGTGATGACAAGCGTTCCATCGGGAAGGGCAAACGCGTTCGGGCCAATCGGGCCACCCTGACGGAAATTGAGATTGTAGCCGGCAACACCCCGGGACGAGAGGACTGCGACCTGATTGAAGGCCTTCAGGATCTCCGTCTGACGGGCTTCGGGCAGTCGGCTTTCGCTGAACACCGCCTGGTCGAGCGACAGAAGCGTACCGCTTGCCATCCACTCGGTGACCGCCGGCGGTGTCACCAGAACAGCCACTTCGACCAGCGCCGGAACTGCATAGCGGTAGATCAGGCCCGCAAGCACGACAACAGCGAAGACGAAGGCGACCAGACGCGGGTGAAACCGCTCCAGTTCGTGAACGACGCCCTTCTTGCCATGCTTGCTCAGCCACAGGTCGACGGCGTCGTTGTCATCGGTCTCGAAGAGCGAGCTATCGGCGAAGGTGACCCGGCGGGGAATGCGACCGACGCGGGCCGATATCTCCGTCCGTGCCAGGTCTCCCAGAGACACCGGATCGCCTCCGGCGTCTAGCCGGACAAAAAGGGTCTTGCCCTCCGCCAGAAGGACCGCCGGCGCCGACCGGCTCGAGGCGGGAGGATGCCAGCGGCCGGAGGCGATGCGCTTGTCGTCAGAAGCCAAAGTCGAACCCTTCAAGATCGAGATATTCCGCCGTCAGGGCGGAGCCGGAGGCGTGCATCGACGATACCACATCACCGAGTTCACCATCGACCACGATGCCGGAATGCTCGACCACATAGCGGTGCTCGCGGACCGCTGCCCAGGGGCGCATCAGGCTGAGGGTGAGGATGGTGACGACCAGATTTGAGACGACGATCCAGAAATAACGCAGGCGGCCCAGATCCGAAAAAAGGGAATGACGGGTATCGAAGCGGGCTGAATTCATCACCACGTTGCGAACGCCGATGCGATAGAAAATCGCCGCGACGCCCCAAAGCAACAAGACCGGGATCACCGTTCCATAGATGCCGAGAACGAGCAGGGCCTCGCCATCCATGCCCGAGTCGGCGCTGGCCACCGCACCATAATAGATCAGGACAAAGAGAGCCCCTCCGACTGCCGCACCGACAAGCATCAGCAGGAAGGCTGGCAGCCAGACGCGGTAGAGCGCACCGATCTTCGGATCTGTCTCGAAGGCCCGGTCGCCGTAACGCAGGTTGTTGAAGATGTAGCGATAGAGCCAGCGGCTGGCGAAAGGCGCGAGGATGCCAAGCGAGAAGAAGGCGATGAGGCCGCCGAAGATGATCGCGACGAAGGCGCCCCAGGTCTTTCCGACGAAGTCGAAACGGATGTTGCGATAGCTCGTGACGCGGGCGTTGAAGCGAAGGCTGCGCATGACGATCCAGGGAAGCAGCACGAACATCAGCAACGCCAGGATACCGCCCGCGATCGGGCTGAAGGTCAGGAGAATGTTGTAGCCAATGATGTAGCCGAAAACGATGGCACGACCGATGAAGATCTGTAGCCCCTTGGCGTGGTAGTCGAAGGAGTGACCGTCAATGAATGAGTTTCCGTAGAAATAGCGGTTGCGCCGAACCTTGGCCCAGGCGGAGTAGATGCCGACCGTGACGATCGTCAGGAGAATGTTGACGATCCAGATACCGAAATACTCACCGGCGCTGCCGCGAAACTCGCCGCGGCGCAAAGCGTCGGCGCGGCCGAAGACTGCCTCTTGCATGAAATGTCCCTCATGAAATCAAAACCTGCACGTCGCTATCCCCCGCAACGCGCGCCTGAACATTGACCATGAGAGCACCACGCACTCAAGTGCGCTCGGACACTTCGGGCGCCCGTTGCACCGTTCAGGTCTCGCAGATCTCGATGCACCACCATTTCGGCCGGCCACCCTTGTAGGAATGATAGGCGGGCCTGAGATCGGCGGCGCTGGTGCGATCGAAGGCTCCGAGCAGGAGCGCCACCGTCGGCTGATCGTCGATGGCGCCGATCGAAGAGCCACAGGTGTCGCAGAATGCACGTGACGAAAAGTCGGAGGAGCGCCATGTGGCGGGGATGCCTGCAGGGCCAACCCAGCGCACGGCCTCGCGCGGAAATTCGACCCAGGTGGCGGTGAGACTGCCCGTATGGCGCTGGCACATCTTGCAGGAACAGGTGTGTGGCTTGGCGGCCGGCGCATCGGCCTCGAAGCGCACTGCCCCGCAAAGACAGCCGCCGGTATGGTTCTTCTTTTTCGGCATGATCCGCCCTCCCGCCGGAGAAGCTATCAGCCGATTTCATGCTGGCAAGAGAACGCCACCCTGCCTTTCGACGGGGTGGCGCAATTGTGAACGACGTTGCTTCTCTTACTTCATCGTCGGCATGACGAACTCGGCACCGTCCTTGATGCCCGACGGCCAGCGGCTTGTGACCGTCTTGGTGCGGGTCCAGAACTTGATGGAGTCCGTGCCGTGCTGGTTGAGATCGCCGAAAGACGAGGACTTCCAGCCACCGAAGGAGTGGTAGGCGAGCGGAACCGGTATCGGCACGTTGATGCCAACCATGCCGATGTTGATGCGCGAGGCGAAGTCGCGGGCGGCATCACCGTCGCGGGTGTAGATCGCGACGCCGTTGCCGTATTCATGCTTCATCGGCAGGTCGAGGGCTTCTTCATAGGTCTTGGCGCGAACGACCGAGAGGACCGGCCCGAAGATTTCGGTCTTGTAGATGTCCATATCAGGCGTGACGTTGTCGAACAGGCAACCACCGACGAAATAGCCGTTCTCGTAGCCCTGAAGCTTGAAGTCGCGGCCATCGACGACGAGCTTGGCGCCGGCTTCGACGCCACTGTCGATCAGGCCCTTGATGCGCGCCTGTGCTTCCTTGGTGATGACGGGGCCGAGATCGGCCTTGTCATCGGTATAGGGGCCGATGCGCAGGCTTTCGACCATCGGGGTCAGCTTTTCGATCAGGCGGTTTGCCGTATCTTCACCGACTGGAACAGCGACCGAGATTGCCATGCAGCGTTCGCCGGCAGAGCCGTAGCCGGCACCCATCAGCGCCTGAGCGGCCTGGTCGAGGTCGGCATCCGGCATGATGATCATGTGGTTCTTGGCGCCGCCGAAGCACTGAGCGCGCTTGCCGTTCATCGCAGCCGTTCCATAGACGTAACGGGCAATCGGGGTCGAGCCGACGAAGGAGACGGCCGAGATGTCCGGATGCGTCAGGATGCCGTCGACGGCGGACTTGTCACCATTGACGACGTTGAGGATGCCGGCGGGAAGCCCTGCCTCGATCATCAGTTCAGCCAGGCGGATCGGAACGGACGGGTCACGCTCGGACGGCTTCAGGATGAAGGCGTTGCCGCAGGCAATCGCAGGCGCGAACATCCACATCGGGATCATGGCCGGGAAGTTGAACGGCGTGATGCCGGCGCCGATGCCGACCGCTTGCCGAATTGAATACATGTCGATGTTCGGGCCAGCGCCTTCGGTGAACTCGCTCTTCGACAGATGCGGGATGCCGATGACGAATTCGCAGACTTCCAGGCCACGGACGATGTCGCCCTTGGCGTCTTCGATGGTCTTGCCGTGTTCGCGCGAGAGAGTCTCGGCGAGTGAATCCATATTGTCGTTCAGGAGCTGAACGAACTTCATGAAGACGCGGGCGCGGCGCTGCGGATTGGTGGCGGCCCACTTGGCCTGGGCCGACTTGGCGTTCTCGACCGCCGCGTTCAGCTCTTCAGCGCTTGCGAGCGAGACCTCGCCCTGCACTTCGCCGGTGGCCGGGTTGTAGATCGGCTGCTTGCGGCCCGACGTGCCGGCGACATGCTTGCCGCCGATGAAATGACCAACCTGATACATGGGTGTCCTCCTGGATTGTTGTGGAGGCAGTATGCGCTTTGATTTGCACAAATCAACGCGATCATTTACGCATCTGTTGTGCGAAAATTAATGTTAGGTGACATCGTTGATCGGTCTTTCGTGTGCCACCCCCCTCTGCCCTGCCAGGCATCTCCCCCACACGGGCAGGGCTATCGCATATGAATACCCGCCTCTGTCGCTGCGTGACATCTCCCCCGCAAGGGGGGAGAGCGGGGCGCCGCGTTTGCTGCTCGGTTCATCAAGCTCCAAAGGCGGGCGACCGGCCGGCAGCTCATCAGTTCTTGCCCCATGTGGGGAGATGGCCGGCAGGCCAGAGGGGGGTAACCCGCATTCCGGGAGCAGAGGGGGCCACCGATGAACTGGGATGACGTTCGCATCTTTCTGGCCGTGGCGCGCACGGGCCAGATCCTCGCCGCCTCCAGACGTCTGGGCCTGAACCACGCCACGCTTTCGCGTCGGCTGACGGCGCTGGAGACGGCGCTCAAGACACGGCTCTTCATCCGCCGCACCAATGGCTGCGAACTGACCGCCGAGGGCGAGGCCTTTCTCGGCTCCGCCGAGAGGATGGAAACCGAGATGCTAGAGGTGCAGGCACGCCTCGGGCGCACGGACACGCAGGTGGCGGGCACGGTGCGGATCGGCGCGCCCGATGGTTTCGGCGTGTTCTTTCTGGCCTCGCGGCTCGGCGCGCTCATCGAGCGGCATCCGGAACTGAAGATCCAGCTGGTGCCGGTGCCGCGATCGTTTTCGCTGTCGCAGCGCGAGGCGGATATTGCCGTGACCTTGGAGCGACCGGATCAGGGTCGGCTCGTCTCGTCGAAGCTTGTCGACTACACGCTCGGGCTCTATGCATCGAAGGGTTATGCCGAAACGAACGGTCTCCCGACGACCGCCGAAGGTCTCAAGGCCCATCGCCGGATCGGCTATGTCGAGGACCTGATCTTCACGCCGTCGCTGAATTTCACCGGCGAGGTGATGCGCGACTGGAATGCCGGCTTCGAGATCTCGTCTGCGATCGGCCAGACGGAGGCAGTTCTGGCGGGTGCGGGCATCGGTATCCTGCACAGCTATATCGCCCGGCAGCATGACCACCTCGTTCGCGTACTACCCGAGGTCACCATCCGGCGTGCCTATTGGACGACCTTCCACGAAAGTGCGCGGGAACTCGTGCGCGTTCGGGCGGTGGTGCAATTCCTGCAGGATGCGGTGGACGAAGATCGCGCGATCTTCAGCTGACGCGGTTGGCCGATGACCGGAGTGCGTTTTGAGGACGCTTTTCCGTCATGAGCGACGCAGATAGACTGCGACGATCTGATCACCCATGGATACTGACATGCGCCAGCCCTTGCTTCATCTCGGCCTTCCGGCCTTTCTGTTTGCACTCCTCTCGGCACTTCCCGCCCATGCGCATGTGATGGACGGACCGCTCGGCGGGTTCGGCTCGGGCTTCGGCCATCCGCTGGCTGGCTTAGACCATCTGCTTGCCATGCTCGCCGTCGGGCTCTGGGGCGCGCAGATGGGTGGCCGATCGGTCTGGACGCTGCCCGCGACTTTCCCGATGATCATGTGCGTGGGCGGGATCATCGGCATGACCGGCCTTCTGCCCGACCAGCCGATCGAATACGGGATTGCCGTTTCTGTCATCGTTCTCGGCGGTGCGATTGCGGCCGCGTGGCGGGCGCCGGAATGGGCGGCGCTGGTGCTGATTGCAGCCTTTGCGCTCATGCATGGCTATCCGCATGGTGTGCTCGCGCCGCGCGCCAGCGACCCCGCAGCCTTTACCGTGGGCTTCGTGGTCTCCACTGGCGTGATCCATGTGATCGGGATCGCAATCGGTGCTGCCCTGAAGCCGATCGGCGGCGGCCGGCTGGTGCAGGCGCTGGGGGCGGTCATCTCGCTCGCCGGCTTCTGGTTCCTGTTCAGGCTCGCGATGGGCTAAGCCGGCTCTCGGCCCTGCAGACCAAGCGTTTTGCTGCATCGCGATAGCATGGTTTCTGTTGACAAACCGCGATCAAACCGCACAAACGACGGCACCGGTCGCGACCGTCTCCATCGGCGCGGCCAGCGCAACCGTGAACAGCTCAGACACAGGCTCTCCATGACCACGAATACCGCACTCCTCGACTTCCAGATCGTTCCGAATGCCTCGCCCATGCCGGAAGCCGAGCGGCTCGCGGCTTTCGAAAACCTGGGCTTCGGAACGCTGTTCACCGACCACATGGCGGTGGTACATTGGCACGTCGACAAGGGCTGGCACAGCCCGGAAGTCTCGGCGCGCAAACCCTTCCAGATCGATCCGGCGGCAAGCGTGTTGCACTATGCGCAGGAGATCTTCGAGGGCATGAAGGCCTACAAGGCTGCCGATGGCCGCATCACGCTCTTCCGCCCGGAAGAGAATGCCCGCCGCTTCAACAGGTCGGCCGAGCGCATGGCCATGCCCGACGTACCGGAGGAGCTATTCCTCAAGGCGGTCGAAGAGCTGGTCAAGATCGATGCCAAATGGGTTCCGGAAGGCGAAGGCAGCCTTTATCTGCGTCCCTTCATGTTTGCAAGCGAAGCTTTCCTCGGCGTTCGTCCTTCGCGCGAATACGTGTTCTGCGTCATCGCTTCGCCCGTCGGCCCCTATTTCAAGGGCGGCAGCAAGCCGGTCACGCTCTGGGTCAGCGAACATTACACGCGTGCGGCTCCTGGCGGCACGGGCGCTGCCAAGTGCGGCGGCAACTATGCGGCGAGCCTTCTCGCCCAGAAGGAAGCGGCAAGCCGCGGCTGCGACCAGGTCGTCTTCCTGGATGCCGCCGAGCACAAATGGATCGAAGAATTGGGCGGCATGAACGTCTTCTTCGTCATGGACGACAACACCGTGGTCACGCCACCGCTCTCGGGCACGATCCTGCCGGGCATCACCCGCAACTCGATCATCAAGCTTGCCGGAGACAACGGCCTTGATGTCATCGAGCGCCCCTATTCCTTCGATGAATGGATGGCGGACGCCAAGAGCGGCAAGCTGCGCGAGGCCTTCGCCTGCGGCACGGCTGCCGTTGTTGCAGCGATCGGCACGGTGCGCCATCCCGGCGGCGAATTCGTCATCGGCAATGCCGGCACGGGCATGGAAACGGAAACGCTGCGCAACCAGCTGACCGGCATCCAGCGCGGATCCGTGGCGGATACACATGGCTGGGTGAAGGAAGTGACGCGCGCCTGACGACAGGCACAGTCACACGCTTTGAACCCCCGTCATGGCAACATGGCGGGGTATTTCGTTTGGGCGGACGCCTTGGACACCGGAACGGACCGGCGCAAGCAATGAAGGTCCGAAACAAAAGAGACGGCGGCACATCTGCGGCCCGGAACAGATGCAGGAAGACGACATGACGAACGGTCGGTCCGCCTCGGACTTCGTGCTGCCGCGACGGATGGCCATGGCGACGATTCACGGAAAGGAGCGCGCTCTCTCCGCGTCGTTCGCAGCCATCGGTATCGACCTGGTGCTGCCATCGGCCCTCGATACCGATCAATTCGGGACCTTCACCCGGGATCGGCCGCGATCCGGGACGATGCTGGAGGCGGCACGGGCCAAGGCACAAGCCGCCATGCAGGAAACTGGTCTGCAGGCAGCGCTTGCCAGCGAGGGCGCCTATGGCCCCCATCCGACCATTCCATTGCTCGCGGTCGGTCGCGAGCTGCTGCTCTACGTGGACGCGGCACAGGGCTTCGAAATCGCGGAGATAAGGATCGACGAGCAGCCAACATTCGGTCACTGCCCTGCCGTTTCGGTCGGGGATGCAGACGCCTTTCTCGAGCGGATCGGCTTCCCGGAGCAGGGCCTGGTCGTCGCGCCCGTAGGTCGGTTGAACGCACCGGTGGCCAAGGGCATTCGCACTGTTGCGGATCTGGAAATCGCGATCGGGACCGCGGCCGGGCTTTCCCCGACCGGACGAGCGCATATCGAGACCGACATGCGGGCCTTCATGAATCCCCGGCGAATGGTGGTGATTGGCGAGGTTGGACGGCAGATGGCAGCGCGTCTGTCGACACCTTGCACGCATTGCCGCCATCCGGGCTGGGGCAAGGTCAGAACCGAATATGGTCTGCCCTGCAGTCTCTGTGGCTGTCCGACATCGCTGCCGCGGCATGATGTGTTCGGCTGTGTTTCCTGTGGCGTGGAGGAGCGCCATGAGCAAGCCCCCGGCGCCGTTGCGGACCCGACCTACTGCGCGCTCTGCAATCCGTGACGACAACGACGCGGCAGTCTGAAGACCGCAATCATCAGATCCTCGATGGCTGCAGGAGGTAGGGCCGGATCCGGCTGCTGACCGCCGCCGTCTTCCAGTTGCGTATCCGCGCTCCGATCTTCTCGTCCTGCTTCCAGATGATCTCGGCATGCAGAACACCGAACAGATCGCAATAAAGGACAAGCGGCTCATGATCCGCGAGTTCTACGCCTTCGGAGAGCACCAGACCCAGCCCCTTGGGGCTGCAGTCGGAAATCCGTCCCCGGACATGGCAGCCGAACATCAGGACCAGCGAATCCAGTTCGCAGCGGTGTCTTATCTCGTTGCGACGTTCCATTGGACCTCCGCTCGTCTGGTTCAAGTGAGAGCACCAAAAGGTCGAGGTTCAAAGCCGGAACTGTCCGAAGCCTTGTTTTCAGGTTAATGCAAACGATCGCATTTTAGGCATTGAAGAGCATGCGGACACACACACGGGCCGCGCCAAGCGGGCGTTCCAGATTGCTTCAGTATCAACCAGGGAGAAAATGGTACGGTTGGGGGGTCTCGAACCTCCGACCTCAGGTGCCACAAACCTGCGCTCTAACCAACTGAGCTACAACCGCACATGACCGCGTCGCTGACGCCGTCGAGGGGTCACATACGAGCAGATGGATTTTTTTTCAAGCCCTTTCTGCGCATCAGGCGAAAAGGCTTGGGGTTATGAAAAAGGCCGGGCGCTATGCCCGGCCCAAGATCCTTGGGAGGATTTTTCAGCAATCGCAGTCGATCAGGCGACCTTGAGCGAGGACATGACCTTTTCGGCAGCTTCCTTGCCAGGCTTGGTCATCGTTTCGGCAACCTTCTTGGCGGTTTCCTGGATCGCCTTGGCCTGTTCGATCGTCACTTCAGCCTGCTTGCGGATGAAGGCGGTCTGGAGTTCGACCAGTTCAGCCATGGACTTGACGCCGAGCAGCGCTTCCATGTGCGAGAGCGAGAGATCGGCATTGGTGCGCATGGCGTCGATCGCCTTGAGGCCGAGTTCGACGGTGCCGGCCTGGGCCGTCTGGACGGTCGCTTCCACGGTCTTCGTGGCTTCTTCCGTGGCGGACTTCATCTTGGCATAGGCTTCCTTCGACTGGACTGCGCCCTTTTCGGCGAAGTCACGGAAGCTTTCCTGCATCTTCGAAGGGTCGAAGGAGGAGAAAGAGAAGATATCATTGGTGTTCATGGTGCATTTCCTCTTGTCGGGGGATCTCGGCGACCCCTCATGTTTCATTCATGAACCCTATATAGCACCTGATATTGTGCATTGCAATATTATTGTGCGCTGCACAATTAGATTTTCTGCATGTTGAAAACCGGGGCGGATTAACCTTACCAATCGAAAGGGTCCCGACTTTCTGGACCCAAAGGCACTGCCTAGCTATTAAAAATCTGTTAATTTACTCGCAGGCCATGAAGCGACAGGTCCGAAAATGCCCGCTCAATACCCATTCATCGACGTCGCCGTGCACGACCTCATCCGACCGCGTCTGGCGCGGGGCGAGGCGCTCGTGCTGTTCGCGCCGGGGCTGGGGCGGGTACTCTGGTGCAACGGCGCCGGCGCGCGCTTCTTCGGCGCCGACTCGATCTACGACTTTCTCGAGGAAGGCCCTAACCGCGGCGACATCACCTTTCGGCAGCTCGAAACGGTTGCCCGCCAATTGTCATCGCCGGGCGACAGCCGCAATCTGATGCTGCGCATAACCTCGGGCTTCCAGAAGCTGCCGATCACGGCATCTGCCGACTGCATCGAGATCCGCAAGGGGGAGCCGGTGATCCTGCTCTCGCTGCCGGCCGTCAAGCGCGCGACCGGGGATAAGCAGCTCGCCCAGGAACTGATGAGCGGCTTCGACGATCCGGACACGCATATGGCCGTGCTCGATGGCGAGGGCGGCCTCGTCGCGAGCTCCGACGGCTTCCCGGGCCTCGGCATCACGCCGCAGACGGCGCGCATGCTGATCAATCTCGTCGAGGCGGATGCAGACAGGCTCGTCAAGCGGCCGATCCCGACAGGCCGGGGATATCTCCCCGCCGCCATCGGCAAGATTTCTGACGCGCCGGCGCTCCATCTTCTGTTCGCGGTCGAGACGATCCTCGGCCAGATGGACCCGAGCGACGACTTTGCAGAAGACGAGGATCTGCCGACCGCAATCGCCGAGCCTGTCCGGGCCGACGATACGGTCGAAGACGAGACCGAGACCGAGACCGAAGACTTCGCAATCTCCGCGGATGAGACAATGGCAGAATCGGCCGAGCTCCCCTCGCCTGCTGCGCCCTTTGAGAGCGTGATTGCTGCCCTCGGAGACATTGAAGAAATCGAGCCGGACACCGACGCTTTCGACGCGCAGGACGAAACGACCGATGCAGACGTTGATGTGCTGGTGGTCGAGTCGGCTGAGGCAGAGGTCGAAGCGATCCCGGACGAGACTGACGACACGTTTGCCAACGAGCCGGATGAGCCCTTGTCGTCGGAAGCGGCCGATCATTTCGACGAACCGCCTGTTGTCACGGAAGCGGACGTGCCCGCTACCAATCAGATCGTGGAGACCGTTGAGACCGCCGCTGCAGCGACCGTCGCGCCGACAACCAGGCTCGCGGGCCATGGCCCCGACACCGAAGGTTTCACGTTTCATCAGGATCGGCGCGCCACACGCTTTGTCTGGAAGATCGATGCCGAGGGCCGGTTCAGCGAGGTTTCGGCGGAGTTTGCCCAGGCCGTCGGCCCGCGTGCGGCCGATATCGAGGGCGTTGCCTTCTCCGATCTCGCGGCCCTTTTCAATCTCGATCCGGACGGCAAGATCAGCGAACTCCTGAAGAAACGCGACACCTGGTCCGGCAAGACGATCTACTGGCCCGTCGAAGGAACACGGCTGGTAGTGCCCGTCGATCTGGCGGCCCTGCCAACCTATACGCGCAACCGCGAATTCGACGGCTTCCGCGGTTTCGGGATCGTCAGGGTCGCGGACGCACAGGACGATCCAGACGCGATCGGCATGACCTTTGTTGAGCAGCGCCCCACCGCTGATGCGCCGGACGAACTGCCGACCGGTATGCACAGCGACCGGGACGAGGAACTCGCGGAGTTCTTGAGCGAACTCAGCGAAGGCGAGAGCCATCCCCCGGAAGATTATCTCGAAGAGCAGATCTCCGAGGCAGGCGAACAGGTTCTCGACACCCACATCGAGGCGGATGACGACAACGACGCGGTTGACGCCGCTGAGCCGAGCGTGGAAGCCGAAAGCGCAAACGATCTTGCGCCGTCGCGCCCGGTCGACTTCGAGCCACCGGTGCTGCGGATCATGGAGCCGCGCAAACCGAGCCTGCCAGACAAGGTCGTGCAGCTGCAGGATCATCGTGTCCGCCAGCGCGACAGCCTGACACCCGGCGAACAGGCCGCATTCCAGGAGATCGCACGCAAGCTCGATCCGCTCAGCCTCAGGGCAAAGGTCGAGCAGTCGCTGGCGTCGTCGGAGCCACCCGTGCTGCGAAACGAGCCGGCCGCGCCGTCACCGAAGACGCCGGAAGCGCCCCAGACGCCGCCCGCCAGCGCGATCACGCCGACCGAGCCCGTCGCCGAGCCTTCGGCCGAAGCCAATTTGCCGAGCCCATCGGCGGATCGGCCGGCCGGAAGACGCGAGCGCAGCCTGACTGCTGATATCATCGACCTGATGCCGGTCGCGCTCCTGGTGCATGTCGGCGACCGGCTGATCCACGCCAATCCGGAATTCTTCGCGCTCACGGGATACAAGACGCTGGGTGAACTTGACGACGTCGGTGGTCTCGACACGCTGATCCAGCGTCGTGATCTGGAAGAGCCCGGCGATGAGGCGGGCCAGGTCGTGGCCCTCTGCGCCGACGACCGTCTGCTGCCGGTTACGGCACGGCTGCAATCCGTACGCTTCGAGGAAACCACCGCCCTGATGCTGGCACTGATTGCCCAGCCCGAGGAACAGGTCCGGCCGGAAATGCCGGCCGAGCCCGAGACGGTGACGGTTGCACCGGCCGCGACACCGGCGCAGGCGGGGGAACTCGCCCGCATGAAGGTCGAAGTGGACGAGCTGCGTTCGATCCTGGAAACCGCGACCGACGGCGTGGTGATCCTCGATTCCGACGGTGACATCCGTTCGATGAACCGGGCGGCAAGCGCGCTCTTCAACTTCGACGACATGGAAACGCGCGGGAAACCCTTTGTCATGCTGTTTGCGCATGAGAGCCAGAAGTCGATCCTCGACTATCTGAGCGGACTTGCCGGTCATGGCGTCGCTAGCGTCCTGAACGACGGTCGCGAAGTGATCGGTCGCGAGGCCTCCGGCGGCTTCCTGCCGCTGTTCATGACCATCGGCAGGCTCAACTCCTCCAACGGCTATTGCGCAGTCATCCGCGACATCACGCAATGGAAGCGGACCGAGGAAGAGCTGCGCAACGCAAAGCGCGCGGCGGAAACGGCCAACGCCCACAAGACCGACTTCCTTGCCCGCGTCAGCCATGAGATCCGGACACCGCTGAACGCGATCATCGGCTTTGCCGACATGATGGCCAACGAGCATTTCGGCCCGGTCGGTCATCCGCGCTACGGCGAATACGCGCACGACATCGTGCGCTCTGGCCGTCATGTGCTCGACATCGTCAACGACCTCCTCGACATTTCCAAGATCGAGGCGGGCGAGATGGAGCTCGATTTCTCCTCCGTCGGACTGAACGAAATGGTGCAGGCAGCGGTGTCGATCGTGCAGCCGCAGGCGAACGGCCAGCGGGTGATCATCCGCACCGCGCTGTCGCAGGCCGTGCCGAATGTTGTGGCCGACGGGCGCTCGATCAAGCAGATCGTGCTGAACATCCTGGCGAATGCAATCCGCTTCACGCCGTCTGGCGGACAGATCATCGTGTCGACGGCTTATGAAGCGAATGGCAGCGTGGCGCTCCGGATCCGGGATACCGGCATTGGAATGTCGCGCAGCGAACTCGAGCAGGCGATGAAACCCTTCCGCCAGGTTTCGACCGGCACGCCACGCAATCGCGGCGACGGCACCGGTCTCGGCCTTCCGCTGACCAAGGCCATGGTTGACGCGAACCGGGCCCAGTTTGCGATCTCGTCGACGCCGAACGAAGGCACGCTGGTCGAGGTGACCTTTCCTTCGCCGAGGGTATTGGCGGACTGACATCTCGGAATGATCGCGAGGACGGGGAGAACGGCATGACGGCATTCAGCATTCTCCTCGGCATTGCCGTCGCCATCGCGGTCGGTGCCATGAGCCCCGGGCCGAGCTTCGTACTTGTTTCGCGGATTTCGGTTGCCAATACGCGATTGCATGGACTTGCAGCAGCGATCGGGATGGGGCTTGGTGGGGCTCTGTTTGCGGTTCTGGCGCTCGCTGGTCTTATTGCTCTGCTCGAACGGGTTGAATGGCTCTACCTGGTTTTGAAGGTCGCGGGCGGACTCTATCTCGTCTATCTCGGTGTGATGATCTGGCGCGGCGCAGCTGCGCCGATCTCGGTCGGATCGGCAGAGGGGCGGACCATGCACTCGCTGCCGCGCTGCCTGGCGCTCGGCTTCGTCACGCAGATCAGCAATCCGAAGACTGCCGTGGTTTATGCCAGCATCTTTGCGGCCCTGATGCCGCAAAACCCGCCACTCATGGTGGTTATTGCACTGCCGCCGGTGATCTTTCTCATCGAGGCCGGGTGGTATGCCATCGTTGCGATCGCCTTCTCGGTGCCGCGCTCGCAACGCGCCTATCTCAGCGCGAAACTTTGGGTCGACCGGCTCGCCGGCGTTGTCATCGGTGCACTTGGGTTGCGATTGATCGGCGAAAGTCTCGCACATCTGCGGCGCTGACCACGCCGCGACAGTCGGGCCGGTTTTCATCGCCCTCGCTTTCCGCTAGAGGAAAACCATTCCCGCATTCGCAAGGGCCGACCGTTTGTCCACATTGCCGCGCACGGGCACAGCCCACTCCGTTTCGCCCAAGGGCACGCATGCCAGCAGACGCATGGGATCGGCAACGTTTGCTGCGCTGATTGCCGCGGCGGTCGTTTTCATGCCGATCGTGGCGATCTTCGTCATCGGCTTCTCGGCCGAGCCCGACAACTGGCAGCACATGATGACGAATGTCATCCCGCGCGCTGGCGTCAGGACCTTCTGGCTGCTGCTCTTCACCGGGCTCGTGACGGCTGTGGTCGGGGTCGGCACGGCATGGCTGGTCACGGCATGCGAGTTTCCGCTGCGGCGCCTCCTCTCTCCAGCCCTTGTTCTGCCGCTCGCCATTCCCTCATATCTGGCTGCCTATGCCTTCGGGGAGTTTCTCGATTTCACGGGACCGGTGCAGACGACCTACAGGGCAATCTTCGGCTTCACGTCGTCGCGCGAATACAGTTTCTTCGATGTGAAATCGCTGTCGGGCGCCGTGCTGGTCATGTCGGCGGTGCTCTATCCCTACATCTACCTCGCCTGCCGATCGATGTTCCTGATGCAGGGGCGCGCAGCAGCCGATGTCGCCCGCACACTCGGTTCCAGCCCATTCAGGGTCTTTGCCCGCATCCAGGTCCCGATGGCGCGCCCGGCGATCATGATCGGTCTGACGCTTGTGATGATGGAGACGCTGAACGACATCGGGGCAGTGGAGTATCTGGGCGTGCAAACGCTGACCTTCTCCGTCTATGACACCTGGCTCAATCGCGGCAGTCTGGCGGGTGCAGCGCAGATCGCCTGCGTGATGCTGGTGATCGTTGCCGGCCTTCTGGTCATCGAGCGCATCGCTCGCAGACAGCAGCGCTTCTCGAGCCACAAGACGACGGCCATCGTGCCCGATGCCATCCGGCTCAGGCTGAAGGGCCCGAAGGCATGGCTTGCGGCGATCTTCTGCCTTCTGCCGATCCTTGTCGGTTTCGTCGTGCCTGTCTTCGTGCTGGGCGGGTTCGCATTGCGTCGTCTCGAAGATTTCCTCGAGCCGCGGCTGCTTGATGCCCTCTGGAACTCGACGCTCGTGTCCTCGGCCGCCGCCCTGATCACGGTCTTTCTGGCCTTCGTGCTCTCCTATGCGGCGCGGACAGACCGTTCGCGTCTGGCGAAGGGCGCCGGACGGCTTGCCGCACTCGGTTATGGGATTCCCGGTACGGTGCTGGGGATTGGCGTTCTGATCCCGCTTGCGAGCTTCGACAACGCCCTGGACGGTTGGCTGCGTGCCAACCTGGGCATTTCGACCGGCCTTCTTCTGTCGGGCACAGGTTTTGCGATCGTCTATGCCTACACCGTCCGCTTCCTGACCATGGCGGAAGGCACGATCGATGCCGGTTTCCAGAAGCTATCCCCGCATCTCGACATGGCGGCTAGGACACTCGGCCGCTCGGGTCTGCAGACATTGCGCCAGGTGCTGCTTCCCAACCTGCGTCCTGCCGTACTGACGGCGGCTCTGCTCGTCTTCATCGAGACGCTGAAGGAACTCTCGGCCACGATCCTGCTGAGACCATTCAACTTCAATACGCTGGCGACGCTGGTCTATGAAGATGCCTCGCGGGGCATGGCACAGGATGCCTCGGTGGCGGCGATCATCATCATTGCTGCCGGCCTGATCCCCGTGATCCTGGTTTCCCGATCGCTCGACGAACGACGTTGAACCGGCATCGCACGACAAAAAAAGGGCGGCCGAAGCCGCCCTTGAGTCAATGCTGTCGAACCGGAGTACTCGAGCGATCGACATTTTGTCGGAGGCTTAAATCGAGGCCTCACTGCGTCTGATCGCGCGTCTCCAAGTTGCCCTCAGTCTTGCCGAATGCCAGTTAAGAGATCCTTACCCGTCGGCGCCGCCAGCTACCCAACATTTGAGGTATTGCCCTGATATTGCTGTGTTTCGGGACACATTTTCGTCAGGAGCGCAGCTGTGGCAGATCGGCGAAGAGGGCGAGCGCTTCCGGATTGGCGAGCGCCTCCCTGTTCTTGACAGGTCGTCCGTGCACCACCTCGCGCACGGCAAGCTCGACGATCTTGCCGGACTTGGTGCGGGGAATGTCGTCCACCTGAATGATCTTGGCAGGGACGTGACGCGGCGAGGCGCCGGTGCGGATCTGCGTCTTGATCTTTTTGTCGAGCTCTTCGGTCAGAGACAGGCCCGGCGCGAGGCGCACGAATAGGATAACGCGGACATCGTCATCCCAGTCCTGACCGATGCAGATCGCCTCGACCACTTCATCGAGCTTTTCGACCTGGTTGTAGATCTCGGCCGTTCCGATCCGGACCCCGCCAGGATTCAGGGTCGCGTCTGAACGGCCGTGGATGACGATCCCGTCATGCTCGGTCCATTCGGCGAAGTCGCCATGGCACCAGGTGTTGTCGAAGCGTTCGAAGTAAGCGGCGCGATACTTGGCGCCGTCGGGATCGTTCCAGAACATCACCGGCATGGACGGGAAGGCCTTGGCACAGATCAGTTCGCCCTTCTCGCCGCGGACCGGTTTGCCGTCGTCATCCCAGACCTCAACCGCAAGCCCGAGGCCCGGCCCCTGGATTTCGCCACGCCAGACGGGCTTCAACGGATTGCCGAGCACGAAGCAGGACACGATGTCGGTGCCGCCGGAAATGGAGGCAAGCTGGATATCGTCCTTGATCCCCTCATAGACGAAGGAGAAGCCTTCCGGCGACAGCGGCGAGCCGGTCGACGTCATCAGCCTCAGGCTCGATAGATCATGCGAGCTCTTCGGCACGAGGCCGCCCTTTCGGACGGCATCGATGTATTTGGCCGATGTGCCGAAGATGGCGAACTTCTCGGTCGCGGCATAGTCGAAGAGGACATTGCCGTCGGGATAGAAGGGCGATCCATCGTAGAGGCAGAGGGTCGCGCCACAGGCAAGGCCTGAGACGAGCCAGTTCCACATCATCCAGCCGCAGGTGGTGAAGTAGAAAAGCCGCTCTCCGGCCTCAAGCCCGCAATGGAAACGGTGCTCCTTCAGATGCTGCAAGAGGGTGCCGCCGGCCGAATGCACGATGCATTTTGGCACGCCGGTCGTGCCGGAGGAGAAGAGGATGTAGATCGGATGGGAGAACGGCAGACGGCGATACTCGATGTCCTTGACCGAGAAATCGGTGATGAACTGTTCGAAGCTGCGGCCATCCGGCAAGCGCTCGATCAGCGCCGCCGTGTCTCCTGCGTAGGGAACGACGAGCACCGGGACATCGAGCTTGGCGGCGACGGCGACAATCTTGTCGGAGACGTCCTGCCGCTTGCCGTTATACCAATAGCCGTCACAGGCAACGAAAAGCTTCGGTTCGATCTGGCCGAAACGGTCGAGCACGCCCTGATCGCCGAAATCAGGCGAGCAGGAGGACCAGATCGCGCCGAGCGAGGTAACGGCCAGCATCAGGGCCACCGTCTCCGGCATGTTCGGCATCATGGCCGCCACACGGTCACCTTCACCGATGCCCATGGCTGAAAGCGCCTGCTGCAGGCGGGATACCGTCGCAGTCAGTCGAGACCAGGACCACCGATCGGCGACCTTGTTTTCGCCCCGGAAGATCAGCGCATCGCCCTCGCCTGCATGGGCGAGCAGGTTCTCGGCGAAATTCAGTCGCGCTTCGGGGAAGAAGCGCGCCTTGAGCATGTCATCGCCGTCAGACAGCGCCAAACCGCCCTTTTCGCCGATCACCTCGCAATAGTCCCAGACAGCAGACCAGAATGCAGCGCGGTCCTCGACCGACCAGCGATGAAAATCATCATAATCCGCAAAGCTCCGGCCAAGGCGATCACCGCACCACTGCATGAACAGGGTAAGCGGCTGTTTCGTCTTGAAATCTTCAGACGGTGTCCAAAGGGCTTTTTGTCCGGTCATGCTGATCCTCCTCAAGCGTATGGTCTTTCTATAGCATGCGGCAATGCAATATACAGACGCGTGCGGCTTGGAATATGGTCTGACATTTGCACCAGAGGGCAAATTCCTATATCCGCGCAGAAGTTCACGAAACCTCAGGACCTTCATCAGGGCATGCGCAATCCAGGACGTGGCGATCATACTTCACGCCCCTCCTCCCGCTGGCCGCGTGGCCGCCGCAGGGGCATGATCAAGCTCGCCTTGCTGATCGCCGCTGTCATCGTGGCCGTATCGGTCGTCCTGCGGCTCAGCGCTCCTTATCTGGTGTCGAGTTCCGTGGTGCGATCTGCCATCGCCTCGTCGATTGCGGCCTGGGTCGGACACGAGGTGACGATCGACGACGTTGCCGATATCGGCTTCTGGCCGCAGCCGGAGATCACGTTGACCGGCATCAAGGTGACGCGCATCTCCAATGGCGAACTGGAGACGCTTGGGGAGGTTGATCGGCTGTCTGCGCGGTTCGGCCTGATCTCCGCGCTTGCCGGCCGGCCGGACTTCAGCGCATTTCGACTGGAGCGCCCGCGGATCCAGGTCTGGCGCGGTATCGATGGTGGGCTCGACTGGAGCGATCAAGGCGTATTGAGCGATGCGGTCCGCGCGGCAGTAGCCGCCACGCCTGATGTTCAGACAAACGGTGCCGCCGACAATGCGGAAATCGGATCGGTCGAGATCATCGATGGCGAGGTCACGCTAACCGATGTCGCCAGCGGCGCGTCTTTCGTTGCAAGCGGCGTCAATGCAAATATCGATTGGCCAGGTCTTGCAGCGCCCCTGTCCGGCCAGGGACGTTTTCGGCTGGGCGACACTCCGGTTTCGGTCAAACTCCACACGCCGACGCCGTTGGTCCTGATCGGCGGAGCAGCGAGCCGGGTTGATGCATCCGCCTCGATTGCGGATTTGAGCGCAGAAGTTCGCGGAACCGTTAGCCTGCGTCAGGCGAGCGCCGAAGACACCGATATCAACATTCGCATCTCCGATGTTCCCAAGACCGCTGCGGCCCTCGGCCTTCGCCTTGCCGGAACCGAACGCTGGCGAACCGCCGCCATCCAGGCGCGGGTGACGAATGCCGAGGACGAATGGCGCTTCGAGGATCTCGACTTCGAGATCAACGATAGCCGCGGTGACGGCATCCTGGCGCTCAAAAATCGTCCCGGCGAGCGCCCCCTCCTGAGCAGCACGCTTGCAATCGACCATCTTCAACTGGACGATATGCTTCAGGCCCTGTCCATCAATGTCGGTGACCGGGCGAATGTTCGCCTGCCCGGCCTGACCCGTTGGCTCGACATCGACCTGCGCCTTTCGGCGGCCACGGCCGCTTTCGGCGGCTTTCCCATGAGTGACCTCGGGGCAAGCCTTATCGGTCGGGGTGATGCGCTCAACCTGGTGATTGCCGACACGCGCTTCCTCGGTGGGACGATTGCTGCCCGGCTGAGCGGCACGGGAGAAGGTTTCGACAAAGGCGCGGACGTCGCGGTGACAATGACACGCGTCGATCTCGGAGATCTGATGTCGCGCCTCTCACTTGATGGGGGCCCTTCACTCAAGGGGACCGGATCAGTCGGCTTCAATGCGAAACTGGTCGGGACCGGCTGGCAGCAGAACATCGAGGCCATGTCCGGCAAATTGACGATTGCGTCGGACAATGGGCAGGTCACCGGCTTCAGCCCGGACGGCTTGCGGCGGCTCGCAGCCGACCGGGCTTACTTCCAGCTGAGCGCCACCGGAAACGACGGCTTGGATTACAGCACGCTGGATATCGCCGTCAGTTTTTCGGAGGGGTCGGCGGAAGTCGAACGAGCTGACATCATCGGTAAGCGACAGAAGCTCGACCTGGCGGGGATCATTCCCTACAGCCGCCAGGCACTGGCGCTGACAGGTGCACTGTCAGCGGCCAGCAACGGCGACCAGACACAGCTTCCGCTCAGCTTCTTCATTGGCGGCGCGTGGAGCGATCCCGTCATCTCGCCTATCCCCGCTCGGCCGGTCCCTGGACAATAAAGGTCCGAAGCGTCGCTGCCTGACAGTTCCATTCGAAAACTCAAATACTAGAATGGACGAATCACAGGTTGGGGGACGGCTGGTGCAAACAATGCTGTCGGGTTTTCTGAAACTGGCTCTGGCATCGTTGCTGGCCGGCAGCCTGTTGTCCATCTTCGGCATCACGCCCAGATCGGTCATGGACTTCCTGGGTGTGACGGCCGAGGAGTTGCACAATGGCATGATCTCGGCCTTCGCCTGGGCGGCACCGCGCATGGTGATGGGGGCCGTGGTCATCCTGCCGATTTGGTTGGTGGCCTATATCCTGATGCCGCCGAGGGGCTGACACACCCCGTTTTGCATGTTCAGGCCAGTGTGCCTCGCGCGGCGACATGTTCGTCTCGCTGCCGCTGAAGTTCCCGCTGCTTGGTACCGATCGAGGCGATGATGACGCCGAGGGTCACGATCCCGATGAGGATGGTGCAGATGGCGTTGATCTCGGGCGTAACCCCTAAGCGCACCTGCGAGTAGATCTTGATCGGCAGCGTCGTGGCACCTGGACCGGTGGTGAAGCTTGCGATAACGAGATCGTCCAGCGAGAGCGTGAAGGCGAGCATCCAGCCGGAGATGACGGCGGGCAGGATCAGCGGCAGGGTCACCTTGAAGAAGGTCTTGACCGGCGGGCACCCCAGGTCCTGCGCTGCCTCTTCCAGGCTTGTATCGAAGGTGAGGAGACGCGACTGCACAACGATCGCCACGTAACACATGGTGAAGGTCGTGTGGGCGATGACGACGGTCATCAGGCCGCGATCGACGCCGATGGCGACGAAGAGCAAGAGCAGCGACAGGCCGGTGATGACTTCAGGCATGACCAGTGGGGCATAGACCATGCCGGAAAACAGCAGGCGTCCCTTGAAGCGTGTGTAGCGAACGAGTGTGAGAGCGGCGAGCGTGCCGAGCACCGTGCCGAGCGTGGCGCTCAAAAGACCGACCTGGAGCGTGACCCAGGCCGCGCTCATCAGGCCGGCATTGCGCCACATCTCGCCGTACCACTTGAGCGAAAAGCCACCCCAGACCGTCACCAGCTTCGACTCGTTGAAGGAATAGATCACCAGGATCAGGATCGGGATGTAGAGAAAGGCGAAGCTCAGTGTGAGGATGGTCGCGTCGAATTTTCCGGGTTTCATCGTCGCGCCCTCACACTTTCTGCTGCTGGTTCTGGAAGATCGCGATGGGCACGACCAGAATGAGCAAAAGCAGGACGGCGACGGCGGAAGCCAGCGGCCAGTCGCGGTTGCCGAAGAATTCGGTCCAGAGTGTCTTGCCGATCATCAGCGTATCAGCACCGCCAAGCAGATCGGGGATGACAAATTCGCCGGTGATCGGGATGAAGCAGATCATCGAGCCGGCGATCACGCCCGGGATCGACAGCGGGAAGGTGATCTTCCAGAAGGCCTTCCACGGCGGGCAGCCGAGGTCGCTTGCGGCTTCCAGCAGGGTGCCGTCCATCTTCTCCAGAGCCGAATAGAGCGGCAGCACCATGAAGGGCAGATAGGAATAGACGATGCCGATGAAGACGGCGATCTCAGTGCGGAAGATCTGGACCTGGCTGCCTTCGTCCATCAGGCCGAGCGATTGCAGAAGTACGGTCAGCAGCCCCTCCGGCTTCAGGATGCCGATCCAGGCATAGACGCGGATCAGGAACGAGGTCCAGAAGGGCAGGATGACCAGCATAACAAGCGTCGGGCGAATGCTGACGGAAGCACGCGCCATGGCAAGCGCCATGGGATAACCGATCAGAAGCAGCAGAAAGGTCGAGATTAGCGCGATGCGGAGCGACGAAACATAGGCGTTGAAATAGAGAGAGTCTTCCGTAAGGAAGACGTAGTTCTCGAAATCCAGCTGGCTGATGAAATCCCCGATCGCTGCGAAACCTTCCAACACCGGCGTGTAGGGCGGCATGGCGATCGCCGTGTCGGACAGCGAAATCTTCACGATGATCAGGAAGGGCGTCAGGAAGAAGAGCACCATCCACAGATAGGGAATGATGACGACCAGCCATTTGGCCAATCCTGGCTTCGAGGGAGCGACGGTTTCGGCCATTCTTGCCCCCTCAGCGTGTCAAAACAAGGCCGGCATCGGCCGACCAGGACAGCCAGACCATGTCGCCGAAGGTTATCGGGCGATCGACGAGACGCGAGACATTGGCCTGGGCGGCGCGGAACATGCGGCCATCGTCAAGGCGGACGATGAAGACCGAGAAGTCGCCGAGATAGCCGATGTCCCAGACCTCGCCATGCAGAGCGTTTGCAGTCTCGCCTTCCGGCTGGGTGGTGGAGATGCGCACCTTTTCGGGTCGGATTGCAAATGCGACTGTGTCACCGCTGTGGGCCTCGCAGGCCTGTTCGACCACGATCTTCACACCATCGCTGTCGATGCGAACAAGGTCGTCGGCCCCGTGGCTTTCCTTGGATTCGAGCTTGGCTTCGAGAATGTTGATGTCACCGATAAAGTCTGCGACGTAACGCGAGTTGGGCGCCTCGTAGATTTCCGCCGGCGTCGCCACCTGGACGAGGATGCCCTTGTCCATGACCGCGATGCGATCCGAGACGGTCATCGCCTCTTCCTGGTCATGTGTTACGATCAGAAAGGTCAGACCGAGCTTGGTCTGAATGTCCATCAACTCGAACTGTGTTTCTTCGCGCAGCTTGCGATCCAGAGCGCCGAGCGGCTCGTCGAGCAGCAGCACCTTGGGACGCTTGGCCAGCGAGCGAGCGAGTGCCACGCGCTGGCGCTGACCACCGGAGAGTTGGTTGGGCTTGCGCTTGGCGAACTGATCGAGCTTGACCAGCTTCAGCATTTCCTGGACGCGCGCGTCGATCTCGGCCTTCGGCAGATTGTCCTGCTCCAGACCAAAGGCGATGTTCTTCTCGACCGTCATATGCGGGAAGAGCGCGTAGGACTGGAACATCATGTTGGTCGGGCGCTTGTAGGGCGGCACGCCGGAGAGATCCTGGCCCTGCAGAAGAATTCGACCGGATGTCGGCCGCTCGAAGCCGGCCAGCATGCGCATCAGCGTGGTCTTGCCACAGCCCGAGGGGCCAAGCAGCGAGAAGAATTCCCGCTCGTAGATATCGAGGCTCAGATTGTCGACAGCGACGAAATCGCCGAAGCGCTTGGTGACGTTTTCGAAGCGGATGAATGGAACGGCATCCGGATCGGTCCAAGGAGAAAATTTACGCTTAACAGGCCCCAGTGTCTTCGCCATTACCCGATCCCAGCCGTTCTTCTTGTTGCCCCTACACCTAAAGCAATTCGCCGGGCGTTTGTGGCGCCCGGCGATTTCAGTGTTTGATCAGTTGCCGGTCTTGATCGTTGTCCAGACCCGGTTCAACACGCGTTGTTCACGCGGGCCATAAGGGGAAATGGTGAAGAGCTTGGCCATGACATCTTCCGGCGGATAAACGGCCGGATTGTCCTTAACCTCGGGGGCGAGCATCTCCTTCGACGCCAGGTTGCCGTTGGCATACTGGACGTAGTTGGACGCCTTGGCGATCACGTCAGGGCGCATCAGGAAGTTGATGAACTCATGCGCTTCGGCGACGTTCTTGGCATCCGCGGGGATCGCCATGTTGTCGAACCACATGTAGGTGCCTTCCTTCGGGATCACGTAGTTGATCTCGACGCCGTTATTGGCCTCCTCGGCTCGTGCCTTCGCCTGGAGGATATCGCCCGACCAACCGATCGTCATGCAGACGTCACCGTTCGCGAGATCGTCGATATAGGCGGAGGAATTGAAGGTGCGCACCGAGGGGCGGATCTTCATATAGACTTCGCCACCGGCTTCCAGATCAGCCGATTCCTTGCTGTCCGGGTCCTTGCCGATATAGTTCATCGCGATCGCGAAGGTCTCGTCCGAAGCGTCGAGGATGTTGATGCCACAGGACTTCAGCTTCTCGGCATTTTCAGGCTTGAAGATCGCATCCCAGCTGTCGACAGTGAAATCGGCACCCAGTGCTTCCTTGACCTTGGCAACGTTGTAACCGATGCCGGTCGTGCCCCACATGTAATTGACGGCATATTCGTTGCCTGGGTCATATTTCGCCAGGCGCTCGGACACCATCGGCCAGAGGTTCGGCAGATTGGTGAGCTTGGATTTGTCGAGCTTCTGGAAGACGCCGGCCTGGATCTGGCGCGCCAGGAAGGGTGCCGTCGGCACGACGACGTCATAGCCCGAGCCGCCAGCCAGCAGCTTGGTTTCGAGCAGTTCGTTGGAATCAAATACGTCGTAGACAACCTTGATTCCGGTTTCCTTGGTGAAATCCTCAAGGACGGATTCGTCGATATAGTCCGACCAGTTGTAGACGTTGACGACGCGTTCCTGCGCCTGGACAGCCGATGCGATGAAGATCGTCGCCAGGGCTACCGACGCCGTACGGATGAAATGAGCCTTCATTTTTTCTCCTGTTCCAGCCTTGGGGAGCGGAGAGCCCCCGATGCCATTCCCGTTATTTTTTAAGAGACTAGAAAGGAATTGGACGGGCGACAAGCGAAATTCTTCGCAGTCGCGAATGCTTTATCGGGTGTATCTGCTTCATTGGAAATCGAACGCCGAAAGGCCCGTGACCATCTCGTCGAGGCCGAGCGGGCGGGTCAGCGGCGGCTCGGCGCGCGCCAGACAGCCAGATCTTTCGCACAGCCGGCAGGCGGGGCCGATGGCGATTGCCGGCTGCGATCGATCGGGCAAAGCGGCGGCATAGGCCACCTCTTCGCGGCTCACGGCGTCGCAGCCGACCAGAAGGGCCGTGCGCCTGATACGCTCGCCGAAACCGGCCTGCGGACCTTCGAGGGTCCGCGAGATCGTCACGAAGCCGCTGCCATCCGGCATCTCAACCTGCTCGACCAACACCTGACCCGGCTGGGCAAACGCTGCATGGACATTGAGCTTGGGACAGCCGCCACCGAACTTCGAATGTGGGAAACCGGTGGCGCCCGCCCGGCGGAAGCGGTTTCCGGCATTGTCGATCTCCATCATGAAGAAGGGCACGCCCGTAGCACCCGGGCGCTGCATCATGGTCAGACGGTTGGCGGCCTGTTCGAAGGAAACATTGAAACGGGCACGCAACACGTCGATGTCGTAGCGGGCGCGGATCGCAGCCGAGAGAAAGGCGCCGTAGGGCATCATCAGGGCATGGGCTGTGTAACGGGCGAGCTCGAAGCGGGCGATGCGGCGCGCCTCGCCGGACGACAGCCCCAACGCATCCAGTTCGGCCTGGACATGTTCGCCGAGCGCCAGAAGCACCACCTCCATGGCCACCTCGCGCAACTGATCGAAGGGCGACAAGCGCTCGGAAAGGAACAGGCGCATGGAATGGCGGTCGTATCGGCGGCGCAGCGACGGCATGGTCTGCACCGGCAAGGCGCGAACAACAATGCCATGGGTGGAGCGCAGCCAGGCCTTGAGCGCGACGGTGAGATCATCACCGGGCGCGAGGTTCAAGCCCGCATGAAATGTCTCGGCTGCCTCGTCGAGCCGGGCGAAATAATTCGGTCGACGCTCGAAGACTTCGCGGACCTCATCGATCGGCAGACGCGCGCCTGACAGAGAGGTTTCGTGCCCCTCGCGGGCCAGGAGATCGGCGAGATCGGAGAGCCGGGCAGCCTGCTCGCGGTAGGCCCTGTAGAGCTTGACGATGCCACTCGCGGCATTGGGGGCGGCTTCCGCCACCTCGATCAGCTCCTGATCGCCTGGCAGCTCGCCTAAAAGCAGGGGATCTGCGAAGACCTCACGCAGCTGGCTCGTCGATCCACCGGCCTCACCCTGCAGCTCATCGAGATCGACCTTGTAAACGGAGGCAAGCTTCAAGAGCAGCTGGACCGTGAGCGGCCGCTGATTGCGCTCAATGAGATTGAGATAGGACGGCGAGATTTCGAGCGCCTCGGCCATGGCCGTCTGGGTGAGGCCGAGGCCGTTTCTGATGCGGCGGACGCGGGGGCCCGCGAAAATCTTGCGCTCTGCCAATTTACAGCTCCTTTACAAGATTAGACCGGCACGATCGGCCCTTGCGTTGTGACTGTTTTTACAAATTTACACGGGACTTCTGTCAAAGGCAAGACAGCCTAACCTCTTTCATCTCTTTGTTTTATCGAATTTTCTGGTCGTCTTTTGCAGTGCGGTGTAAATCTAGTCACATCAGAAGCGGCCAAACAGCTCCAAGAACTCCGGCTGATCCCGCTTCCTGCAGTGAACAGGGAGACCCGATATGACTGAATTTTACAATCTCGTTCCGAATGCCCCCAAGGGCCGCTATGACGGCATCGATCGTCCCTACACTGCAGCAGACGTGAAGCGCCTGCGCGGCTCGGTCGAGATCAAGTATACGCTCGCCGAAATGGGCGCCAATCGCCTGTGGAAGCTGATCAACGAAGAGTCCTTCGTCAACGCGCTCGGCGCGCTTTCCGGCAACCAGGCCATGCAGATGGTCCGCGCCGGCCTCAAGGCCATCTACCTCTCCGGCTGGCAGGTCGCAGCTGACGCCAACACGGCCTCCGCCATGTATCCCGACCAGTCGCTCTATCCGGCCAATGCCGCACCGGAGCTTGCCAAGCGCATCAACCGCACACTTCAGCGTGCCGACCAGATCGAAACCCAGGAAGGCAAGGGCCTTTCGGTCGATACCTGGTTCGCCCCGATCGTTGCAGACGCTGAAGCCGGTTTTGGCGGACCGCTCAACGCGTTTGAGATCATGAAGGCCTTCATCGAGGCGGGTGCTGCTGGCGTTCACTTCGAGGACCAGCTGGCGTCTGAAAAGAAGTGCGGCCATCTCGGCGGCAAGGTTCTGATCCCGACGGCCGCCCATATCCGCAACCTGACGGCTGCCCGTCTGGCTGCCGACATCATGGGTGTCCCCACGCTGATCGTCGCCCGTACTGATGCCGAAGCCGCAAAGCTTCTAACCTCCGACATCGACGAGCGCGACCAGCCCTTCGTCGACTATGACGCGGGTCGCACTGCGGAAGGCTTCTACCAGGTCAAGAACGGCATCGAGCCCTGCATTGCACGCGCAATCGCCTACGCTCCTTACTGCGACATGATCTGGATGGAGACCGGCAAGCCGGATCTCGAACAGGCCCGCAAGTTCGCCGAAGCCGTGCACAAGGTCCATCCGGGCAAGAAGCTCGCCTACAACTGCTCGCCTTCCTTCAACTGGAAGAAGCACCTCGACGACGCGACGATTGCCAAGTTCCAGCGCGAACTGGGTGCGATGGGCTACAAGTTCCAGTTCATCACGCTCGCCGGCTTCCACCAGCTGAACTACGGCATGTTCGAACTGGCTCGCGGCTACAAGGATCGCCAGATGGCGGCCTATTCGGAGCTGCAGGAGGCGGAATTCGCCGCCGAGGTCAATGGCTACACCGCGACCAAGCACCAGCGCGAAGTCGGCACCGGTTACTTCGACGCCGTCTCGCTCGCCATCACCGCCGGCCAGTCTTCGACGACCGCGATGAAGGAATCGACCGAAACCGAGCAGTTCAAGCCGGCAGCTGAATAGACCTGGGCGACTGCCCCTCACCCTACCCTCTCCCCGCAAGCGGGGAGAGGAAGACGAGATCCACCATTCAAGAACCCCCAACACCAAGAGGAGAAATGCCATGACACCCCAGACCCGAGTCAAGGAACGCGCCGAAGAACAGTCCTCGGCCATGAGCACCGATCAGCAAGCGATGATCCGCATGCTGGCCAATGACCTGCACCGTCTCAACCATTCGATCATGAAGGCCGTAGATGCCGGCGTCTCGGTCGAGCTCGTCCGCTCCGCCCGCCATCATGGTGGCGACGGCAACTGGGGTGATCTCTTGATCCCCGTCATCGTGACCCAGGGCAATCACCAGGCCGCCTGAGCCACATCACTATCCCCCGTCACTATCCCCCGTCCGGCACCTGACCTCCGGATCGGTTCCCGCACGATGATCGCCTCTGAGGAGGAGTGCCGGTCGTCGTGCGGGTTTTTCATTTTGGGCTTGACGTCAGCTGCTCGTGCTGGGGCGCTTGCCCGCCAGAACATCCCGATGCGACTTCAACAGTTTTGCAACCCGATCGGCCACCATGCGGATATCGCTTCGATGACGATCGTCATTGTTGATGACGATCCACTGGCGATGGCGCAGTTCCGGGATTTCCTCGCCGACCCGCTCGAGTGTCGGATCGAGATCCCCAACGAAGCAGGGAAGCACGCCGACACCGGCTCCCGCCCTGACGAGATCCCTCAGCGACCTCGGGCGATTGACCGTCGCGACGATCTGCTCCGCCGACTGTTGGCGCGGCCAGCGCAGATAGGCGGAGACGGCATTCTCGTCATCAACCGCGACCCAGGGCTCCGGCCCCATCCATTCCCTGTTGCGGGCTCGGTAGGCCGCATAGGCCACTTCGCCTGCTGCGATCGCGGCGAGGTTCGGCTCTTCTGGTTCAAAGGCGCGGATGCCGATGTCACTCTCCCGATGCGCAAGCCTGGCACGTTTCTCGGCGACGTGCAGGTCGATGCGGAAGGCGTCGCGGGGGGTGCGGATCGTCGACGTGTTCTGGCAGAGGAGCCAGGCGATCCAGGTACCAAGGCTGATGCGCACCAGGGACTGACCCGCCTTGCCACGTCGCCATTCCTCCACCCTCCTGCTTCCGGCTTCCAATTCAACCAGATGCTCCAGCAACTGGCTGCCGTCGCGGGTGAGGCGATAACCGGTCTGGCTGCGCAGGAAGAGCTCGCGGCCCAGCGCCTGCTCAAGTTCGACCATGCGTCGGCCAAGGGTGGCGGCACTGAGACCGGTGGTCTCAGCGGCAGCCGACAGGCCGCCTTGCCGCGCAACGGCGAGGAAGAGTTGATAGGCGTCCCACGATATGTCTTTCATAGATGAAATGCATAGCACGATCTTGAGCATACCTGCATCCAAAAATGATGGATAAAAGGGAAGACGGCTTCAACAGCAGGAGATCCGTCATGCACGAAGTTTATGCAGCCCTCGCCATTGCCGCGCTAAACCAAGAACAAGGGCAGAAGGCCCGACTGTCCGAAGAGGAATTCTACGCACAGTATAGCGAAGTGCCCTGGGCCCGTCTGCGGCGCTTCATCCGCACCATGCGCGAAAGACAGGTTCGCAGACGAGATGCGGAGGTCGATTGCGAGACCGATCCGGGCAGATCTTGTCGTCTGGCTGAGGCTTGATACAAAAAAGCCCGGTGCGATGACCGGGCTTTTCCGTTTGGCGAAGGTGGAACCTCAGGCGGCGCGATCGACAGACCGCGAACGACCGGCCTCGATGCGGAACTGCTGGAGCAGATCCCGCAGGGCATCGGTCTGGGCCGAGAGATCCTGTGTGGCGGCGGTCGCTTCCTCAACCATCGCAGCATTCTGCTGGGTCATCTGGTCCATGCGACCGACGGCACCATTGACCTCCTGCAGCGCGCCGGACTGCTCGCTGCTCGTCTCGGCAATCTTCTCGATATGCTCGCTGATCATCGCGATCTGGCCGCCGATGCGCGAGAGCACGGTTCCCGTCTGCTGAACGTGGGTGGAGCCGTTCGCCACCTCTTCGGCAGAACGGTTGATGAGCGCCTTGATTTCCTTTGCGGCACCGGCCGAGCGCTGGGCCAGTTCACGCACTTCCTGGGCAACGACGGCGAAGCCCTTGCCGGCCTCCCCGGCGCGGGCGGCTTCGACGCCAGCGTTCAGAGCGAGCAGGTTGGTCTGGAAGGCGATCTCGTCGATGACGCCGATGATGTTGGAGATCTGACGCGAGGCTTCCTCGATGCGGCCCATGGCCGAAATCGCGCTGCCGACGACGACAGCGGATTCGTCGGCGTTCTGTTTCGCCTCGCGGACGACGCCATTCACCATCTCGGCGCGCTCCGAGGACGAGCGGACGGCTGCGGTGATCTCATCGACCGCGGCAGCGGTCTCCTCAAGCGAGGCTGCCTGCTGCTCGGTGCGGCGGGCGAGATCGAGTGCAGACTGCGCCATCTGGCGGCCATTGTTCTGGATCTGGTCGACGTTGCCGGAGATCTGATGCATCGTGTCGCGCAGACGCGACAGCGACAGGTTGAAGTCGTTGCGGAGCTGTTCCAGGCGTCCGTGGAAGCGGCCTTCGATCTCGAAGGAAATATCGCCATTGGCAAGACGCTCCAGCGCCTGGGCGAGCTTGCCGACGGCATGTTCGATCTCCCGGTCGAGCGCCTGCTTTTCCTCGTCGTTGCGGCGACGCTCGGCTTCCGCTTCCATCTGCTCGCGCTGCCGCTCGGATTCGATCTCGAGCTTGGTGCGGGCGTTCGTCTTGAAGACGGCGAGTGCGCGGGCCATGGCGCCGATCTCGTCACCGCGCTTGTCGCCGGCAATGCCGGCTTCGAGATCACCTTCAGCAAGGCGCTGCATGCTTGTGGTGATGCGGGTGATCGGCCGCTGCAGGGTCAGGACCAGCGCGATACCGCCGATGACGGCGAGGAGGACACCGGCGATCATTGTGCCGATCGACAGGCGGTTTGCTTCCTGGCGCTCCGTGCCGGCGACATCCTTCTGCAGATCGGCAAAGGAGGTCAGCGAGGCCCAGATGGCATCCATCGTGCGGCTCGCCTGATCGAAGCTCGCGATGCGTTCGGCGCTGGTCTTCACGAGGGCTTCGGTATCGATCGTCAGCGAGACCAGCAGCGGTGTGATGGCTGCCGTCAGGCTGTCGTAGAAGGCCTTGTCGGCGATACTGCCGCCGAGAACCGCAAGGTTGTCGCCGATCAGCTTGATCTGGCGAAGGATCGGCTCGCGGGTCTTGTCATCCTTTACGTTCAGGAAAGTGGCGGTCATGATGCGCAGATCATAGACATCGGCGATCAGGGTGCGGCTGCCGACGAGAACATCGGCCGCCTGTACGGCGCCGGTCTCGACAGCGGCGAACTTCTGCACGGACTCGGCATATTTGACGGCGGCACCGGCGCTGAGCGTCGCTTCGAAGCCGCGGAAACGCGAGATGATCGAGCCAACGGCACGGGCGTTCTCAAGGCTCATGTCGCCGGTCGCGACCTTCGCCTTGATCTCGTTGATCGCAGCCAGGAGGGCCTTGCCCATGTCCCTGTTTTCGGCCGGCAGGGCATTGGCAATCTTGCGCTGGGTCTTGACCAGTTCAGGCAATTGTTTCTGCAGGTAGGGGAATTGCTCTTCAGGGGTTCCTGCGGAGAAGAAGCCCTGGAAGACTTCCGAGAGGTGCTTGGCACCGGAAGACAGGCGCTCGGCTTCCTTCAAGGCACCCTTCGCATCATTTTCACCACCGACGACGGCGCGCTGCAGTTTCTGCGCCTCATCCGACACGCGGATCTGCTGCGCCATCAGGCCCGTCAGATGGTTCTGGATGGAAGTGGCCAGCTTCACCTCCGCCTCGTGCAACTGCCAGAGCGCATCGATCTTCTCGTTGACGGCACCCGTGCCGGCAATCGCCTCATCGAGGAAGTTGCGCCCCATGCCGTCGGCGCCGATTTCCGAGATGTTCTGCGTGAGCGTCGACTGCTGGGACGCAAGCTGGTTCAAGACGGTGCTGCGCGTTTCTTCCGAGGTCTGATCGAGGAAGTGGGTCATGGCGGCGTTGACGTTCCGGAAGCCGTTCAGCGAACGCATCGTGCCGTTGGAAATTTCCATGCGCTGCTGCAGGAGGCCGGATGCGTAGAGGCCCATGAGACCGACTGCGGTGATCGACAGGACGAAGGGCAGCACAAAGGCAATGACCTTGGTCGATATCGAAAAGCGCGACAGTATTTGATCGATCAACATTGTTCCTCCAAACGAAAACGGCATCAAAGCTGCGCCGCAACCTTAAAAAAGTGGCGGCTCTGACTGTCGTCTTCGCCGTCTTTGCTCCTACCAGCCAAAACAGTTGCAGTAAAAGTCTCAAGACGGAGTTAAGGCCAAAGACTGACATCCCGAAGCGGGACAGAGATCGTTGATCGAGGAAAAGCTAGCACCGCCAAAGGGTCGGGGTGTCAAAGAGTGGCTGTAGTCAAACCGCTGAAAAGCGACTTGCTGCCACTGACAGGGAGGACCGTCGAGACGCCCTAGCCGAGGAGACCAAAGGCAAGTGCAGCGACAGCGCTTGCGGCATAAAAGCAGACGATACTCACATGACGCAACCGGTCGCGCTCTGCGTCACGGGTGCGGGTGGCGGCAATGGCGATGGCACGGGGCTTGCGGGTCTCATGGTTCATGGGGCGCGGTCCTTGATGCAGCCAGGGAAGGTCATGCCCTTGCGGGGCCTTAAGCCGGCCAAACCTCATGTCGCGATATCAGACGATATCGCACCGGCATTCGGGCAGGATGACCGACGCATGTTAACAAGCCCTGAATTACAGATATAAGCTTGTCCGGAGCGTGAGACTTTGCTCAGACCGACTCGCCAACCGCATGGCCAGACGCCCAGGCCCACTGGAAATTATAGCCCCCGAGCCAGCCGGTCACGTCAACACACTCTCCGATGAAGAAGAGCCCGGGCACGGTTTTCGCCTGCATGGTCCGGCTGTCGAGCGTGTCGGTATCGACACCGCCGAGCGTTACTTCCGCCGTACGGTAGCCTTCCGACCCCGCCGGCTTGATCGGCCAGCGACGAATGCGGTCGGCGAGCGAGCCAAGCGCCTTGTCTGGCAGGTCGGCGAGCGGCCGTTCCAGCTTCGCGGTCTCGGCCAGATATTGCGAAAGGCGCTTGGGCAAATGCTGGGCAAGCACCGTCTGAACCTGCTGGCGCCCGTTTTCGCGCTTTGCCGCCTTCAGGAGCTCCGCAAAATCCGTCTCGGGCTGCAGAGAAAGCAGAATCTCGTCCCCTTCCCGCCAATAGCTTGAGATCTGCAGGATGGACGGACCGGACAGTCCGCGATGGGTGAAGAGAAGCGCCTCGTGGAAGCGGGTCTTGCCGCAGGAGACGTCCGCATCGACGGCAACACCCGAGAGCTCCGACAATTCGCCGAGCAGATTGGGTTCGAGCGTGAGTGGCACGAGAGCGGGTCGTGTTTCGGTGACGGGCAGTCCAAACTGCTCGGCGATGCGATAGGCAAAGCCGGTCGCGCCCATCTTGGGGATCGACTTGCCGCCGCAGGCAACCACCAGGCTGTCCGCGGCAATCGGGCCTTCGCTGGTGGTGAGGCGGAAACCGTCCGGTCCCTTCTCCAGTTCGGAGATCTCGCAGGAGAGTTTCAGGTCGACATGCACCGCGCGCATCTCCTCTAGAAGCATGCGAATGATGTCTTTCGCGCTGTCATCGCAAAAGAGCTGGCCGAGGGTCTTTTCGTGCCAGGCGATCTTGTGGCGGTCGACCATGGCGATGAAGTCTGACGGTGTGTAGCGGGCGAGCGCCGACTTGGCGAAATGCGGGTTCTCAGAGATGTAGTTCTTCGGCGTGGCATGGATATTGGTGAAGTTGCATCGCCCGCCGCCTGAGATGCGGATCTTCTCACCCGGGGCCTTGGCGTGGTCGAGGACGATGACGGATTTGCCACGCCGGCCGGCGGTAAAGGCCGCCATCATGCCGGCGGCACCGGCTCCGATGATCGCGACGTCGTACTTCCTGGCCATGCTGCTGCTCCCGGGGATCTGCCGCCTGTCTCGACAAACTTATGATCAAAGTCAACGCGTCCGGCTGGCCAAAGGCCAAAGTCTGGCTATGATGACCTGCATTAACAACCAACCGGTGAGACATGCCCGCGAAGAAATCCATGATGAGATCCCACAACGCTCCCTCCAAGAAGGCGGTGATCCCGCCGGATCCCGGATCCAAGCGCGGCGTCTCGAACTGGAAGGAAGCGGCCACCTGGCTCCGGGCGCGCGGCATCGAGGATATCGAGTGCATTACGCCTGACCTTGCCGGCGTGCCGCGCGGCAAGATGATGCCGTCGTCGAAGTTCACGTCCAACACGTCGCTGGCGCTTCCCTCGGCGCTCTACCGTCACACGATCTCGGGCGAATATCCTGACGAGACGGAGAATTTCCGCTACGAGCCGCGCGACAGCGATCTGAAGCTCTTGCCGGATCTTTCGACGCTTTCGGTCGTGCCGTGGGAGACCGATCCGACCGCGCAGGTGATCTGCGACATCGTCAATGTGGACGGGGAGAACGTCTCCTACACGCCGCGCAATGTGTTGAAGAACGTGCTGCGCCTTTATGACGAAAAGGGCTGGAAGCCGGTGGTCGCGCCGGAAATCGAGTTCTATCTCGTCGCCATGAACGACGACCCGGACTATCCGCTGCATCCGCCGAAGGGCCGCTCCGGTCGCTCGATCATCGGCGGCCAGGGCTATTCGATCGCGGCCATCAACGAGTTCGACGAGCTGATCGACGACATCTACCATTTCTCGGAAAAGCAGGGGCTGGAGATCGACACCCTGATCCACGAGGAGGGGCCGGCCCAGCTCGAAATCAACCTGCGCCACGGCAATCCGATCGAACTTGCCGACCAGGTCTTCATGTTCAAGCGCACGATCCGCGAAGCGGCGCTGAAGCACGGGATCTATGCGACCTTCATGGCCAAGCCGATGCAGGGGCAGCCGGGATCCGCGATGCACATCCACCAGTCGGTCGTCGATGCCAAAACAGGCAAGAATATCTTCTCCAATCCAGACGGCTCTGCCTCGCCGGAATTCTTCCACTTCATCGGCGGCATGCAGAAATATGTACCAAGCTCGCTGGTGATGCTGGCGCCTTACGTGAATTCCTACCGTCGCCTGACGCCGGACATGGCCGCACCCGTCAACAATGCCTGGGGTTACGACAACCGCACGACGGCCTTCCGCGTGCCGGTCTCGGATTCCGCCGCACGGCGCGTCGAAAACCGCCTGCCGAGTTCGGATGCCAATCCTTATCTTGCGCTCGCGGCTTCGCTCGCCTGTGGTTATCTCGGCATCGTCAAGGAAATCGAACCGACGGCAGCGGCGGAAGGGTCGGCGAACGAGGGATCCGTCGATCTGCCACGCGGCCTGCTGGAAGCCGTTGCCTTGCTCGAGGGTGAAACCGACTTCCACGAGGTCTTCGGTTCGGAATTCGTCGGCCTCTATGCCGGCGTGAAGCGCGGCGAGTTCGAGACCTTCATGCAGGTGATCAGCCCGTGGGAACGCGAATTCCTCCTGCTCAACGTGTGAGGGAGGCGCCCCCATGACATGGCAAAGCCCGATCGCGCCGGGGATTTCGTGGTATCAGGCGAGTGTTGGCGAGCGGCCGGAATACCCGGCCCTCGACGGTTCCACCTCTGCAGACGTCGCCATCATCGGCGGCGGCTTTACCGGCCTGCAGGCCGCATTCAACCTTGCCCGCCTCGGCGTCTCGGTCGTGCTGATCGAGGGGGGCCGCTTCGGTGACGGCGCCTCGGGTCGCAATGGCGGCCAACTCGGCACCGGCCAGCGCGCATCTCCGGCAGAACTGGAGACCGAACTCGGCTTCGAGCGGTCAAAGGCGCTGTTCGAGATGGCGGAGAACGCCAAGCATTACCTGCTGGACTTCGCCGAACAGCACGGCATCGATATTGAATATCTTCCGGGGCAGATGAATGTCTCGCACAAGCGCGGTGGGGAAGAGGAATATCGGCACGAGGCCGAGATCATGGCCGTTCGCTATGGCTATCCGCATATTTCCTTCATGGACCGGGAAGAAACCCATGAGCGTGTCGGCTCGACGCGTTATCACTACGGCGTGCGCGATACCGGCACGGGGCACATCCATCCGCTGAAGCTGCTGGTTGGTCTGGCAAGGGTCGCGGCGGCGGCCGGCGCTCGCATCCACGAGATGACGCCCGCGAACGCCATTCGTCAGGAAGGCGGCAAGACCTTAATCGACACGCCGCGTGGCACGATCACTGCCGACCGTCTGCTGATCGCGACCAATGCCTATATCGGCAATCTGGAGCCGGTGACGGCGGCCCATGTGATGCCGATCCGCTCCTTCATCGGGGCGACGGAACCGCTGGACATGTTCCCGCAGGTGCTCAAGGGCTCGGAGGCCGTTGCCGACAGCCGGTTCGTGGTGCGCTACTTTCGCAAGAGTCGCGATGGGCGGCTTCTGTTCGGCGGGCGCGAGGCCTATACCGCCGATAGCCCCCGCGATATCTCGACCCATATCCGCCGGCAAATCGCCGAGATCTATCCCGATCTCAAGACCATCGAGATCACCCATGGCTGGGGCGGATCGGTTGGCATTACCCTGCCGCGCAAGCCTTTTGCCCGGGATGTGATGCCCGGCGTAACCTCACTTGCGGGTTATTCGGGACACGGCGTGATGCTCTCCAACTATTGCGGCAAGATGTATGCCGACATGGTGGCCGGCAATGCCCGAGAGCTGGACGTGCTCAAGGACCTGAAGATCCCGCCCTTCCCAGGAGGTGCCAGCCTGCGCAAGCCGCTGCTGTTCCTCGCGCTCACCTGGTATGCGCTCCGGGACCGTTTCTGATACGTGAGTGCCACCTGCCGGAGCCGCTCACACTGGGCGCTGGCAGGTGTGTTTGATTGTCGCAGAACACACTTTGTTCATCCTTCCAGCGCCATCCAAAGACAATTTCCACCCGGTCGGGGTGGCTTTTTTAAATCGATTAGATTAGAACCTGTCCAACGAATTTGCCGAACGAGAGATGCGCATGAGCAGCCAGATCATCCCCGTTGAACCCTTTGACTACGTCGTCTTCGGCGGCACCGGCGACTTGGCCGAGCGCAAGCTTCTGCCGGCTCTGTTCCACCGCCAGCTCGCGGGTCAGTTGACGGAGCCGACCCGTATCATCGGTGCTTCACGCACGGCGATGACGCATGAAGAGTATCGCAGGTTCACGCTCGACGCGCTTCATGAGCACCTGAAGGCCGAGGAGCTGGAAGAGAGCGAAGTCGCTAAGTTTCTCGATCGCGTCCATTACGTATCTGTCGATGCCAAGTCGGACCAGGGCTGGGAAGATCTGAAGAAGCTGCTCGACCAGGGCAAAGATATCGTTCGGGCCTTCTATCTCGCCGTGTCCCCGTCGATCTTTGGCGACATTGCCGACAAGATCCGCGACCACAAGCTGATCACCAAGTCGACCCGCATCGTCGTCGAAAAGCCGATCGGCCGTGATCTCGCCTCGGCGCAGATCCTGAACGACACGATCGGCAAGGTGTTCAAGGAAGAGCAGATCTTCCGCATCGACCACTATCTCGGCAAGGAGACGGTGCAGAACCTGATGGCGTTGCGCTTCGCCAACGCGCTCTACGAGCCGCTGTGGAATTCGGCCCATATCGACCATGTGCAGATCACGGTGGCGGAATCCGTCGGCCTCGAGGGCCGCGTCACCTATTACGACAAGGCCGGCGCGCTGCGTGACATGGTGCAGAACCATATCCTGCAGCTGCTTTGCCTTGTGGCCATGGAAGCGCCCTCCTCGCTCGACGCCGAGGCCGTGCGCGACGAGAAGCTCAAAGTGCTGCGCTCGCTGAAGCCGATTACGCCGGCCAATGTCGAGAAGCAGACGGTTCGCGGCCAATATCGCGCTGGCGCTTCCGCCGGTGGTGCCGTCAATGGTTACCAGGAAGAGCTGGGCTCCGTGTCCGACACGGAAACCTTCGTCGCCATCAAGGCGGAGATCAACAACTGGCGCTGGGCGGGCGTGCCCTTCTACCTGCGAACCGGCAAGCGTCTGGCAACTCGCATGTCGGAGATCGTCATCGCCTTCAAGCCGATCCCGCATTCGATCTTCGGCGATGCAGCCGGCCGCATCGAGGCCAACAAGCTGGTCATCCGCCTGCAGCCGGACGAAGGCGTCAAGCAGTGGCTGATGATCAAGGATCCGGGTCCGGGCGGCATGCGCCTGCGCCACGTGTCGCTCGACATGAGCTTCGCCCAGGCCTTCGACGTGCGCAATCCGGATGCCTATGAACGCCTGCTGATGGACGTCATCCGTTCGAACCAGACGCTGTTCATGCGCCGCGACGAAGTGGAAGCCGCATGGAACTGGTGCGATCCGATCCTCAAATCCTGGGAGGAAATTGGCCAGAAGGCGCAGGGCTATACGTCCGGCACCTGGGGCCCGAGCCAGGCCATTGCGCTGATCGAGCGTGACGGCCGCACCTGGCACGAAATCGACTGAGGCCCGGACCAATGGCGCATCAGATGAAGATTTTCGAGAACGGAGCCGCTCTTGCGGCTGGTCTCGCCGATACCGTGGCTTCGGCCTTGTCGGCTGCGATTGCCGAGCGCGGCGAAGCGACGCTTGCCGTCTCGGGCGGCTCGACGCCCAAGGCTTTCTTCGAGGCGCTGTCGACACGCATCCTCGACTGGACCAAAGTGAAAGTCACCTTGGTCGACGAACGTTTCGTGCCCGAAGACAATCCGCGTTCGAACCATCTGCTGGTCAAGACGCATCTTCTGAAGAATGAAGCGGTGGCGGCGGAATTCGTGCCGCTCTACCGTCCTGAGGCAACGATCGAGGATGCTGCGAAGACTGCGTCCGGGATCGTGCCGGGCATGAGCCAGCCTTTCGACGTGGCGATCCTCGGCATGGGGACGGATGGGCATACCGCCTCCTTCTTCCCCGGCGGCGATCACCTTGCTGCTGCACTTGATCTTTCGCTGCCGCGCCGCGTCATGACCATGGAAGCGCCGGGGGCGGGCGAGGCTCGCCTCACCCTCTCCTTCTCGGCGCTTCACGATGCCGGCCTTCTCGTGGTTCACATCGAGGGCGCCGAAAAGAAGGCCGTGCTGGAAAAGGCGCTTGCCGGCACGGACGAGGCAGAGATGCCGATCCGGGCCGTTCTTGAACGGGCCCACACCGCAACCGACATCTACTGGGCGCCCTGAGGGAGAGCCCTCGCCTGTCGGAGCGTTCCGGCAGGTGATGCGCATAAGACGAGTTTCACGGCCGAGGAGGCCTTTGCGCGATGTGCGCCTTGAGCGCCCGCGCCAGATGAGGAGCAATATCTCATGAGTGCAGACAGCCGCATCGAAGCCATCACCAAGCGGATCGTCGAGCGTTCCAAGCCGACCCGCGAAGCCTATCTCGACCGCACACGTCGGGCAATCTCCAAGGGCGTGCATCGTTCGACGCTGTCATGCGGCAACCTCGCCCATGGCTTCGCCGTCTGTTCCCCCAAGGACAAGGAAGCCCTGGCCGGCGACGTGGTGCCCAACCTCGGCATCATCACGGCCTATAACGACATGCTCTCGGCCCACCAGCCCTTTGAGACCTATCCGGCGCTGATCCGCCAGGCAGCATCCGAAGCCGGCGGCGTGGCACAGGTCGCGGGTGGTGTTCCCGCAATGTGCGACGGCGTAACCCAGGGCCAACCGGGCATGGAGCTCTCGCTCTTCTCGCGCGATGCGATCGCGATGTCGGCGGCCATCGGCCTGTCGCACAACATGTTCGACAGCTCCGTTTATCTCGGCGTCTGCGACAAGATCGTGCCCGGTCTGATGATCGCTGCCCTCACCTTCGGCCACCTGCCCGCCGTATTCGTTCCTGCCGGACCGATGACGACGGGTCTCCCGAACGACGAGAAGTCGCGCATTCGCCAGCTCTATGCCGAGGGCAAGGTCGGGCGTGCGGAACTGCTCGAAGCGGAATCCAAGTCCTATCATGGGCCGGGCACCTGCACCTTCTACGGCACGGCCAACTCCAACCAGATGCTGATGGAGATCATGGGCTTCCACCTGCCCGGCGCCTCCTTCATCAATCCGGGCACGCCGCTGCGTGACGCGCTGACCAAGGAAGCGACGAAGCGGGCGCTCGCCATTACTGCGCTCGGCAACGAATTCACGCCGGCTGGCGAGATGATCGACGAACGCTCGATCGTCAACGGTGTCGTCGGTCTGCACGCAACCGGCGGCTCCACCAACCATACGATCCACCTGATCGCAATGGCGCGTGCCGGCGGCATCCAGCTCACCTGGCAGGACATTTCGGAGCTTTCCGACATCGTGCCGCTGCTAGCCCGCGTCTATCCGAACGGGCTTGCCGACGTGAACCACTTCCACGCAGCCGGCGGCATGGGCTTCCTGATCAAGCAGTTGCTCAAGACAGGCTATGTGCATGACGATGTGCGCACGGTCTTCGGCCAGGGTCTGGCTGCCTATACGATCGATCCGAAGCTCGGCGATGACGGTAACGTCCACCGAGAGCCGGCAGCGGAGGTCAGCGCCGATCCGAAGGTGCTGACAACGATCGACAAGCCTTTCCAGGCCAATGGCGGATTGAAGATGCTGACGGGAAATCTCGGCAAGGCGGTCATCAAGATTTCGGCCGTCAAGCCGGAGCGCCATGTCGTCGAAGCCCCCGCGATCGTCTTCAACGATCAGCAGGAACTGCAGGATGCTTTCAAGGCCGGCAAGCTGGAAAAGGACTTCATCGCCGTCGTTCGCTTCCAGGGTCCCAAGGCCAACGGCATGCCGGAGCTGCACCGTCTGACACCACCGCTCGGCGTTCTTCAGGATCGCGGCTTCAAGGTGGCGCTCGTCACTGACGGGCGCATGTCCGGCGCCTCGGGCAAGATCCCGGCAGCGATCCACCTGACGCCGGAAGCCGTCGATGGCGGCGCAATTGCCAAGATCAAGGACGGAGACATTGTCCGGCTGGACGCTATCGCCGGCACGCTCGAAGTTATGGTCGATGCCGCCGAATTCGATGCCCGGCCGCTGGCTACGACCAATCTGGATGACAATGAATTCGGTATGGGACGCGAGTTGTTTGCGAGCTTCCGCAGGATCGCCGGGCCTGCCGACCAAGGCGCAAGCGTCTTGTTCTGAATCCGTCTTTTGCGCACATGTTTGACTAGAGGCCGCGAGCGATCGCGGCCTTTTTTGTCTGTTCCGACTGACAGTTTTCGTCCGGCAGTGTGTTCGCAAACGCGTCCTTTAATAAATTCGACACTTCTAATTTTATATAATTTGATACAGAAACAAACGCGATATCAATAGGTTATACAAAACGACGATTCTGCTGCTGCACCTTCGCCCTTTGTCTACCTTTTGAATGTGCGGTCCGGTTTCTGAAGCAGGAAATTGGCCAAAGGACCAAGGCAACATGTTTGGAATGTCCAGCAACACCCACTCGCAGCTTGAATCGCTTGAGGTCATTACCGCGAACATCATGATCGCCGACGACAAACTCAACATCCGCTACATGAACACCGCTACGAAGGCGATGTTGAAGGAAGCGGAGAGTGACCTGAAGAAGGAATTGCCGCGCTTTGACTTCGACAGGCTGATCGGCAGCAATATCGACATCTTCCACAAAGATCCCGGGCATCAGCGCAACATGCTGTCGAGCCTGAAGAATCAGCACAAGGCAACCATCTGGGTCGGCCACCGGGCTTTTGACCTGATCGTCACGCCGTTGAAGAATGGCGCCAAAACCACCGGCTTCGTCGTGGAATGGGCCAACGCCAAGGAACGGTTGCAGAACCTCGACTTCCAGAACCAGATGGAGGCCATCAGCCGCGTCCAGGCCATCATCGAATTCACGCCGCAAGGGGAAGTGGTCTCGGCCAATCAGAACTTTCTTGATGCCCTCGGCTACCGAATGGACGAGATCAAGGGCAAGCAGCACAGTCTGTTTGTCGACCCCGAATATGCGCGCACGCCTGACTATCAGGAGTTCTGGACGCAGTTGCGAGCCGGCAAGTTCCAGGCCGCCGAGTTCACCCGCTACGGCAAGGGCGGCAAGAAGGTCGTGATCAACGCCTCCTACAATCCGATCATGGACGATCGCGGCCGTGTGACCAAGGTGGTGAAATTTGCCACCGATGTGACCGAGCGCGTGCATGCCGTGGACACGATCGGCGATGCGCTTGGACGCATGGCCAAGGGCGATGTCAGCTTCACGATCGACAGACCCTTCGCTCGGGATTTCGAAGCTCTCAGAACCAACCTCAACGACGCCGTGACGCAGCTTGCAACCACGCTCGGCGCCGTGGCGCAATCGACCGACCAGATCGACAGCGGCAGCCGCGAGATCAGCTCGAGCGCCGAAGACCTGTCGAAACGCACCGAACAGCAGGCGGCTTCGCTCGAGGAGACGGCAGCGGCCCTCGACCAGATCACCGTCAACGTCAACAACGCCTCGAAGCGCGCCGAGGAAGCCCGACACGCCACCCTCGCTGCCGATACGAGCGCGACGCGCTCCGGCCAGATCGTTGCCGAGGCTGTAGGCGCCATGGCACGCATCGAGCAGTCCTCGAACCAGATTTCCAATATCATCGGAGTGATCGACGAAATTGCCTTCCAGACTAACCTGCTGGCGCTGAATGCCGGCGTCGAAGCGGCTCGCGCCGGCGAAGCGGGCAAGGGTTTTGCTGTTGTTGCGCAGGAAGTCCGCGAGCTCGCGCAGCGGTCCGCCGGTGCTGCGAAGGAGATCAAGGAGCTGATCCGCAACTCCTCCGAAGAAGTCAAGAACGGCGTCAAGCTGGTCAGCGAGACCGGTGAGGCCTTGAAGACGATCCAGGACAATATCGTGGCGGTCAATGACCACATGCAGGCCATAGCCAGCTCGGCACGCGAACAGGCAACCGGCCTCTCCGAGGTCAACTCGGCGGTCAATCAGATGGACCAGGTCACCCAGCAAAACGCTGCCATGGTGGAAGAGTCCAACGCTGCGAGCGCCACGCTGGCAACGGAGACACAGCGGCTTCGCCAGTTCATCTCCCGCTTTACCCTCGGCAGGCACTATACCGGCCAGCAGGGGACGACGTCAGCATCCCATGGTGCGGCACGCGCTCACACGCCATCCAGCCCTGCAGCAGCACCCCGGCGCGCACCGGGACGCCCGGCGCAGACGCACGGAAATGCCGCTCTCAAGCAGGATGAGTGGCAGGAGTTCTGAGCCTGACAAGGGTCGCGCCCGCACGCCGGGCGCGACGCCACACTCATGGGCGCGGCACCTTTGCGAAGCCCTTGCCCAGGATCGGGCCTGTCGGCTTGCCCGTCGGTGATCCACCCAAAGGCTCCACCGTGATCTCGTAGAGCTGCTCCTCGATTGGGCCGGGAAGATCAGGCCCTTCGACTGTTGCCGTCCGCCAACCGTCGAGAACGCCGAGCGATACCGGTCCGGTATCGCTCGACGGCAGCGTCCAGAGCTGCAGCGACCGGTCTGCGGCCACGGACACGTCGGAAAGCGGGATCACCTTGGCCGTGTCATTGCCGAAATCCTCGATCATCACGACCGGCTCGCCCTGTTCATTCATTAGAACGGCGATGACCTGTGGCTCCGCGCTGCGGAGAAGGGTGTAAGACAAGGCGCCGACAAGCAGGAGTGAGGCGGCCGCAGCCGCCAGACCGAAGCCTCGCCACCAGGAGAGGCCGTTGTCGTTGACAGCCATCGGAGGAACGGCGGCGCTCTTCGGTCGCTCCTGCGGACCGAGCTGTCGTTCAATCCTTGCCCAGAGATCAGGAGATACGCTCGCGGTCGGACCGACGAGGTCGAGCTCCAGGAACTTATCACGCGACACGGCAACGGCACGGGCGAGGCTCTCGTCGCGTTCCATCTCGATTTCGGTTGAACGATGCTCGTCCTCGTCCATCAACCCGAGAACATAGGCATCGGCGCGTTCGGCTAAAGTGTGCCATGTGCTCATGCCATGCACTCCCTCAGCGCCACCAGCGAGCGCCGGATCCAGGCCTTGGCGGTCCCAAGCGGCAATTTCAATCGACCGGCGATCTCACCGTGGCTGTAGCCCGAGACATAAGCCATCATGACCGTCTTGCGACGCAGCCCGTCGAGCCGTCCAAGACAGGCGCGAAGGCGACTTGTTGTATCGAGCTGATCGAACAGATCGTGATAGAGGGCATCCGCGCCCTCATCCTGCAGTCGCTCGAGGCTGTCCGTTTCAGTCAGATCTTCCCGCCCACCATCCCGGAGTGCATTCAGCGAGCGTGACCGAACAATTGCAAAGATCCATCCGCGCGCGGAGCCGCGCGACGGATCGTACTGCCAGGCCTTGTTCCAGATCCGCAAGAAGGCTTCCTGGACGATTTCCTCCGCCAGGTCGTGACGACGCAGGATTCGCTCAGCCACCGTGACCATGCGAGCCGCCTCGCTTTCGTAGATCAAGGCCAGGCCGTTGCGATCCCCTGCGGCACAGGCTTTCAGTGCCGCACCGAGCTTATCTTGCTCATTCTCCATCCAGCTTCCTTCCAAGAACCTGCGCGGAAAGTAGCTCACCCGTCTGATTTGGCAACCTGCACCACATGCACCCGCCGAAGAACTGCCGCTCGTCATCGCCACGTCCATGAGTTTCTCCTTCATTTCGGAGACACGCGACGAGCGTCTCTGGATGCAGAAGAAAAAAACTTCCGACGCCTGCATCCAATCGGCATCTGCCGCGTGTCTTTGGTTCAGGAGGCACCAGATCGGTGTCGCCACCATCCAAACGGGAGAGTTTTCCATGACCAGCATCCGTATCCTCGGCCTTGCCGCAGCCACCGCCCTTACGGCCTTCGGAGCGCAGGCCGCTCAGGTCGTCGGTCTCGCAGGCGACAAGACGCTCGTGATGTTCGACACTGAAAAGCCTGAAGTCTCGAAGTCGATGGACGTCACCGGCGTCGATCGCCTCGTCGGCATCGACTACCGTCCGGCCAATCAGACCATCGTTGGCGTGACGGCGGACAATGTGATCGTCACCATCGATCCGGAAACCGGCGCGGCAACGGAACTCGCCAAGATGGACAAACCGCTGACGATCGGCGATGCGCCTGTGGTCGTGAACTTCAACCCGGCGGCTGACCGGCTGCGCTACATGACCGGCACCACCAATCATCGCGTCCATCCCGACACGGGTGCCGTGACCGTGGACGGCAGCCTCGTCTTCGAGGAAGGCGACATGCACAAGGGCGAAACCCCGAATACCGTCGCTGCCGCCTATACGAATTCTGTCGGCAAGCCGGAAAAGACCGCGATGTACAACATCGACGCGACGATCGGCGCGCTCATCCAGCAGACCAAGCCGAATGACGGAACGCTGAAGGCGATCGGCAAGCTGGGCATCGAGGGCATGCCGAAGACCTATGCCTTCGACATCGAAGCGGGAGCCGACGGCAAGAATACCGCCTGGCTGGTTGCCGATAGCGCACTCTACACGGTCAGCCTTGAAACGGGTGCAGCAACGAAGACCGGTGACATCACCGTTGCGCCGGCGGCGATCAAGTCGATCACGGTGATCCCGGCGATGTAAGCCAGAGCTTACAAGGGGCCTGTATCCGCAGGCTCCGCCAACCAAAGCGAAAAGGCCTCCGCGAGATCATCGCGGAGGCCTTTTCATCAGAGCATCGCCATATATTTTGGCAGTTCCCGCATGCTGGGCACGACGATCAACGTATGGACGTGTCCCCGCTTATAGGCATTGAGGAACTTATTGTAGTCTTCGAAGACGACACAGCCTGAGCTGTCACCACGACGGCGCAGCAGGTAAGTGTGGGTCAGGAAGCCGTCGCGGTTATACATCTTGGCATCGCCGACGGGGTTCATGCGAATGGCCTCGATGCCATGGAACCGGGCTTCGCGCATGCGCAGCTTGTAAACGTTGGGCGGCGTCGGCCCCATGTTCTTTACATGCACGTATTTCGGATTGTCGCGCATGTGGCCACGACCGGAATGGGCGCGCAGCTTTTCGCCATTGGGCATGTGTACGACGGAATCCTCGATCACATAGACCGCGATGCGGCTGCCCGGACCGGGCAGGCTGTTCTTGCGGTTGAAGATGCCCCCTGCCCCGTCATCCGTGGTGATCGGATTTTCCGGCTTGGCGTAGGCCAGCATGCCGAACAGCGTCTTTTTATTCGGCTTTTCAGTCGTGGTGACGGCAACAGGCGCTTCCGGAGCCGGTACGCGCTCGACACGCGGTTTGGCCTGCGGCTTGGCACCCGGAACCGGGCCGTCATCCGGCAGCGCACCGTGATCTTCTGTATGGGGTGCCGAGAGCAATTCCTCGAAGGGCTCTTCGCGCGGATCGGCCGCGGCCATCGTTTCGGATGCGCTTGGCGTTGCAGCATAGCCGAGGGCGACAGGTGCTGCCTCGGCCGTGTTCCTCGTGATGGAGGCGGTGACGACGGGATCAACGTCGTCTCTCTCGCTGCGGCGTTCATGGGCGGCAGTCGCAAGGGCGGCCTGCTGACGCCCCGCTTCCGCTTGAGCCAGCGCTTCGCGCAACACCGCAATCTCCTGTGCGCCGACAACGCTTTCCACGCGGGCGAGGAGCAGGCGGTCGGACTTGTCGACCTCTGCAAGCTGCATGGCCGCAGGCAGCATCAGCAGACCCAGATGGTCGGTGGCGGCGATCGCCTCGGCAAAGCGGTTGCGCATCTCGTCAAGGGCCGCAAAATCCGCCGATGGCGTCGGTATGGCTAGGGGCGGAAGCGGCTTCGACAGGGCGAGGTCCGGCTTCGGCAGGCTGTAGCCTGCCATGGTCGGTGCCTGGATTGTGGAGGATGACAGTCCCTTGATTACGGCGAGGCTTGCTGTGCCCCAGAAGAGGCATGCCAGCGAGATGCCCAAGACCGTCGGCAGGCTGGAGCCGCGCTTATTTCTGCGCGACTTTGTCTTCTGAACGGCGGCGCGATCGCCACCGATGACCTGAGGGGTCAAGGACGCCATGATACCTGAACTCGCTTACCAAAACTCGGAGAACCGGTCGCCTAGCAGCGGAAACCGGCTTTACTGGGACAGGATGCCCGATGGTCGTCCTGTCGGCTGTCCTAAAGAATGAAGAAGTTTGGTAACCAAGAGGTTTACGCCCGGAGCTCCTTTGTGACATTTCCGGGCGCGGCGTCGAGATAGTTTCAAACGTGACGGGTCAACCCGCCATCGACCTTGAGGTTCTGACCCGTGATGTAAGCCGCACCATCCGAGGCGAGGAAGGCGATCGTGGCTGCGATTTCCTCGCTCGTACCGTAGCGTTTCATCGGCACACCATCACGCCGCTCCTCGGTCGCAGGCAGGCTGTCGATCCAGCCGGGAAGGACATTGTTCATCCGGATATTCTCGCCCGCATAGGTATCGGCGAAGAGCTTGGTAAAGGACGCGAGGCCTGCGCGGAAGACGGCCGAGGTCGGGAACATCGAAGATGGTTCAAAGGCCCAGGCTGTCGAGATGTTGATGATGGCCCCGGATTTCTGGCTCTGCATGATCGGCGTGACGAGGCGTGTCGGACGGATAACATTGAGAAGATAGACATCCATGCCTTTGGCCCACTGCTCATCGGTGATCTCGAGGATCGGGGCCCGCGGGCCGTGGCCTGCACTGTTCACCAGGACATCGACGCGACCATAGCGCTCCATCGTGCCGTCCACGAGGCGTGCAAGGTCTTCTGGAGACTGGTTCGACCCGGTGATCCCGAAGCCACCAAGTTCGGCGGCGAGTGCCTCCCCCTTGCCGGAGGACGAGAGGATGGCGACCCTGAAACCGTCGGCGGCAAGGCGCCTTGCGGCAGCCGCCCCCATACCGCTTCCCCCTGCCGTGACGATGGCGACCTTCTGACTGGACATGTCTGTATCTCCCTTTGATGGGAGCGAAGATCAAAGGTCAGCCCGGCGATGTCCAGTCAGAAATGCTGAAGGCCGGTGCAGCGTTTGCTACACCGGCCTTGATGGATTTCGTGGAAGCTGTGATTACCAGCTGCGAACGTCGAGAACGCGGTCCTTGTGCGCCGGATGGGTGGAGAAGACGAAGATGCGATCCAGCTCCTTCTGCGTCAGCAGGCGCAGGAAACGGATTTCGGCCGTGTTGTTGGCAAAGCTCTTCATCAGCACCGCACCCACCTTGTTGATGCGCGCATCCGGAATATCGAGATAGAACTCCTTGGGAAGATTGACCTGCGTGATCAGTCCGATCACCGCGCCGCTGAGCGATATGCGCAGGACGTCGCAACGCCGCGCTGCCATGTGGGACATGCCGTTCTCGGTGTATTCGAGGCGCCCGGCATTCATCGTATCCTCCATGCGATACCGGTTCTCACGGTCATACATGAAGGATTCCTCCTTCTTCAGGAAATGAGATCCGCCGCTTGCTGCTCTCATCGTTTCTGCCCTCGTCTTTTTGTCAATTGTTATGGGCAAAAAGCTAACAGCGACAACTTAACAGTCGGTGTTGCCGCAAGGGCCATTCCTGACCACGAAAAAGCCCTGTTATCGGTAAGGATAACAGGGCTTTAAGCAGATTGGTCAAGTTATGGTCAGCGGCGGTAGGTCTGACCATCGGCGTCGAACAGATGGAGCTTGGTCTTGTCTGCGGAAAAGCGCAGCGTCTGCCCCTTTTTCACATCGACAATGCCGGGCAGTTTGACGACGATCGGCTCTTCTTCGACCGGCCCCTTGACATAGAGAAGCGTGACTTCGCCGAGTGCCTCGACGATGTCCACATTGCCCTCGAAGAGAAATTCCGCGCCGGTTGCGATCGCAAGATCTTCCGGTCGGACGCCAAAGCTTGCGGACTTGCCCTGTTCCGATGCGGCGATCGCCACATCAACGGTGACTTCCGAGCCATCCTTCAACTTGATCCGGGTCGCCTCGCCCGTGCCGATCACGGCCACCGGCATGATGTTCATGGCCGGCGAGCCGATGAAGCGGGCGACGAAGAGGTTGGCCGGACGCTCATAGAGTTCGAGCGGCGGGCCGACCTGTTCGATCTTGCCAGCCGAGAGCACCACGATCCGGTCCGCAAGCGTCATCGCCTCGACCTGATCGTGGGTCACGTAGATCATCGTGGTGTCCGCCATCTGCTCGTTGAGCTTGGCGATCTCGATGCGGGTCGCAACACGCAGGGCCGCATCGAGGTTGGACAACGGCTCGTCGAACAGGAAGACCTTGGGGTCGCGGCAGATGGCGCGACCGATGGCAACGCGCTGGCGCTGACCACCGGACAGCGCCTTGGGCAGGCGGTCAAGATAGGAATCAAGCTGAAGAATGTTCGCCGCGGAGCGAACGCGACGGTCGATCTCTTCCTTGCTTTCCCCGGCGATGCGCATGCCGAAGGCCATGTTGTCATAGACGGTCATATGCGGGTAGAGCGCATAGGACTGGAACACCATGGCAATGCCGCGCTTGGACGGCGGCACATCGTTGACGAGCTGGCCGTCGATATAGAGTTCACCGCCGGTGATGTCCTCAAGGCCCGCAATCATGCGCAGGAGCGTGGACTTGCCGCAGCCCGAGGGGCCGACAAAGACCACGAACTCGCCTTCCTTGATCTCCAGATCGATGCCGTGCAGGACCTTCACCTGCCCGTATGCTTTGCGGATGTCCTTGAGAACGAGACCCGTCATGCTTTCCTCCCCTGTCAGGCGTGGCGCGCGAAATAGGCGCCCCAAGCCGGCAACTCTACCTTGTTATCGTTGATTGCACTGTCAAAGCCGTGGCCTTCGAGCGCGATCCATTCGCCGGATGGCATGGCAATCGACGTTTGATCGGCGCTCATGTTGAAGATGCAAAGCAGCTTCTCATTGCCGAAGGCGCGGGTGTACACCAGCTGGTCATCGCCTGCCTCATGGAAGGTGATGTCGCCCTTGGCAAAGGCCGGATAGTGTCGGCGGAAGGCCAGGAAGCGACGATAGTGCTCGAGCACGGATTCCGGCTTGCCAAACTGCGTGTTGACCGCGCGCAGGTTATGTTCAACCGGGATGGGCAGCCAGGTCTTCTGCGCCGTCGAGAAGCCCGCCTGGGTCGCATGATCGTCCCAGACCATTGGCGTGCGGCAACCGTCGCGGCCCTTGAACTCCGGCCAGAACTGAATGCCATAGGGGTCCTGGAGATCCTCGAAGGCGATTTCGGCTTCGGTGAGGCCGAGTTCTTCGCCCTGGTAGATGCAGACGGAGCCGCGCTGGGTCAACAGCAGCGCCGAGGTCATCTTCGCATAGGCGTCGCGATCGAGAACGTTTGCTCCCCAGCGGGATACGTGGCGAACGACGTCATGGTTGGAGAAGGCCCAGCAGGCCCAGCCTTCAGGGGCTGCATTTGCGAATGCATTCTGCGTGTTGCGCACGACTTCCGGCGTCAGAGGTTCCGGCGCCAGGAATTCGAAGGCATAGCACATCTGCATCTTGTCATTGCCGGAGGTGTATTCGCCAACGATTTCCAGACCACGCTGGCTGTCGCCGACTTCGCCGACGGCGGCAATCGCCGGATACTCGTCGAGCAGCGCACGGAAGCGCTTCAGGAAGGCGATGTTCTCAGGGCGGTTCTTGTCGTAGATGTGTTCCTGGAAGTTGTAAGGGTTCACGGCCGGTGCGGTCGAGGCGTTGCGGCGCTCCGGTGCAAGCGGCGGATTGTCCCGCAGTTCCTTGTCGTGGAAGTAGAAATTGATCGTGTCGAGGCGGAAGCCGTCGACGCCGCGATCGAGCCAGAAGCGTGTGGCCGCCAGGAGCGCATCCTGCACTTCCGGATTGTGCAGGTTCATGTCCGGCTGCGAGGTCAGGAAGTTGTGCATGTAATACTGCATGCGGGTTGGATCCCACTGCCAGGCGGATCCGCCGAAGATCGACAGCCAGTTGTTCGGCGGCGTGCCATCCGGCTTCGAATCTGCCCAGACATACCAGTCAGCCTTGGGATTGACGCGGCTCGAGCGGCTCTCGACAAACCAAGGGTGCTGGTCCGACGAGTGCGACATCACGAGGTCGATCATGACCTTGATGTTGAGGCGGTGGGCTTCGGCGATCAGGCCGTCGAAATCGGTCAGCGAGCCGAACATCGGATCGACGTCGACGTAGTTCGAGACGTCGTAGCCGAAGTCCTTCATCGGCGAGGCGAAGAAAGGCGAGATCCAGATCGCGTCGGCGCCGAGATCGGCGATATGTGACAGACGGGCGGTGATGCCCTTCAGGTCACCGATGCCGTCACCGTTGGAGTCCTGATAGGAGCGTGGGTAGATCTGATAGATCACCGCGCCGCGCCACCAGTCCTTGTCGGGCGTCATGACGGGATTTGCATCTGCACTCATTTAGATATTCCTGTTGGCTTGGTCTGAAACCCGGCGTCAGCCACCCTTGACCGATCCGGCAAGGAGGCCACGCACGAGGTAGCGTTGCATGAAGAAGAAGACGAGGAGCGGCACCGCGATCGACACGAAGGCGGCTGTCGCCAGGATTTCCCAGTTGCCGCCGCGCGTGCCCAGAAGCTCGACGATCTGGTTCGTCATCACGGTCGTCTCGCCGGTCGCATCGATCAGGAAGACCTTGGCGACGAGCAGGTCGTTCCAGGTCCAGAGGAACTGGAAGATGGCGAAGGAGGCGAGCGCCGGGAACGATAAGGGAAGGATGATGCGGGTGAAGATCTGGAAATCCGTGGCACCGTCCACCTTCGCGCATTCGATGATGTCGCGCGGGAGCCCCACCATGTAATTGCGCAGGAGGTAGATCGCGAGCGGCAGGCCGAAACCCGTATGGGCGAGCCAGACACCGAGATAGCCCTTGCCGATGCCGATCGACAAATGCAGACGCAGCAGCGGGATGAGCGCGAGCTGCAACGGAACGACCAGAAGTGCTACCACGGCCGCGATCAGCAAAGCGCGGCCGGGGAATTCCATCCACGCGAGCGCATAGGCAGCGAAGGCTGCAATCACGATCGGGATGACGGTCGCGGGAATGGTGACCGTCAGCGTGTTGAAGAAGGCTTTTGCCATGGAGTCCGTGGTCGAGCCGGAAAAGAGGACCGTCTCGTAGTTGTCGAGCGTAAACTTCGGCGGCAGCTCGGCCGTGACGAAGATGCGATCACCGCGGCTTCCGGTCAGTTCGACATCGCTTTCCAGACGATAGTCGCCATTGGCCTGGACGGTCACACGAGCATTGTCTCCCATTGGCGCAGTCGCACCGGCCTCGTATTCACTGATGGCTCGCGAGGATGTCCCCCAGACCGAGATCTCTGCTTCGGCCGAAGCACCGCCTTCGCTGAGCAGATTGCCCTCGATGACCCAGAGATTGCCTTCCTGCTGCTGGGTGGACGGAGCTGCGGTTCTCAGCACGAGGTTCTGCTCCTGCGAGAACAGCGAGCTCCACCAGCCGCTGGTGGAAATCTGATCCGCAGTGCGGAATGACGAGATGAAAAGGCCCGCGGTCGGCAGCAGCCAAAGGATGACCAGTGCGACAACCGAGAGGTGTACGGCCCAGACGAGACCGGATTTCTTGCCTGCAATCTTTGCCATGATCCCGCCTCCCCTCAGCGCATTTCTTTTCGAGCATTGTAGACGTTCCAGACCAGGATCGGCAGGACCAGCAGCATGATCACCATGGCGCTTGCCGAACCGATGCCCCAGTCATTAGCCCGGAAGAGCTTGTCGAACATGTAGTTGGCAAGCACCTGCGTTTCCCACTGGCCATTGGTCATCGCAAAGACGATGTCGAAGACCTTGAGAACGACGAGCGTGATGGTGGTCCAGACGACGACCACGGTTCCCATGATCTGCGGGATCTTGATCTTGAAGAAGATCTCAAAATCGTTCGCGCCATCGATGACGGCCGCCTCGATTGTCTCTTCCGGGATGCCGCGAATGGCCGCCGACAGGATGACCATCGCGAAGCCCGTCTGGATCCAGATCAGCACGACCATCAGGAAGAAGTTGTTCCAGAACGGAATCGTCAACCAGGTCTGCGGCTCGCCATAGGGATAGGCGAAGGTCATGACGGTGTAGATGGAGACAAGCGCACGATAGCAGAGCCAGGCACCGGCGAGCGTCAGCGCAACGCGGACGACGACACCGAATTTCGAGCTTCCGCCACGATGGCCGATTCCTCCGCCGAGGGGACGCAACAGCTGGTAAATGCCATAGGCGACGAAGGCAATGAACGCGAGAAGCAGCAGTGCCGGCAGGATACGCAGGGTCAGAACCGCCCCAAATCCGCCATCGAAAGACAGCCAGATGGCGTTGAGGATACCGATCTGTTCCTCACCCGCCGGTCGTGTGTCATACACCAGCTTGAAGATGACTGACGCACCGACGAAGGAGATCGCCATAGGCATGAAGATCAGCGATTTCGCGATGCTGCCCCAGGAAATGCGGTCGGTAAGCTGTGCGGCCAGAAGGCCGAAGGCTGTGGAGACTGCCGGCACCACAATCAGCCATAGCAGATTGTTGGTGATCGCCTCCCAGAACTTCGGTTCAGCAGCCATCCGCTCATAATTGGCCAAGCCGACAAAGGCTCCCCCTAAACTGCGGTCCGACACTGATAGCCAGAGCGTGGCGATGACGGGATAGACCAGATAGAAGCCGAGGGCGACAATCGCAGGAAACAGGAACAGCCAAGGGCGGATCATATTGGCGCGATTGATATTGCGCCCTGCGTGCTCACCCTTGGCGGGGAACAGCACCCTGTCGACAAAAATATTCGACAGGTAGAAATACCCGACACATCCACCGACACCGATGATGATCGTGATCAGAGCCTGCAACGCTGGATTCATGATGGTCTCCCCCTCCGCATGCCTTCTGATTTTTGCGAGCGCCCGGGCGGTTTAGCCCGGACGCTCGTGAGGCAGTACTGCTCTATGGCAGCTTACTTGACGCCGTCCCAGGCTGTCTGGATCGACTTTGCAACATCTTCCGCGGACTTGCCACCGACATAATCGACCATGCCGGTCCAGAAGCTTCCTGCGCCGATGGCGCCCGGCATCAGGTCGGAACCGTCAAAGCGGAACGTGGTCGCCTGCAGCAGGATGTCGTTCATCTTGCGTACGGTAGGATCCGTGAAGACTTCCGGGTTCACGCCCTTGTGCGGGGTGAGGAAGCCCTTCTGGGCCATCCAGACTTCATGGGCGATCGGCGACTTCAGGAACTCGATGAAAGCGCGAGCGGCCTTGCTGTCCTTTGTGATAGTGAAGGTCGTGCCAGCGCCAAGAACCGGGCTTCCGAGGTTCTTTTCGGCATAGGCCGGGAAGTAGAAGAAGTCTGCATCTTCGCCCACCGACGTGCCTTCAGGGAAGAAGGACGGGATGAACGACGCCTGGCGGTGCATGTAGCACTGCGGCGGCGAGGCAAAGAGGCCCTTCGGGCTGTCGCGGAAGTCGGTCGAAGCGACGGCGCCGGCACCACCGACGACGAACTTGTCGTTCTTGGCGAACCAGCCGAACTCATTGATGGCATTGACGACGATCGGGTCGTCGAACTTCATCTCGTTGGAAACCCACTTGTCGTAGTCTTCCGGCGACGCCGTGCGCAGCATCATGTCCTCGACCCAGTCGGTGGCCGGCCAACCGGTGGCGGCACCCGAACCGAGACCGATGCACCACGGCGTACCACCGTCAGCGACGATCTTCTCGGTCAGAGCCTTGAGCTCTTCCATGGTCTGCGGGACTTCGTAACCGGCATCCTCGAAGTTTTCAGGCGAATACCAGACGAGCGACTTCAGGTCGGTCTTGAAGGGGAAGCCGTAGAAGGCCTTGTTGCCGTCCTGGCCAGCATAGGTGCCGAGATCGACCCAGGACTGGCCAGCGGCGTAGTTATCCTTAAGCCAGGATGCGTTTTCAGCGCCGAGATCGGTCAGGAAACCACGCTTCGCCATGTCGGACGCGAGGCCCGGCTGCGGGAAGATGGCGATGTTCGGGGCGGAGCCGGCTTCCAGATCGACGGCGATCTGCTGCTCGAAGCTGTCAGAGCCGGTGTAGCGGACATCCGCGCCGGTCGCGGCTGCGAAATAGGCCAGAACGCTTTCAACGAGGACCTGGTCCGGGCCCAGCCAGGGGCCAAAAATGGTGATCTGTTCGCCGTTGAGCTGGGTCTTCTTCAGCTCCTCGAAGCTTGCCCAATTGAACTTGGCATCTTCACCGGGAGCGAACTTCAATTCCTGTGCGCCGGCCGTGCCAGCAACGAGCGCGGCAGCAGCCACGGTCATCAAAAACAGTTTCTTCATGTGATTAACCTCCCATCACATCGGACGGCCAAACGTCCTTGGTCAGCGCATTATCCTCAAAGCGCTTTGGCCCCTATTTCATCCCATTGGGTTCCATATTGAGTCAAGCGCTTTTCTGGTTCTGCCGCATTTTGGCGCAACCCCTGGCAAGCCCAGCAGCATCTGCATTGATTTAAAGCATTTTTCTCTTGTCGCCGACCGGGCGTCTGCGCCATAGTCGAAGCGCTTTGACCACCTGCGGAGGCAACTGGCGGTCTTGCACGGGAGAGGAATGCCAGCAGTGAATCTCAAAGAATTGTCGCAGATGCTCGGTCTGTCGCAGACGACGATAAGCCGTGCGCTCAACGGCTATCCGGAAGTGAACGCGGAGACGCGCAGGCGCGTGCTTCAGGCAGCCAAGGAGACTGGCTACCGTCCGAATCGGGCGGCCCAGCGTCTGGCGACCGGCAAGGCCGGATCCATTGGGCTGATCATGCCGATCTCGCCCGATCATAGCTCGGACATGCACTTCGCCGAATTCCAGAGCGGGCTCGCCGAAGCCTCGATCGTCCACGACTTCCATTTCGTCATCATGCCGTCACGGGCTGAAGAAGAGGAACAGGCCATCCGCTGGCTTGTCTCAAGCGGCAGTGTCGATGGTTACTATCTCGCCTATGTGCGCGAGAAAGATCCGCGGATCGCGATGGCGAAATCCTTGTCCCTGCCCTTCATCGTGCACGGTCGATCCTCCGGTCTCGGTCTGGACTACCCCTTCCTCGATGTGGACAACGAAGGCGCCTTTTATGATGCGACACGCTTCCTGCTCCAGCTCGGGCATAAGCGTATTGCCCTGCTGAATGGACAGGCGGAGCTCGACTTCGCCTATCGGCGTCGACTTGGAACGGAGAAGGCGCTTGCTGAGAAAGGGCTTCTGCTCGATCCCCGGCACACCCGGCACAGTTTCATGGGCGACGAGCAGGGCTATCGCGGCATGAAAGAGATCCTGGGCTTGCCCGATCGTCCGACTGCGGTTCTGTGTGCCAGTACCGTGCTTGCGCTTGGCGCCGTCCGGGCGATGAACGAATTCGGGCTGAAGCTCGGGACCGACATCTCGCTTATCGCCCATGACGACGAGTTGCCGCTGCTGAAGCCGGAAAACTTCTCGACGCCCCTCACCACGACCCGCTCGTCGTTGCGCGCAGCAGGAAAGCGGGTCGGCGAGCGCCTGATTGCAATGATCAACCAGAGCGAACCAGCCTTGCCCGAGCAGGAATTGTGGAAGGTGGAACTGGTGGTGCGGGCCTCGACGGGACCGGCGCCGGCCTGAGCACGGCGCCCCGCACGATCCGTCAGAAGCGCGGCGCCGCCATGCCTGCCCGACGATGGGCGGCGATCACTGTGTTGGCCATCAGCATGGCAATCGTCATCGGCCCGACGCCGCCCGGAACCGGCGAGATCGCCTTGGCAACCGGCTTGCATTCGGCAAAGGCGACGTCGCCGACCAGCTTGAACTTGCCCTCGCCCTTCTCCGGAGCCGCAACACGATTGATGCCGACATCGATGACGGTCGCGCCGGGCTTCAACCAGTCAGCCTTGACCATTTCAGCACGGCCGACGGCGGCGACCAGGATGTCGGCCTGGCGGGCGAGTTCCGGCAGGTCGCGGCTGCGAGAATGGCCGATAGTGACTGTGGCATTGGCATTCAGCAGCAGTTGCGCCATCGGCTTTCCGAAGAGGTTCGACCGGCCGATCACCAGTGCATTCAGGCCGGACAGGTCGTCACCATGGATCTGGCGGACAAGGATCATGGCACCGGCCGGGGTGCAGGAGAGCAGGCCCGTCTTCAAATCACCTGTCGCAAGCTTTCCGGCATTGACGATGTGCAGGCCGTCGACATCCTTTTCCGGCAGGATCGACTGGATCACCGGCTCGCTGTCGAGATGCTTGGGAAGCGGGAGTTGGACGAGGATACCATCGATCTCGGGGTCGGCATTGAGCGAGGCGACCAGCGCCATCAGCTCGTCCTGAGAGGTCTCCTCCGGCAAGGTGTGCTGGATCGAGTTGAAACCGCACTGCTTGGCCATCCGGCTCTTCGCGCCGACATAGGCGTGACTTGCCGGGTCGTTGCCGATGATGACAACAGCCAGACCGGGCTTGCGATGGCCGGAGGTCTTGAGCGTCGTCGCTGCTGAGGTTACTGCTTCAATCACCGAAGCAGCGGCTGCCTTTCCATCGATTACCGTGGTCACTGTGCACAATCCCCGTCTAGAACTCGCAGCAAGCTAGCGCCAACATGCAGGCGCCGTTTGCCTGTCGCCGTCCTATGCTGTCAAAATGCGGCACATTGCAAGTGCAGGATTTCGCGGCCCTGGTGTCAGCCGGACATCGTTGCCGGCTGACTGAGCCGGTGACGCAGCACATATGCGAGAAAGACGGGGATGCCGAGCACATAGCGTCGCCAGAGGCGCGAAGGCTCCCGCCAAAGACGAAACAGCCATTCGGACCTGAGTTGGCGGACCCAGTCAGGCGCACGGGGGACACGTCCCGAGACGAAGTCGAGCAGTGCGCCAACGCTGATCACGACCCGCGCATGATCGCCGGTCAGATGCCTGTCGACCCATTTTTCCTGCAGCGGCGTGCCCATGGCGACGAGCAGCAGATCGATGCGGGCCTGCTCAATGCGCTTGAGGATGAATGTCGGATCGGCACGATCGAAATAGCCATCCGAGATTTCGACGAATTCGTGCCAGGGTGTGTGAAGGCGAAAGTTCTTGGCGGCATCCTGCAGCACCTCGGATGTTGCTCCGAGCAGCCCTACCCTGAGCGGCTTCGTGATGAAGGTCAGCGCTGCCGGGACGAAATCGGTCCCGTTCAGATTGGCCGAGAAGCGGTCTCCGTGCAGGAACTTCGCGGCGATATCGACACCGATGCCATCCGGCAGGACCAGACACCGACCGAGAACCTCGCGGTAATCGGGGTCCCGCATCATCACATTGGCATTGTTGGCATTGAGGAAGGCGATGTGTGTGAGGCCCGTGTCCTCGGTCAGCTTTTCCTCAAGAAGGGCGAGCGCTGGCTTCCAGCCCAGGTCGTGGACGGGCATGTCGAGGATCGGGCGTACGGGGACAACCGTTTGCGGAGCCGGGCCAACGACGTCGTCAGGCTCTCTCACTGCAGAAAATGACGAAGCTGGCATGGAAGGGGTCCCAAGGATTGATACCCAGAACCTATCAGTCACCGCTAAAATTCAGGTTAAGCTCCGCGCTACAATTCTCATGAGATGATCAATGCGGCGTTCACCATAAGGCCACGCGAATGGTCAATGCCCTGAGGATGCCGCCTTTTCCTCAACCTTTTCGCCTTCGACGACCGTGGTCTTCTCCATGGGCTTGGAACCACCGTCGGCAGCCTTGCGGGCGGCGTCCTTCGAGACGTAATCGAGCTGCTCGATCAGCACCTGAGCGATCATACCCTCACCGAGCCTTGCATTCATCTCGGTCTTGATCTGCTCACGAAACGAATTGACGTCGAAGGCGGAGACGTTGCCGATGTCGACCATCTTGTTGCCAACCAGCAGCGTGAACAGCTGGTCGGTCATCAATTCGGTCGTCGGCAGGTCCTGTCCTTTGAGCTTTTCCTTGTCCATCATGAAGGAGATGCGGGTCAGGAAATATCCGGTGACATCACCACCGCCGATGACCGGAATGGTGATGGACTCACCGCGAACGAGCTCGAGTGCGGCCGTCTTTGTTTCTTCCTCGCTCGGGCCGGCAGGGGCTGTCGCCAGATAGATCGAACCGTAGACGGCCCCCAGCGTGACGATGCAGACCCAAAGGCCGATTCCGAGTATCTTGCCCATCAGAACTCGCTGAACTGGAACTGTTCCTGAGAATAGGTGCCGTCACCGTCTGCGTCGCGAACCGCGTTCTTCAGGATGTCGGCAACCGCACGAACGGCCGCGAGATGCGCCTCGACGCGACGGGCGTTCAGAGCGAGCTTTTCCTTCAGAACATGGAGCTGCTCGACATAGTTGACCGCGAATTCGCGCGGGTCCGTGTCACGGAACAGCATGGTCAATTCGTAAAGGCAGCGGCTCTTGTGGGCGTTGGAAACCTTGAAGTCGAATTCCGGATCTTTGCCGATCCGCTCGTTCTCATTGTCGATGATACGCTCAAGCCGGCTCAGTACCGTCTTCACCCGATATTCGCTTGAAACAAATTCCATGAATTCTGCCCTGTCTTTCGAAAAATCGATCAATTCTTGTTATCGGTGTCGGCACCCAAGGTGCGGCGCTCCAGATCGGTCACCCAGCTCATGGCGAGCCCGCGATCTGTCTCGTCCGTGGCAGCATTGACGCTATCTTGTCCGCGCACGCGCTGGAGAGCCTGGTCATACATCTGCTCGGCGATGCCGACGCCGCCGGATTCAGACAGAACCGTGCCGAGTTGCTCGGCCATCATGCTCTTCCACATCTCGCCGGCATTGCCCTTGCCGTACACTTCCTCGCTCTCGTCCGGCAGCATGCTCTGGACGAAGTTGGTGAGATAAACGGCTTCAAAATCGCGGTAGATCTTCGGAGGCTTGCCGACATCCTCGGTCGGTTGCGCCGTCGCTTCGACGCGAGCGGCGTTGGCGCTGCGGTTCAGAATGTCGACAGTCGCGCCAAAACCTGCGCCCTTCTCGGCGAGACTGGTCGCCATGAAGTTCGCCCGGTTGGCTTTCAGTTGTTCCTGAGCAGCGGCAACTTGTGCCGGATCAGCAGCACGGACAACGTCCAGCACCAGATCGCTTGGAGGAGAAATGGCCACGATGACATCCTCGATTTCGGTTCGAGGCGACTATCACTCCTGAAGCTTGCTGGAGGCTGGTGTGGCAAATTTCAGGTCGATCAGATCATAGATGGCATCGTCATCGCGCTCGCGCTCTTCGTGGTCGCGCGCATCCTTCATGTTTTCTTCCAGCCGGTCGCCCTTGGCGCGCTCGCGCATCAGCTTCATCTCCTGAACCTGCTGCAGACCGTGCAACTGCTTGTCCGTGTTGGACAGGCGATCGAAGCGGTCCGCATAGTTCTGGGCGAAAAGCCGGTGCAAGGGATCGAGCGATCCGATGGCATCCATGACCGTGTCCATCGAACGAGCGTTTTCCTCGATGCGTTGTGCGGTGATGCCCAGATCGCTTTCGGCCATCCGCTCCATGTGACGCTGTACGGCGACCAGACGCTTGAGTTTGTCGGATTTCTTTTGCGGTCCCAAGGCAGCCTCGTCAGAAATTGAAGATCATCGGGAAATTCTGGCCGAACTGCATGACCATGGCAGCGATGGTGAAATAGACCAGGAGCAGTCCACCCATCAGCAGATAAGGGGTCGAGATGTAGAAGACGGGCACCTGGGGTGCGAGCTTGTTCACCAGACCGACGGCCACGTTGAACATCAGACCGAAGATCAGAAATGGGCTCGCCAAACGCAGCATCAGAAGGAAGGTCTGCGTCAGGGTGTCGGTCAGCGTGATCAGCATTTTCTGGCTGTCCGGCATGCCGCCGATCGGCATCACCGAATAGGAATCGAACAGCGCGCGAAACACCACATGGTGGAAATCCAACATGAAGAGCATGAGAAGGCCACCGAAGGAGATCAGATTGGTCATCTGGTTGTCAGGGGTGTCTTCGAGAACGTCTGACGCGCCCGGCGTGTTGAGGCCAATCGCCATCGAGATCGCCGAGCCTGCAAATTGCAATCCGAGTACATAGAAGCGCGGAACAAGGCCGTACATCATGCCAATCAGGAGTTCCGCGACAATGACGCCGATGAGAGAGGCCCCGCCCCCGGAGACCGTGGGGTACACGGTATCGAAGAGCAAAGGCGTCATGGCCAGCGAGATGGCAAAGGCAAGGAAGAACCGCACCGTCATCGAGATACGGGCCGAAGAAAAGCCCGGCAGGGTCATGATGCAGGCGCCGATGCGACAGAAAATCGCGATCAGTACCAGCACACTCCCCTGCGGGTCAGAAATCATGAAATGGAGCCCAGAATCTTGATCTCGATGCCCTTGGCGAGTTCCACATGTGAAAGGACCGGCAAGGTGGCAAAGAGTCGTTCGATGATCATGCGCACATAGGACCGTGTTTCGGGCGACGTGACAAGGACGAAGGGCAGGCCCCGGTCCATGAATTCACGGATAACCTGACTTGCCTGTTCGGAGAACTCTTCCAGGCTGCGCGGATCGATGTCGAATTCGACGATCTCGCCCTTGGCATCGCGCTTCAGCGCCTGGTGGAAGACGAGATCCCACTTGGAGCCGAGACGCAAGACGCGCAGGACACCGTTGTCGGTGAGGTCACCGCAGAGTTGCTGGGCCATGCGGACACGCACATGCTCGACGATCTGCTCCGTCTTGCGGACATGCGGCGCGAGTTCGGCGACCGCTTCGAGAATGAGATGCAGATTGCGGATCGAGACGCGCTCGGCAAGCAGCAGCTTCAGGACCGCCTGAAGGCCCGAATAGGACATATGCGACGAGCAGATCTCATCGGCGAGCTTCTTGTACTCGGGATCCAGGCGATCGATCAGCACCTTGACATCCTTGTAGGACAGGAGCTGTGGCAGGTTGTTGCGGATGACTTCCGAGACATGGGTCAGCACGACCGAGACATTGTCGATCGGGTGGAAGCCTTCGCGCTTGAGTTCTTCTGTGAAGGTTTCGAGGACCGAGACCGCCGGCATGCCGAAAGCCGGTTCGCGGATCTCGTCGCCCGGTACGTTTGGCTTGCGACCAGAGCCTGTCACGACCAGAACTTCGCCGACACGCAGGTTGTTCGACGCGACCGTCGTACCGTGTATACGGATCTGATAGGCCTTTTCCGGGATCGCGATATCGTCGGTCACCTTGATTTCCGGCACGACAAAACCGTACTGGCTGGCGAATTTCTTGCGCATCTTGCCAACGCGGAAGGCGAGTTCCTGATGGGCCCCAAGCAGTCGGGTGGAGACAAGCTTGCCAAGGGCCAGTTCGATCTCGGAGGTCTTGAGAACAGACTTGACCGAATCCTTCTCGGCTTCCTTGTTCTGGATGACCTTCTTTTCTTCCTGCTCGCGCTTGACCTGATTTTCGGCCTCGAGGCGGCGCGGGATGAGCCAGGCACCGAAGGCCATCAGACCACCCAGAACGGTAAAAGGGATCAGGGGAAGGCCGGGAACGAGCGCAAGTGCCCCCATCATTGCGGCCGCGACAGACAAGGCGCGCGGATAGCCGCTCAGCTGATTGACCACAGCCTCGTCGGTCGAGCCGGGTGTGCCGCCGCGCGAGACCAGAAGGCCGGCGGCCAGCGAAACGATCAGTGCTGGTACCTGGGAGACGATGCCGTCACCGACGGAGAGCTTGACGAAGACGTCTGCTGCTTCACCGAGCTCCATGTCATGGCGGAAGTAGCCAATGACAATCCCGCCGACAACGTTGATGGCGGTGATGATCAGACCGGCGATCGCGTCGCCGCGGACAAACTTCGAAGCACCATCCATCGCACCGAAGAACGAGCTTTCCTGCTCCAGTTCACGGCGTCTGTGCTGTGCTTCCTTTTCGTCGATGATGCCGGCCGATAGGTCGGCGTCGATCGACATCTGCTTGCCGGGGATTGCATCAAGGGTAAAGCGGGCGCCGACTTCCGCGATACGCGTGGCGCCCTTGGTGATGACGATGAAGTTGACGGTGATCAGGATCAGGAAGACGATCAGACCGATGACGAAGTCGCCGCCCATCACGAGGTTGGAGAAGCCGGCGATCACCCCGCCGGCGGCCCCGTGGCCCTCGTGACCATGGGTTAGAATGACGCGCGTCGTCGCGATGTTGAGCGACAGACGGATCATGGTGGCGATCAGCAGGATGGTCGGGAAGGACGAGAAGTCCAGAGGGCGCTGAATCCAGAGCGCGACCATCAGGATCAGGACGGAAAGCGCAATGGAGAATGCCAGGCCGACATCGATCAGAAAGGGCGGTATGGGCAGAAAGAGGATGCACAGGATCATCACGATCCCGAACGCGAAACCGATGTCACGCCCGCTGGGGCTGGCCTTCGGGATTACGAGTGCAGGTGGTTGCGCCATGTCCATTCCATCTCTTCATGAGAAGTCACCCGGAAGACCATGCTTCCGGCAGTCTGCCTTGAAGAGATAGACGGCGAAGCTTGCGCGAGGGTGTCAGACCGCTCCGCTAGAAGCCTGACTGGATCCGCGAGAAAACGAGGTTGCTGAAGAGATTGATCTGGGCTCCGACGAAAGGCGCCGAGATGCCGATCGTGATCATGATGGCAAGGATCTTCGGCACGAATGTCAGGGTCATTTCCTGGACCTGGGTCAGCGCCTGGATCAACGCGATGACGACACCGACGATCATGCCGGCGGCCACGGCCGGCCCGGAAGCGATGATGATTGTCCAGATTGCAGCCTGGAGAATGTCGAGAGCGTCTGCCTCATTCATGAGACGGTATCCTTTCGGAGTGGCGAATCACGCCTTCCACTCCGAAAGGCCTAGCATGTCACGTGCCGCTCGTCGTGGGCTTGGTCCCGACGCGGACGCCCACGGTGATGGGGATTTCCTTGCCCTCAGCGGTCGTTGCCACCATCGTGTCGCTATAGACGCGAACCGAGGCGATGACGCCGGTGGTCTTTTCATCGGCGCTGGTGATGGTCTTGCCGATGTAGGAGGAGGCGTTGCTCAGCGCGTTGCCGGTGATCAACGTCTCGAGGTTCGAGTTCGTCTGGATCGTCTGCTCGACCTGGGAGAAGGTGGCAAGCTGCGAGATCTGCTCCGTCGCATCCATAGGATTCGTCGGATCCTGGTTCTTCATCTGGGCGATCAGGAGCTTCAAGAAGCTATCGTAATCGATCGATGCCTTCTCGGCAGCCTTGCTCGCCGTGCTGCTGGTGGCAGACGATGTCGTCGTGGCCGCAGTGGCGGCAGCTACACCGTCTACCGCCATGGCGCAATCTCCTTGCGGATCTGCTCGATGGTCGCCGGCGTCATTTCCTGGTTGTTCAGGATGCGGTCCTCAATCGGATAGAGCTGACGGATCGCCTTCAAGGCATCGAAAGCGCGACCGGAGGAGACCATGCCATCGATGCGCTTCAGCTCAGCGAGGATCTCTTCGTTCTCGAAGCAGGACAGCAGCATGATGACCGACTTGCGGAACATCGCCAGCGACTGATCCTTGCCTTCCGGATTGATCAGCATCATCTGGGCGATGAAGTAGAGCTGACGCAGCGGCGTGGTCGCCTGCTCCGGCTGCAGAACGTGGTTCTCGAGCAGGAAGGTGACATCGTTCAGGAACTCGAGGGCAACCTTGCGGTCGACGCGCAGAACCGCTCCATTGATGAAAATACGTTCGCCCGACTTGAGCGAGATGCGCAAAGTGCTCTTCATTTAAGTCCATCCCTGATGATGGTTGTCACGTCGATGATGCCCTGGAAGTTCTCGGACTCACGCTTGCGGATCCGGTCACACTCTTTCAAAATCCAGATGGCGATGGAAATCAGATTGGCGCGTACTTCGTCGCCGAGCTGGTTCTCGGGGTTTTGCAGATCTTCGATCAGCCGGATCCAGACCCGGCGGGTATAAAACAGAGCTTCGATCGCCTCGCGGGAGTAGCCCTTCTTTTCACGGGCCGCGCTCAGAAGCTGGATGCAACGGTCAAGGGCCTGCCGTTCGCGCTCCTTGGCGTCAGCGACGCCATCTTCCATAATCTCGGCATATGAGAACTGGTACATTCAGTTGCCCTTCAGGTTCATTTCACCCTTTGCTCATCAAAGGTAGTTTACAAGACTCAAGCCCTGGATCCTCGATGTCAGCGTGTATGATGCTTCCACCATGGCAAGCAGAGAGTTAACGCGAGTCGACGCTTCGTACGCATCTACTTCAATTTTGCTCGACAGGCTGGTTTCGATAATATCCACCTGAACCTTGAGCGAGGCATCCGCCTTCTCAATTCGGTTCTCGGAAAGACCAAGTTCCGAGCGCGTCGAGTTGATGCCGGTGATGGCGCGGCCCGTGTAGTCGATCGCCTTGTTGATCGCGACCGTCACTGCGGCGGCCGGCGCACCGATCGTCAGGAGTTCCTTGGTCACGATGGCAGAGAGCGCGAAGTAGCGGAAACCGTCTTCATTGGCCGAGGCCGATGTCTGGACAGTTTCAGACTGCGTGATGCGGCTGGTCATCGCCTGGTCGGTCGCGTTCGACCAATCGGTGTTCCAGTCGGCTCCGGTGTACATCGGCTCCAGCGTGGAGGTGATGAAATCCTCCATACTCGGGACTGCACCACTCGGGACGATCGTCGCGACGCTCGCCGTATCGGTCGGCGCAAAGCCGAAATAGGCGGTGAAGGCGTTGTCGAAAGCCGTCTTCGCCGGCGACGTGTCCGTGTACTCGCTGAACGGCTTCACATCGGTGTTGATGCCTGCGAACAGGAATTCACCATTGGCCGACTGGTTGGCCATGCTCGTCATCGTCGAGAGGGAGTTCGATACGGTCATCACGGTGGTGTTGATCGTGTCGCTGTTCGACGACCCGGAGATGGTGATCAGCGCGTTGTTCATCTCTTCGGCGGCGGTCGCGATCTGCTTCAGCGCTTCCTGGGAGGCGGACAGTCGCTGCGTCGCGATCGAGTTGTTGCTGATCATCGAGTTCAGCCGCAGGCTTTCCCGGTTCAGGTCCACGACGGTCGAGGTCTTGCTGCCCAGTTCGGCACCGATGTCGGCGTAGAAGCCGGTGCTGACTTCCTGCTGTGACTTCAAGAGCTCATTTTGCGCCTGCCGAATGGTCAGTCGCATGGATGTCTGGGTGGAAAGATTGGAGACGCTAGCTGTCGACATTGGGATTACCTCACCATATCCATGACGGCCTTCAGCATCTCATCCACCGTTGAGACGAGCTTGGCTGCGGCCTTGTAGGACTGTTCGACATCGAGCAGCATCGAGAGTTCTTCGTCGAGACTGACCGCCGTCTTGGAGGAGTAGGTCTGGAACGTGCGCTCATAGAGTGCCTGCTTGTTCTCAAACGCCGTCGAGGCGTTCGAACGCAACTCTTCCAGCCAGCCGATCGAGTTGCTGGCGAAGGACAAAACACTTGCATCCGTCTTCAGGTCCGCATCGGCGGAGAAGCTTCTGTTCGCGGCGAGTTCGTCGACATAGCTGTTGATCAGATCGGTGAAGCCCGATGATCCATCGACGTTCTGCACATAGGCGGCGCCATTGATGCCACCGTCACGGATCAGCATGGGATCGCCGCCGGCATCCGAGCGAACGGCCGGATTGACTTGAATGAGGGCAGCCAGGCCAGGCTCGACCGTTCCCGTCAAGGGAATTGTGCCGGTCGGCCAGGTGAACAGGCCCGGCAGTTCGCCGCCGCCGCCGGTGTCTACTTCCTGGAAGGCTTCGATCAGGCCACGCGCGATTTCATCGAGCTGGGTCTGGAAGGTCGGCGCAATGACATCGCGGATCTGCACGAGCGAAGCAAGCGAACCCTGGCCATCGGTATTGCCGCCGATGCCGGCGCGAACCGCCGTTCCGTCGATGTAGATGGCATTGCCGGAGACGGTCGAATCATAGGTAAAGGTACGCACGAAGCTGACTTCGCGCGGCTCCGTCTCGAACAGCGTCGTGCCGTCATAGGTGTACAGAACCATGTCGCTGTTATCGCGCATGTTCACGGATACGCCGACGATATTGGAGATCTCCTTGAGGAGCGTGTCGCGGCGATCGAGATAGTCGTCGGCATTGCCGCCGGTCGCCGTCTGACGCACGACCGTGTCGTTGACGATCTTGAACTCGGCGAGCAGCTTGTTCAGCGACTCGACCTGCTGAAACATCTGCGCATCGGTGTCTTCGCGCAGTTTCTGCGTCGACATCGTCGTATTGTTCAGCGAGTTGACGACGTCGATTGCATCCGTCACGACCGTGGAAGCGAGTGCGTATTCGCCCGGGGCGGCGGCGAAAGCCTGCAGGCTGCTTTGCAGGTTCGCGAGATAGTTGGATGGCGACAATTCCTTGTCATTGCCACCAAGCGCATTGGAAAGCGTGGTCAGGCCGTCCAGAAGTGTCGACTGCGCACTCTGCTGCCCCGTCGACGATGCCATCTGGCGCAGCAGAGCCATCTGCTGCGACCGTTCATTCTGCACCGTCGAGAAACCGTAGACGGTCTGCGTGACCACCGCATCACGGCGCACGTAGTTCTCGTTGCCGGTGTTGGCGATGTTCGTCGAGATTACGGACGTCTGCTGGGACGTATTCCGGAAAATCGAGTTGGCCGTATTCAGTGACGATGCAAGCGACATAGGACTAACCTACTCTTTCGATTATCTCTTCAGGTTGACCAGGACTTCCATCAATTCGGAGCCGGTCTGGAATACCTTGGAGTTTGCAGTGTAGTTGCGCTGAGACTCGATCATCGCGGTGAGCTCTTCAGCGACATCCACGTTGGAGTCTTCAAGTGCGCCCGACAGGATCGTGCCGAAGCCGCTGGAGCCGGCATAGCCAAGGATGACGACACCGGAGTCGTTCGACTGGGTGTACATGTTGCCGGCCACCGGATTGAGATTGTCCGGGCTCTGGACACTGGCGAGCGCGACGCGGAAGGTCGGCACCAAATCGCCGTTGTCGTAGGCAATCGAAACGATGCCCTTGTCGTCGATTTCGTAACCCTTGACCTTCGAGGCGGCGTTGCCGTCCACCTTGCCCAGCTGGACGGAGAAATCCGAGGCGAGCTGGGTCGTATCGCCAATGCTGATCAGGATACCGGTACCAGGGTCGCCGACTTCAGCGCCGTCTACAGTGTAGGGATCAAGCGGCAGCTCGGCTGGATCGGGAGTTACGAGTTTGCCGTCCGCGTCAAAAACCAACGTTTGGGGCGCAAGGACCTGAGTGCCGTTATCCCGTTCAACCGCAGAGACCTCCCACGTATTGTCGGCGATCTTCTCATAGGTGAAATCGATCAATCGGCTTGATCCCTGACTGTCAAAGACGGTCAGAGACGTCTTCTTGATGTCAGTGGCAACACCTACCTCGGCCGAGTTCGGCAGGTTCACGTTCAGCGTGCCTGTCAGTGATCTGACTGCCGAAATCCCTGAACCGGAGAGGTCCACTGGCTCCAAGCCATCGAAGCCATTGACGACAATCGTCGGATCGACCTCAGAATCATAGGGATAACCCTGTAGCGTATAGCCGGCCGTGTTCTTCAGGGTTCCGTCGTCCTGCAGAACAAAGGAACCGGCACGCGTCATATAGGGGGTGCCGTCGTCGCCCTTGACGATGAAGAAGCCGTCGCCATTGATGGCGAGGTCCGTCGTCGACGTCGTGTAGCTGAAGGTACCCTGGCTCGAAATCGAGTAGCGCACGTCCGTTTCGACACCGCCGGAATTGTAGGCGCCGTTCGTGGTCGGCAAAATCATGGATGAAAATTGCACCGAGGCCTTTTTGTAGCCGACAGTGCTGGAATTGGCGATGTTGTCAGCGACGGTGCTCAGCCGGTTCGACTGGGCATTCATGCCGGAGACACCCGTTCGCATGGTTCCGTAAAGGCTCATGTCAAAATCCTCGTTTGCTAGTCGATTTGGAGAGTATGAGGTGGGCCTTGCGTGAAGCTGTCTGGCTTGAGCGCCCAGCTTTTTCCCTCGCGTCGAGGGAAAAAAATGCGGCCGCTCAAGGGCGGCCGCAGGTAGAGATCAGCTCCAGTCGATGCAGTAGCCGAGGAAGCGTTTGGAATCGACAGGATCGAAACCCAGCTTCTTGCGCAGCTTCTTGCGAAGCTTGGAAATGTGACTTTCAACGACGTTCTCTTCGACTTCCTCGTCGAAGATCCCGTAGATCGCGTTGAAGATCTGCGTCTTCGATACGCGTCGGCCGCGGTTTGCGACCAAATATTCCAGGATGCGGCGCTCGCGGCGCGGCAAGGGGAAGACGTCGCCGGCGATCTCGGGATCACGGCCGTCGGAGAAGACCTTGATCGGACCGATCTCGGTGAAATTGGTGATTGCCCGCAGACGCCGGCGGATAGCCGCAGCCCGCGCCAGGATTTCACGGGGATGCACGGGCTTACGTACGACGTCATCGACTCCGCAATCGAAGAGCGCCAAAGTAGCCTCCAGGGACGGATGATCGCTGACCGCGATCACCGGCGCCTGGGTCCGGTCACGAATTGCCCGCGGCAATTCGAGGGTCATCTCGCCCTGGCCGAGGACGAACGCCTCAACCGCTGCAATGTCGGAATCGGCCGCCGTATTGACCCATTCCCCGAACTCCCGGGGGTCGAACCCCGTCGAGGGAATCCCCTCGCGTCCAAATAGTGATGTGTATCCGTCTTTCACGAGCTCGCGCTCATCTACCACGACGATCATTCAGCCGCCTCCGAATCAGTGTGGTGTTTCGATGCACCATGGGTACGAATCGGGCGATTCATGAACAACTAGGAGAACTTAACCATAGTAATTAACGATTGATTAACCATTTGGTGCCGATTTGAACTAGATCTAGTATGTTTTTAACTATGCGGACACAATTTTCCGGTGGAAAAGTTAACGCAAGTTTCGCACAAGGTCTTGCATGAGCTCTCGCTACCGCAGTGTCGCCACAATTCGCAAATCGGCACAATCATGGCTGTCAAACAATCAGGGGTTGCTATTCACCGCAAAATTGTCGCGCATTGGGCGTCCAGTTTCCATAGCCCGTGGCAACCAGATTGGAGATCACACGGCACACGTAACGCTTCTGGGCGGGATCATTATTAGGTCCTGCATGATAGCGCGCAACCGCCATCGTCCAGGTTTCATGACGATTGTGAAGGTTGCTGAGGAAGCGAGCGGCGTACTCCACGTTGCGCCTCGGGTCAAACATCGCCTCGACTGAGGTAAAGTGCTCCCCGTGGAAGTGCTGATTGATCTGCATGCAGCCGACATCGATCAACTTCGCTCCGCCCATTCTTGCACGCTCGAAGCCGTCGAGAGCAGCATCCAGATCGTCGAAGTAATAGGCTTTGCCCTCGACGTTCATGGCATAGGGGGCAAGACTGCCCTTGCGGCCAGTCTCTGTCAGGCCGACCGAATAGAGAATGCCTTCGGGAACGCCGTATTTGGCAGCGGCCGCGCTGATGGCGCCCTCACAGGCACCGCGACTTGCCTCTACCTCAGACGTAAAGCTGATCAGGGCGAGCGCCGCGATTGCCGGAAGCGGGAACATCCGTCGTATCAGCCACACGCTCATCCGCCATCCTCACGGTATTTCCTGGCGCGTCACCGCGCTGCTGTCGTTCACCGCCCTGATTTCCGGGCTGGAATGCCTGTTGGCCGGACTGCTGGTTCTGCGATCCATTCTGTCCTGCATCTGCGCTGCGATCCGCCGACGGGGTCTGCATGGTCACCTGGACCTGGTCGACGACCAGACCCTGGGCCCGGAGTGCCTTCAGGATGTCGCTCTGATCGTTTGAGAGCTGGCGGAAGGCCGCCGGGTTGTCGACGGTCAGCTGAACACTCAACTCTTCGCCTGACAGGCGCAGTGTCGCGGTGACACTGCCGAGCTCAATCGGTGTCATCTGGAGCTTCAACGTATGCACGACCTTGCCCTGGCTGGACTGGGCAGCGGCATTGGCGAGCTCTGAGCCGGGCGCCATGGCACCGAGCCACTCATTGTCGCCCAGCATCGCTGCAGTAATGGACGCGGCATTGGATGTGGAGACTGGAGCGATATAGCGGCGGCTATCGACGACCGTGACCGTCTCAACCACTTTCTGCTCGGTCTGCTCCGGAGAAGACGCCCCCTCCCCGCGCAGAACAAGTGGCTGCCCCTTGCCGTCTGCCCGGATGAAGCGGAAATCGCGATCGCCGTCAGAGCTGTCGTCATCCGAAGCGGCGTTATCGGCGGCGTCATGGGCCTTGGCGTCAATAAGGTTCCCGGCGAGAACCTTCTGATCGTCCTTGTCCGACTTGTCGCCCTTGGCTGGCTCCTTGCCCTTCTCGGCGGGATCAATCTTGCCACCCGCCAGAAGCTGAAGCACATCGGCGAGGTCCGCCACCGGAGTTTCGGACGGGGTCGCCTCGCCTGCAGCCTGCTCGGTCGCCACTGGTTCGCCTTCACCGGTTTCCTTGCGATCCCGAACGGCCGCCATCGCCTTCGCCAGTTGCGCCTTCAGTTCCGGATCGAGGCCTTCGATCTCGACCTGAGGCTCCTTATCGCCCTGAGCATTTGCTTTGGTCTTGGCCTGCGCCTTGGCGAGAGCCCGGATCAGATCCCCCGTCGAGACGTCATCCGGAAGTGCATCGAGTTCCGCCAGCAAAGCATCATCGATGAAGGATCGTTCACTCGCCCGCGCCATCTTTGCATCTGGCTGATTTACCTCTGCCCCCGAGGCTTCCGTCTCGTCGCGTGTGCGATCCTGCTTCGACGCACCTGCCTCCTGCTCGCCGGATTTGGAGAGCACCTTGGAGAAGCTGCCGTCGTCCGCCGCCTTGTCTGCGCGGCCCGAGCCGCTTGCAGCCGCCGGGCCATCCGTCGCGGGCATTCTGGGGGCGGAAAGTGCGTCCATCATGTTACGGGCCTTCTTTCTGGAGAAGATCGTCGATTGCGTCGAGCTTAGAGCGTCCGGAATCGACGAAGCTACGCAATTCCGGGTCGATTTCGGTTTGCTCGGCAGGAAGTGTCGCGACTGCGTCGGCGACTGGCTGCGTTGCGTCAGCCTGCGTAACTGAGGCCGGCTCCGGCTGGGCAAACGGATCCTGCAGGTCCGGATCAGCCGATGCGGATTGTGCCGGATCGTCGATGCTCACAGCTTCCGCCGAAGGCGTCTGGGAACGCTGAATGGGTTCGGGTTTGCGCAGGACTTCTTTAGCGATGGTTTCAGCTGCCTGCCTCAAGGCGCGATCCCTGGGCGACAACATGTCTTCCGGGACCTGCATCAAGGCCGCCATCGCGTCGGTGACATTCTCAGTGGGGACACGCACGAGGCTGCCATAGAGTTTCGCCAGAGCGTCGGCACCTTCCTCGGTGCCGGAAAGCAGCTTTGCCTGCTCGGCCGCCATGGTCGCCAGTTGGTTGTGGCCGGCAATGGCCGCCTCACGGGCAATCCGTAGGTAGACCTCACGGCGCCGATCCGCGTCCATGTAGCCGAGTGTGGCTTCGATGTCGGTGGGCTTCAGCACCTCGTAATGTTCCACGACAAAACGGACGAACAGATCAGCGAACTGGCTGGCATAGGGAGAATAGAGGAAGCGACGCGCATAGCCATTGGCGTAAAGCGAGGCCTTGTCGACGATCTTGGCATCGACCGCGACCGCAAGCGACCGTCGCAGGGCCGCTTCCTCGACGATGGTGCCGGGCGCCGTAAGGCGGGCCCAATCGTAGAACTTGAGCGCAGCGGCCGGATCTCGCGTCAGGGTCACATTGCCGGCGACCAGCGCCAGATAAGGGCCGATCTTGTCATTCTTGTATTCGACGGCCATGTCGCCAAGGGTCTTGCCGATGAGAGTACCCTTGCCGCTCAGATACTTGCGCAAGGCATCACTGACCCGGTTGTCGAAGTTGCCCTCGATGTCGCGGGCGACCAAGAATTCCAGGGTTGCCGGATTTCCTCCGCTCATCGCGTAAATCAGGGCTGCATCGACGTTGCGAGGATCCTGGAAAATCTTCGGGTCGGCCGTGCGCAAACGCTCGTCGATCGTGTTGAGCACGAACCGCTGCATGTCGGCTGCAGAATGGTCGCCGCGCACCACAGTATCCTGGACGAATTGCAGCGATCGCAGCATTCGATACGGCTCGATCGCCTCGTCCGTCGACTGCGCATGGCCGAACGATCCGACCGAAAAGACGGTCAGACCGGACAGCAGCAGGCGGAGGGTGAGACGGCGGATGAGCATGGTCAGCCCTGCTCCGCTTCGATCAGGATCTCGATGCGACGGTTGGCGTCTGCGAGCGGATCCTCCGGCACCTGCAGGCGCCGATCGGCAAAGCCGGAGACCTGTTCGACACGATCTTCGTCAAGACCGCCGCGGACCAGCATGAAATAGGCGCTGTGGGCGCGGGCCATGGAAAGCCGCCAGTTGTCATTTTCCGTGCCGCGGAACGGGCGGGCGTCCGTATGGCCACGGATCACGATGCGGCCCGGCTTTTCCTGCAGGATCTGACCGAGTTTCTCCATGGCGACCACCAGTTCCCGGCGTGGCACGGCCGAGCCGAGATTGAACATGGCGGCATCGCTCTGATCGCTGATCGTGACCAGCAAGCCACCTTCCGTCGGCGTGACGATGAGCCCCTCGGCCAGCTTGCCGGCTGCTCCGCCAATGGCATTTGCGATTTCAGCCTTGAGGGTGTCCGCCGCCGCAAGCTGAGCCTCGAGCTCAGCCTCGGCGGTTTCCGGCTTCTCAGCAACTCCCTCGAGCGGCTGTTCGGTCTGGCCGATCTCCGACGCGTCTGCGTCGGCCGGCTTGTCAGCGGCCATCGCTTCTGATGGCGTGGCTGCCGGATCCGGTTTCTGACCGGGCACTACAAGGGCGATCTGCTGTTCAGGCTCGGTCGAAGGTTCAGACGTGTCAGTGTCGGATGGCGGGGCGGTCTGTGCCTGCTCGGCCGGCGTCTGCGCGTCGGTCGGATCGCCCGGCGGACCGTTGGCGGTCTGAACCTGCTGCGTCCAGAAATCCGGATCGAAGGGATCGCGATAGGCCTCACCGCCCTGAGCGCCGGTAGACGGGCCAGAGTCGGCTGCGCCGCCTTCGCCCTTGGCGCTGACATTGGCCTGTTGCCCGACTTCCTGGGCGATTTCAGCCAGAACCGAATAGGGGTTTTCGAAGAAGTCGGCCTCCGAATAATTGGCTTCGTCGCCCGAGGAGGCCGTCTGGTCGTCACCGGTCGCGGCGGCAGAACCTACCTTGTCCTGATCTTCATCGACCTGGGAGCGTTCCTTCTTCTCTTGGCCCTCGCTGGTTTCGACCGGCTTCTCGAGCCCCTTTTCGGTGGGCTTTTCGTCGGCAAGCTGGATAGGATTGAAGTAACTGGCCACCGTGGCCTTGGTCTCTTCATTGGCAGCATTGACGAGCCACATGACGAGGAAGAAGGCCATCATCGCGGTCATGAAGTCGGCAAAGGCGATCTTCCACGCTCCGCCATGCGCGCCATCGTGGTCACCCTTGCGGCGCTTGACGATGATGATCTGGCTCTTGCCGTGGTGGTGGTTCTCGTCGCTCATGCCAGCACTTTCTTCAGGCTCGCCGTAAAGGCCGAGATGCGGGTGACGAGCGCGGCATCGCCGAATTCAGCCGAGAGATCGAGGTCCGGATCCTCGACATGGCGCAGGAAACTTGTCTGCTCCGGCATTTCCGACTGCAGCTTTTCAAACAGGAGACGAGGCCCCTTGACCTCAATCGTGCCTGCCTCGCCCGCATTTATGGCTGCCTTCAAGAGTTCAGCCAGGTCTTTCACAGCCTTCTCGGCAAGGGCCTCGCCAATCGCCGGAGCGAGCGCAATCGCCGCCTGTTCGCTCACGGCCATCGAGAGCCTCTCGATCACGTCCGGCAGCTTCGTCGCGAGCAGGTCTGCAAATTCATCACGCAGTTTCTGGTCACGCTCGGCCAGCGCCTGCGCGTGGGCTATCTCGATTGCCTGCCGGTCCACCTCGAAACGCTCCGCAGCTGCCTTTTCACCGGCTTCATGACCCTCGGCATAGGCCTCGCGCTTGATGGCCTCGACGTCGACTGCCTCGGGTTCGGGAAGCGCCGGGAAGTCCATGTCGAAGGCGTCCACCAACGGCATATCGAAAGCCGGCGCCGGCGGCGCAGGCGGTGCGACCGTTGTCGAAAAGTCCTTGAGATAACGGGCCAAAGGCATGCTCATGGGCAATCGCCTCCATCGGCGACAGATTGGACACGGCTGAAGTGCAATTCCAGGAGAAGAAGATCAAACATCAGCATGTCCGTACGCGTTCTCTCATCTTCAAGGATCGTTCAAAGCTCATTCGGCACGGCTTGGCTTCTGATGCCACGTGCGCTTCCTGAAGCTAGGGGTTCAAACTTGCGCGAAGATGAATGAGGCTGGTGGCGACCTGCTTCAAAACGGCACGGAACCGCTGGATACCAGTATATCCAGCGGTTCAAGGCTTATCGCTGGAAGAGCGTCAGGAGCTTTTCTGCGCTGCTATTGGCGATCGAGAGTGCCTGGATGCCAAGCTGCTGCTGGGTCTGCAACGCCTTCAGACGCGTCGATTCCTCGTTCATGTCGGCATCGACCAGACGGCCAATGCCCTTGTCGATCACGTCCATGAGGTTCGAGACGAAGGTGTCCTGCATCTCGATACGGCTGGTGATGGCGCCGAGGGTGGCGGCGGCATCGGTCAGCTGCTGGATGACGTTGTCGACGACGGCAATCATGTCGTCGAGCGCTTCCTTGGACGTGTTGGTGTTTATCGCGATCTCGTCGCCACCGGTCGGCGCCCCCATGTCGAGGAGGTAATATTCGCGTGCACCGGTACCGGTGTTGCGCAGCACGTCGGCGTCGATTGACTTGGTGAGGAAGCCGCGAGACGCATCCTGGATATCGATCAGCACGGATTCGGCGGTGTCAAAGTCGAGGGTCGTGACCTGAACGCTGCCGTCGGCTCCGCGGACGAAGGAGGAAACGACCTGCTTGGTACCCAACTCCAGCGCATTGGTGTTGTAAAGCCAGTTTTCACCCGAGAAGGATGCGGACTGGGCAGAAGAAATCAGCTGGTTCTTCAGCTGCGTCATTTCTTCGTTGATCTTGTTCTTGTCGACGCCGGGCTCGCTCGCGGCAACCAGCTTTGCCTTGATCGTGGACATCACGTCGACGACATTGTCGAGCGCCGTGTAAGCGGTATCAACGGTTGCCGCACCGAGGCCAAGTGCGTCGGAAACTGTCGAGAGCGCAGCATTGTCGGAACGCATCGTCGTGGCGATTGACCAATAGCCGGCATTGTCGGCTGCCGTTTCGACCCGGTAACCCGACGATACGCGCCGCTGGGTCATCTCGAGATTGTTGTCGATCGAACGAAGTGTCTGCAGCGCCGCCATGGCGGCCGCATTGGTCATAATACTGGTCATGCTTGATGCCCCTAAGCGTGTCGGACTGCGCATCCGGCGACTTGCCGGCACGACGGGAGGGCATCATGCAAAACGCGCGAACGCGCGATCCCCGTCACTGTTAACAAATCGTTAACAGCGGCAGTTAACAAACAGACCAAGGACATGGCAAGGCACAGGCTTGTCTTTTGTAGTTCAAACGAAATTGCCAAAAGTTTCGCGCAAGGCTCAAACGAAAATCCGCGCCTCTTGCGAGGCGCGGATTCACACCGAGAACATCCGACACTGTCAGGGCGGGACGAAGTCGCCCCTAGCCAGAGCGCCGCTTACTGACGGAAGAGTGTCAGGATGCTTTCGGAAGAGGTGTTGGCGATCGAGAGCGACTGGATGGCCAGCTGCTGCTGGGTCTGCAGCGCCTTGAGGCGGGTCGATTCTTCGTTCATGTCGGCATCGACGAGACGACCGACACCACTGTCAATCGAGTCGGTCAGAGCAGCAACGAAGTCCTCCTGCATGCCGATGCGCATGGAAATCGAGCCCAAGGCTGCTGCGGCACTGGTCATCTGCTGCAGGCCGTATTCAACCAGAGACAGGGCTTCCTGCATGCCGGCAGTGGTCAGGCCGGTGATGTCGAGCTGATCGATGGAAACGCCCGCGATTTCAGCCGCGGCTGCACCGACCACGCCGTCATTGTCCCAGTCGACAAAGGCGTCGAAGGTATCGGATACGCTGCCAATGATACCGGAATTGTAGTCGATCAGGCCGGTCGCGTCGCCACCGAACAGAACTGTCATACCGTCCGCTGTCGTTGCATCGAGAGAATAGAGAGTGGTCGATACGGAAACATTGCCGCTGGAGTCACGAATAAAGCCGGACACAACCGTCACGTCGACGGGTGCCGTTACCGTATCGGGGCCGGTTGCGACCCAGTTCTGGCCGCTGAAGCTCGCCGATTCGGAGATCGACCGAAGCTGCTCCTGCAACTGGTCGATTTCTTCCTGGATCTTCGACTTATCGACGCCTTCTTCCGTGGCGGCGACGACCTTTGCCTTGATTTCCTTCATCACCTCGATGGAGCTTTCCATCGCGGCATAGGCGGTATCGATCTTAGCGGCGCCGAGACCAAGTGCGTCCTGGACGGCGGAGAGCGCCATGTTGTCCGAGCGCATCGTGGTTGCGATCGACCAATAGGCGGCGTTGTCGGAAGCTCCGCCGACACGCAGACCGGAGGATACACGCGCCTGGGTGTCCTGCATCTTCGAGTCGATGGAACGGAGTGTCTGGAGTGCAGCCATCGCTGCGTTGTTTGTCAAAATGCTGGTCACGGTCGTGTCCCTTAAATGGCTAGATTTGGGGACATCCCGGTCTTTCCGGGAACGATGAAGCGGCTTAATGCCCTTAACCAGTTCTTCGTCTTGGTTAACTCATCGTTACATGACCCCATGTAACGACCGTATGGTTAACGCATGGTTAAAGAGATCTGACAAAATCGTTAAAATGCAAAAAGCCGCCCCGGAGGGCGGCTTCGATTTTCAAACTCTTCAGTCTTAACGGAAGAGCGAAAGGATAACTTCCGAAGAAGAGTTGGCGATCGAGAGCGACTGAACGGCCAGCTGCTGCTGGGTCTGCAGTGCCTTGAGGCGGGTCGATTCTTCGTTCATGTCGGCGTCGACGAGACGACCGACACCCGATTCGAGCGAGTCGGACAGCTTGTTGACGAAGTCTTCCTGCAGGTCGATGCGCATCGAGATCGAGCCAAGGTCAGCGCCGGCGCTTGTCATGAAGGCCAAGGCTGCATCGACGAGCGTCAGGGCTTCTGCCATGGCCGCGCCGTCAAAACCGTTGATGTCCAGCGTGTAGACAGACATACCACCTACGGCAGTCGCTGCGGCGTCGGTACCGGCGGCGGTCGCGTCGAAGTCGGTGGTCGTGAAGTCGGCTGCATTCGTGCCGAGGATGCCACTGGTTGTATCAACTGCACCGGTCGCGTCGCCTCCGAACAGAAGGGTCATGCTACCGGCCGTTTCGGCGTCGAGCGTGTAGGACGTGGTCTTTACAGCAACGTTGTTGGCGGCATCACGGACGAAGCCGGATACGACGGTCACCTGGGCAGCGGTCGTCGAAGTGTCAGTGCCACCAGCGATCCAGTTTTCGCCGGAGAAAGAGGCCGAGTCGGCGATCGACTTCAGCTGGCCCTGAAGCTGCGTGATTTCTTCCTGGACCTTGGCCTTGTCGACACCTTCTTCGGTCGCGGTAACCAGCTTGGCCTTGATTTCCTTCACGACATCGATGGCCGATTCCATACCGGCATAAGCGGTGTCGATCTTGGAGGCGCCGAGGCCGAGGGCGTCAGACACGGCGGAGAGCGCCATATTGTCGGACTTCATGGTGGTGGCGATCGACCAATAGGCGGCGTTGTCGGAAGCTTCGCCGACGCGCTGACCAGACGAAACGCGGGCCTGAGTATCTTCCATGCTGCTGCCGATGGAGCGCAAGGTCTGGAGTGCCGACATGGCGGCGATATTGGTAAGAATGCTCGTCATAGTAGTGTTGCCCCTTGAATGGCTGACTAAGAAGGGACATTCCGGTATCACCGGTAACGGCGCACAGCATCATGCCTGCTAACTGGCTGATTTTTAATAGTTAGCTCGCCGTTTCGATAGGCTTAGATAAAACCATCAAGGTTAATGAAGACCTAAACGAAACGATGTGTTGGCGGATTTTTGATTTTTTTTGCAACTTTCGCGCGTGCGCGCGCGTAGCAGATCATGATTAATAAAACGCAAAGGCCGCGTTCGTTCTCGAACGCGGCCTTCGTGTAGCTTCCGTTCCGGTTCAGCCACCGGAGGGTTAAGCCTTCCCTTCGCACGCCTCTGGTCAGCCACCAAGGCATATCGGCGTCGGGAGAGTCTAGCCGGCCCTTAAGGGCCGACTTGATCTTGCTATTAACGGAAGAGCGACAGGATGTTCTGCGAGTCGTTGTTCGCGATCGAGAGAGCCTGGATCGCCAGCTGCTGCTGGGTCTGCAGGGCCTTCAGGCGGGTCGACTCTTCGTTCATGTCGGCGTCGACGAGACGGCCAACGCCCTTTTCGATGGCGTCAGACAGCTTGCCTGCGAATTCAGTCTGAAGGTCAATGCGCTTCGAGACCGAGCCGAGTTCGGCGCCAGCGCTCGTCATCTTCTCAAGAGCAGCGTCGACAGATGCGAGAGCCACGTCAAGATCGTCGTTCTCGACGTCGAGGTCGGTGATCTTGATCGACTGCACCGCAGCAGCCGCGCCGCTGACCGTAACGTTGTCGGTGCTCGTCAGGATCGATTCCTGAGCGTCATCGACTTCACCCTGCGCGTCAAAACGGTAGAGCAGGTTGTTCTGATCCAGGGTGTAGGTCGTGGTCTTAACACCGACATTGCCCGATGCATCGCGGATGAAGCCCGACACGACCGTCTTGTCGCCAGCAGTTTCAACCGCCAGCCAGTTTTCGCCGTTGAAGGACGAGCTCTTGGCGATCGACACCAGCTGTTCCTTCAGCTGCGTGATCTCTTCCTGAACCTTGGCCTTGTCAACGCCTTCTTCGGTGGCGGCGACAACCTTGGTCTTGATTTCCTTCATAACGTCGATGGCGGATTCCATACCGGCATATGCGGTATCAACCTTCGCCGCGCCAACGCCGAGAGCGTCGGTAACTGCGCTGAGCGCCATGTTGTCAGAGCGCATGCCCGTCGAGATCGACCAGTAGGCAGCGTTGTCGGAGGCCTTGGAAACCTTCATGCCGGTCGAGATGGAGTTCTGCGTCGATTCCATGTTGGAAGCGATCGAGCGCAGAGTGGAGAGCGCGGACATCGCGCTGGAGTTGGTCAGAATGCTGGCCATGGATTTGTCCCTTAAAAACGAGATACAAGAGGGGACATACCGGACTGAAAGACTTACCGGTCACGGACGTTCGGCATCATGCCTTTTGGTATTTTTCGTTGCTACCAGACCCGTCGTGCGAGGTCCAAACTCGCAGCCAATCCTTGCCAACTTCTTTACAATTGAAGGCAGCTCAAGGGACGCTGATGACGTGGTAAACCGCCCGTAAGGGAGCGTGGTGAATCAACCGTAAGCGGGGATGGTTAACTTAAACGAACGACCGGACGAGACTGCCGACGAGCAAGTTCCAGCCGTCGATCAAGACGAAGAACAGGATCTTGAACGGCAGCGAGATCGAGGTGGGCGGCAGCATCATCATACCCATGGCCATGGTGATGGTTGCCACCACCATGTCGATGACGAGGAAGGGCAGGATGATCAGGAAGCCGATCTCGAAGCCGCGTCGGATTTCCGAAAGCATGAACGCAGGGATGAGCACGCGATAGTCGATCTGGCCATCCACTATGGTTGCCTGGCCGCGCTCATTGGCAATATCGACGAAAAGCGCAAGATCCCTGTCGCGCGTGTTTGCGGTCATGAAGGCGCGAAACGGCTCGGCAATGAGAACGACAGCCTCAGCTTCGGTAATCTGATTGTTGACGAGCGGTTGAACGCCTTCGCGCCAGGAGCGGTCCATGGTCGGCGCCATGACATAGAAGGTCATGAACAGCGCCATACTGGTCAGGATCATGTTCGACGGCGTGCTGGCAAGCCCCATACCGGAGCGAAGAATGGAAAAGGCGATCAGGAAACGCGGGAAGCTCGTGACCATGATCAGAATGCCGGGTGCAATCGACAGCACCGTCAGCAGCCCGAAGGTACGAATGATCCACGCCGCCACCGATCCATCGATCGGGGTGTTGAAGATATCCGTCGGCAACTGCTGGGCCACAGCCAGTTGCGGCGCCATCATCATGACAGCGACGAGGAGTAGAAACCGAATCATTCGATCACGAGCGTTCTGAACATCACCTTGGATACGCGGCCTTCCGAGCGCAGGTCAACTCGCTCCTGAAGGTCATCCTTGAGATATTGAAAGCCGCGCGGGCCCTCGACCTGTTGCAGTGATACGGTGCGAAGATAGGCCATGATGTCCTGGTGCACGGCTTCGGCGATCTGGACATCCGGCGCGCCGTTGAACATCAGGGCCACTTCGAGACGGATCCAGTTTTCGGACGGGTATGCGAGGTTGGTCGTGATCGGCTCAAGCGCCACGACACCATTGGCCTCGGTGGAGATCGGAGGAAGCCCCTCCTCGTCTTTCTTGTCCTCACCACCCTTCTCACCGGCAGCCGCTTCAGCGGCCTTGGCTGCGTCTTCGGCCTGCTTCACCTGGGGTGCGAGCATGTTGCCGATCACCCAGCCGCCACCGCCACCGACGGCGGTGAGGACCACGAGCGGGATGACAAGCGCCATGATCCCCGACTTCTTCTTGCCTTCGCCTTCCTGGCCTTCTTCCATGTCCTTGCCTCCCCCGCGTCAGAACGGCGAGTAGATGTCGACGACCTGCTGGCCGATCGGCGGCTGCTGGACCTCGGTCAGACGGCCACGACCACCATAGGAGATTCGGGCCTCGGCGATCCGGTCATAAGAGATCTCGTTGTCTGCATCGACATCCTGGGGCCGGACGATACCTGCGACGTTCAGAATGCGAAGCTCGTGGTTCACGCGCACTTCCTGCGAACCGCTGATCAGCAGGTTGCCGTTTTCAAGCACACCCGTGACGACCGCTGCAACGAGCAGATTCAAGCGCTCCGAGCGTTCCGTGGAACCTTTGCCGGACGAACTGGTCGTGGAATCAGTCGACAGATCTCCGGTGGTCCCCGTCGCCGTCGAGAAGCCGAGGAAGTTCGATATCTCAGCTCCCCAAGAAAGGCCCGTATTGTTGTCACGACTGCGATCGGTTTCGTTGTTGAACGACGCGCGGTCATTGATCTCAATGTTGACGGTGAGGATGTCGCCGACGTTCAGGGCACGCGCATCCTTGAACAGCGCGGACTGGCTGTCGCTCCACAGGGAATAGCCGCTCGCGGTCTGGGCCTGCTGCTTCGGGTACATCGCCATCTGCGGGGTCTGGCTGTAGCGCAGTCCGGACCCGATCGGGCTCATCGACGGTGCGTTGCCGATCTCCTTGATCGTCTGGCTCTGGCAGCCGGCCAGAAGGAGAACGGCCAGCAGTGCCGGGAAACGCTTCATCATGATGGGTCCTTCGATGTATTGGGGTTGCCGGCGCTCGACATGATCGAAGCGACCTGGGCAGCCTTGGCCGGGCTCATCTCTGTCAGGATGAGACTCGACTGGCGCGGCGGCAGTTTCATGATGATGGCGGCCGCCAGCATCACGTTGGTTTCCTCAAGTTGAGGAGCTGCCGCATCCGGCGCCATTTTCCGGTAGATTTCGACGAGCTGCCCTTCGGCCTGCTTCATGAATTCGTTGCGACGGGTCAGCCAGTCCTCGTATTCCGCGCGGCGCTCTTCGAGGATGGCGATACGGCTGTCCACGTCGGCCTGCAGTTTGTCGAGTTCCTGCTTCTGCAGGAGGTAACGCTGGTCGCGTGCTGCATCGGCGATGCCGGTGCAGAACTGGCGGATTTCGGCTTCTGTCGCACTTCCAAGCGGCTGTTGCTGGCCGACCGCGTTCTGGGCGAAGGCCGGCAAGGTGGCGACGGCCACGACAAGAGCCACGTTGCGCAGCGACTTTGCAGAGGGGCGAAGACAATCGAGATGGATCATTGCAGCACGAGCTCCGCTTGCAGCGCACCGGCGGACTTGATGCCCTGCAGGATGGCGATGACGCCGTCCGGTTTGATGCCGATGCTGTTGAGGCCGCTGACGAGGGTTCTGAGATCAGGTCCATCGACGATTGCGATCTGATCGCCTTCCTGCCGGATGGAGATATCGGTCTGCGGCTGGACAGCCGTCTCACCGCGCGAGAAGGCCTCCGGCTGGATGATCTGCGGTGTCTCCTGCACCTGGACGGTCAGCGTTCCATAGCTCACGGCAACGCGCGAAACTCGGACATCGGCGCCGATGACGATCGTACCGGTACGCTCGTTGATGACGACACGGGCAGGCGAATCCGTTGCGACGACCAGGTTTTCGATATCGGCCATCAGGCGGGCGAGGTCGGCCGTGCGGGGTTTCTGGACAACCACTTCCTGGCTGTCGCGCGCCTCGGCGATCGGCGCGCCGTAGTTGGCAGCGGCATAGGCGTTGATCGTATCAGCGATGCGAAGCGACGTGGTGAAGTCGGCGTTGCGGAGCTGCAGCACGAGGTTGACGCTATCCTTGAACTTGGACGGCAGTTCGCGCTCGATGATGGCACCCGTAGGAACGCGGCCGGACGTCGTGATGCCTTGCTGCACGGCTGCAGCATCGCCCTGGGCATTGAAGCCCGAGACGACGACAGACCCCTGCGCAACGGCATAGATCTGACCGTCGGCGCCGGTCAGCGATGTCATGACCAGCGTGCCACCGCGCAGAGACGTTGCGTCACCCAGCGAGCTCACGGTCACGTCGATGCGGCTTCCGGGGCTCGCGAAAGGCGGCAGATTGGCGGTGACCATGACGGCCGCAACGTTCTTGGCGTTCGACTGCCCGCCCTGGGTTGAAATGCCGAGGTTCTGGAGCATCGCGCGCATCGACTGGTCGGTAAACGGCGAAGAACGCAGGCTGTCGCCGGTTCCCTGCAGACCGACCACGAGGCCATAACCGATGAGCTGGTTGTCTCGTCCGGACTGGAGCGAGGCGATGTCCTTGATGCGCGAATTGGCGCTCATGGCCGGCTCGAGGGGAGCCATGACCAGCGCCAGCGCGCAGAGCGCAATCCGCATGGGAGCAATCAATCTCATTTTGCCATCACCTGTACCGTGCCATCCGCCATGACCGTGCCAGACACGATCGAGCCGGAATCGATATTGCGCACCTTCACGACCTCGCCGACCGAGGCGTCGGTCAGCGGCGTACCGCTGGCGCTGATCAGCATGGTGCCGATCGAGAAGGTCAGACGAACGCTGCTTCCGCGCTTGACCGCAAACGCTTCGCGGAGGCCATGGACCGGAATGGTCCGACCGGGGAGCAAGGTGCGCTTGGCCACCATGCCGACCACTTCTTCCCTGGTGCGGGCATAGCCTCCGGCCAGATTCGGATTGGTTACGGGAACCACATCGACCTGCTCGGATGCAATGGTTTCGCCTGGATAGATCACCTGTTTGGGGATCACGGCCGTGTTCTGCGCCAGGGCAGTGCCGGCGCCGAGAGCCAGGGCGGCGACGGCGACAGCCATCGCGCGCAAGGCATGTCCGAATTTCCGGCGAAACCTCATGTTTGCCTCCAGTTGTCTTACTTGAGGTTCTTGCTGACGATCTGAGCCATTTCGTCGGCAGTGGTGATGACCTTGGAATTCATCTCGTAGGCGCGCTGGGCCGAGATCATGTCCGTGATCTCCTTCACCGAGTCGACGTTCGAAGCTTCCAGGTAGGACTGCTTGATGTAGCCGAAGCCCGGATCTTCCGGCGCACCCACGATTGCGGCACCCGAGGCTGCGGTTTCGGCGAACAGGTTGTCACCGAGCGGCTTCAGACCGGCTTCGTTGACGAAGTTGGCGATGGTCAGCTGTCCGAGGTCGGTATAGTCGGCATCGTTGCCGATGCGGGCCTGAACCTGGCCTGTCCGGCTGATCACCACTTCGCTGGCATCCTGCGGGATCGTGATCTGCGGCGTGACGAGGTAACCGTCGATCGTGACCAGCTGGCCCTCGGCATTCATGTTGAATGCGCCGGAGCGGCTGTAGAGCGTTGCACCATCGGGGCTTTCGATCTGGAACCAGCCACGGCCGATGAGCGCGAGGTCCAATTCGTTACCGGTCTGCGTCAGCTGACCCTGGGTATGAATATTGCGGACGGCCGCCGTCTGCACGCCAAGACCGATGTTGGCGCCTTCCGGCACGATCGCCTGGTTTGCGCGGTTCGGTACGCCCTGGGCCCGCTCCGTCTGGTAGAGGAGGTCGGAAAACTCAGCACGTGCGCGCTTGAAGCCCGTCGTGTTGATGTTGGCGATGTTGTTGGCGATGACCTCAAGATTGGTCTGCTGGGCATCCATACCCGTGGCTGCGATGGCGAGCGCTCTCATAGTTCGGTACCCCTGTCAGATCTGCATCTTGGTGATTTCGAGATAGGCGTTGACGATCTTGTCGCGGAACGCGATCGCCGTCTGGAGCGATTGCTCGGCCTGCATGACGGCATCGACCACTTCGCGGGTCGTCGCCTTGCCCAGGATCCCATCGAAGGAGACCTGTTCAGCCTGCTTCAGGTTGTTGGCTGCGCCCGACGCAACATTGCTCAGCGCTGCCATGAAGGTCTCGCCGGTCATGGTGCCAGGCGTCGTACCCTCGGTGGTCAGGCCCTTGGACGAAAACGAGCTGGACAGTGAATCCAGGCCGCCGATGCCCAATGCGCTGGTCTTCGTGATAGATTCGATCATTGCGAGGCCCTCAGGAGCGCGATTGTCTGAGAGAGCATTTCACGAGTCTGCTTGATGGTTTGCAGATTCGCTTCATACGTGCGGTTGGATTCACGCATGTCAGCCATCTCGATCAGAATGTTGACGTTCGGCATCTTGACGATGCCGCGCTCGTCAGCCGCCGGGTTACCCGGATCGTATTCCGCAATGAAATCACTCTGATCCACGCCGAGCTTCTTGACCTCGACGGTCTGTGCACCCGTCACGCGATCCAGCTCGGCACCAAAGGTAATCGTCTTGCGGCGATAGGGATCAGCGCCAGGCGTATCGCCCGTGGTGCGCGCATTGGCGATGTTTTCCGATACAATGCGAAGGCGGGTCGACTGGGCTTCCAGCCCGCTTCCCGCAACCCGCAAGGTTGCCATCAATGGATCAGTCATCAGCGTTTCACCGTCATTAGCATCATGCGATGGAAGGAGGAGACCAACGAGGTATTCAGCTCGTGGTTGCGTTTGTTTTCACCGGTCTTTCTCAGTTCGTCCGAGAGCGCGACCGTGTTGCCCGATTCCTGAATGCCGATCTCGTTGTTGAGATCTTCGTCCTCGACGGCGATGTTGCGATCGCTGAAGTCGTTGGCAGCCATGTGGCCCGGCTGGGTGACGGCCATGCCCTGCACGGTGCTCGTCCGGTCCAGGACCGCACTGAAGGGCGTGATATCCTTGGCCAGAAATTTCGGGGTATTGGCGTTGGCGATGTTGGTCGCCACGACCTGCTGCCGCACCGAAAGCCATTCCGACTGTCGGGATGCCAGCTCGAACAACTGGATGGGATTCATGGGCGTTACTCCGTCTTTTACTGATCGGAGCCTAGGCCCTTAATCTTGCGTGGGACTTGCCCGCCCCGCGCCTTTTCAATTGTTTCGAACAACTTCGCCGGTCGAGGTTACAATGACCCATTTTCCGTCACGCTGCTCAAGCGTGGCGACACGGCTGTTGTCGGGCAGGATCGAACCCACCCGCACGAGAAACATGCCGGACTTGTCTTCGATCAGCGCACGACCATTGGCGACATGCAAAAGACGGAAGCCGCTTTTTCCTGGAAATGGCTGCGCGCTCGGCACATCGAGCGCTTCCGGCTGTTCCCGCCCCAAGGTCGGGACGGTCGCGGTGACGATCTGGTCAACCGCCTCCACCTCGCCCTCGCTATTATCTTCATCATCATCGTTGTCCACGAGAGCAAGCGGCGATACGCTGAAGACGTTGCGTCCCGGGCCCTCGGGCAGATCACGCGTAGGCCCCCACTCGGCAAGCCGGACGCCGAATTTCCCTTCATTGAAGAAAACGTACCAGGGAAACAGCGCGGCACTGCATGCCAGCGCAATGCCGGTGAAGGCCAGAACACGGTCAACGGGCGGAACACGGCGCTTCGCCAAGACCGGTCGCAGCGGAGCCACGGGCTCGTCAGCATCGAAATCGGTCATGGTCACCCCCTTTGTCTCATGCCTTGCCCGCCGGCAGCCGCCTTGAGAGCGTTTGCCAGATCGGCGTAGGCATCAAGTGCCGGTTTCTCGCCCGGCGTCTGCTTCAGAATGTCGTAGATGACCGGCACCTGCTTGATCGCCATGTCCAGATCGGGGTCGGAACCATTGCGGTAGCCGCCGATCAGGCGCAGGTCTCGGGTTTCCTCAAAGCGATGAATGAGCGCCTTGAGGCGCGACACCAGCTTCTCCTGCTCGGGCGTCCAGGCCTTGCGGGCCAGACGGGAGATCGATGTCAGGGGATTGATCGGCGGATAACGTCCCTCGTCGGCAAGGGCGCGATCAAGCACGATGTGACCGTCGAGGATACCGCGTGTCGAGTCGGCAATCGGGTCGTTGTGGTTGTCGCCGTCGACGAGGATCGAGATGATCGCGGTGATGGTTCCCGCCCCTTCCGCGCCCGGACCGGCACGCTCAAGAAGGCGTGGCAATTCCGTGAAGACCGAGGCCGGATAACCGCGGGCAATCGGTGGCTCGCCGGCGGCCGTGGCCACCTCGCGGATTGCATGGGCAAAACGCGTGACACTGTCGACGATAAAGAGAACGTTCTGGCCCTTGTCGCGGAAGTGCTCGGCAATGGTGATCGCCGTCAGCGGCGCCATCTTTCTGAGCATCGGGCTCTCGTCGCTGGTCGCGACCACGGCGATCGATTTCGCCATGTTGTCGCCGAGCGTGTCCTCGATGAATTCGCGCACTTCGCGACCACGTTCGCCGACTAGGGCGATGACGACCTTGTCGAAGGCATCGGCGCGGGCGAGCATGGACAGAAGCGTCGACTTGCCGACGCCGGACCCGGCGAAGATGCCAAGACGCTGGCCGAGGCAAAGCGGCGAGAAAATGTCGATAGCACGAACACCGGTCTTGAAACCGGTCTCGACACGCTGCCGTGTCATGGAAGGTGGTGCCGTCGTCGAGATTGGACGACGCTCGGGTCCAGGCGCCAGCGCCGGACCGTTGTCGATGGGATCGCCCAGCGCGTTGATGGTGCGGCCACACCAGCTGTCGTCGGGTGCGATGCGGAAGGCACCCTTGCGGATCACGACATCGTGGATGCCGATGGGTTCGCCGGGTTCGATCGGGCAGACGTAACAGACATCCGGCTCTACACGCACGACCTCGCCGAGATGCACGCCCGTCGACGAACGGTGCGCGACGAATTCACCGAGGCGGACATGGCGCGAGAGGCCGGTTACCGTGTAGTGCCCGGCTGCGATGGTGCGAACATGGCCGCCCTGCGTGACAGAATTGGTCGGCCGGGAATAACGCTGCGCCAACGCCGCCAGTTGCCCGAGCTTGGGTGACAGCGGAAATTCGTCTGGTGTCGGCGCGCTCATGTTTATCCGCTTTCAGGCTTAGTTGCCGCCGCCGAGGACCTTGATCGCCTCGCTCATGGTATTCTCGCTCGAGCTGATCAGAGCGCTGATGGCTTCGAAAGCGCGATTGACCTGGATGAGCTGGGTCATTTCGCCGATGCCGTTGACGTTGGAGTTTTCGACATAGCCCTGAAGAATCGAGATTTCCGGGTTGTCGACGACCGGCTGCGGGTTGTCGACGGTGGTCACGCCGCTGTTCTCATATCGAAGGAAGCCGTTGCGCACGTCCGCAGTGAAGATGCCGAGCGTGGCGACGACACGACCGTCCTGTATGATCTGACCACTGGCCCCGACTTCCGGCGGACCGCCGGCGCGGTTGAGCTGGATCGGCGCGCCGCCGGCATCGAGAACCGGGTAGCCACGGGTCGAAACCAGCTCGCCAGTGTCAGTCATGGTGAAACGGCCATCACGTGTCAGCACCTGGCCGACCGGTGTGTCGATTGAAAACCAGGCGTCACCCTTGATCGCGAAGTCCAGCACATTGCCGGTCTCGCGCAGTTCGCCGCTCTTGGTCGACAGATAGTCGTTGCCCTGGCTCACGAATGCGATTTTCGCATTAAGCTCATTGCCGGTTCGGCTCAGCATCTCGTCGAATTTCACATCCGTCGAGCGAAAGCCCACCGTGTTCACATTGGCCATGTTGTCGGCGATGGTGGTGAGACGACGCTCAAGGGCCATCTGCGACGACAGGGACACATAGATACCGGATTGCACCGCTTTGCCTCCGCAAGTGAATAATATCAGTAAATCATTATTTAACGCAGGATAGCCTACGCTCCATGCCACTCTTCTTGCGGCAAAAGGCTTGCGCGAAACTGTCGAGACGGAACCAGGCCTTAAGAAGCGGGGACACCCAAAAGGAAACCCTGATTCAGCCTCACGCAAGGCAGGTGCCTTATCGCTCAAAGTGAATAGTAACGTTCGGGTACGGGCAAAATGAACATTATCATCGGATTCGTGATCACTCTGGGCTGCGTGCTCGGCGGCTACATGGCCATGGGTGGCAAGCTCGCCGTGCTCAACCAGCCGTTCGAGCTGCTCATCATCGGAGGCGCGGGCGTCGGCGGCTTCATCATGGCTAACTCCATGAAGGTCATAAAGGATACCGGAAAGGCTGTTGGCGAAGCCATAAAGTACAAGGTACCCAAGGAACGCGACTATCTGGACGTGCTGGGTGTTCTCTATTCTCTGATGCGTGACCTTCGCACGAAGTCGCGCAACGAGATCGAAGCCCATATCGACAACCCGGAAGAATCCTCGATCTTCACGGCAGCACCGAACCTGCTGAAGAACAAGGAGCTGACCTCCTTCATCTGCGACTATGTCCGCCTGATCATCATCGGCAATGCCCGCAGCCACGAGATCGAAGCGCTGATGGACGAAGAGATCGAGACGATCCTCTACGACAAGATGAAACCCTATTATTCGCTGAACACGGTCGGTGACGCCTTCCCGGCCATCGGCATCATCGCGGCCGTGCTCGGGATCATCAAGACCATGGGCTACATCAACGAATCGCCCGAGGTGATCGGCGGCCTGGTTGGCGCCGCACTGGTCGGCACCATGCTCGGTATCTTCCTGTCCTACTGCCTCGTCAGCCCGCTGATCGCACAGATAAAGGTCGTCCGCACCAAGCAGCATCGCCTTTACATCATCGTGAAGCAGACACTACTCGCCTACATGAACGGCTCGGTGCCGCAGGTGGCACTCGAATACGGCCGCAAGACAATTTCCTCGCACGAGCGTCCGTCGATCGACGCCGTCGAGCAGGAAATGATGAACCCGGGTGGCGGCGGTGAAAGCAAGGCAGCTTGATCATGACCGAGACCATCCCTGAGACAGCACCCAGCATGGACCGCGCGCTTCTCGCCAAACTGACCGGCGGGCTGGGCGATTCGAAAACCCTGCAGCGCCTGTGCAGCGACTTCGGGCAGCTCTATGTCGAGTTCCTGCCGGACGTCTTCCACAGCGAGACCGGGCTCACCATGCAGGTTCACTACAACGGCCACGAAAGCGGCCTGATGACGGACCTGGTTGCCGATCTCGGCGACAATGTCTCGCTTGCCGACGGGCAATTGCGCAACTGGTCACCGAACTTCGTGCTGGCATGCGGCAACAGCTTCGTCATCACGCTGATGGAAAATCTTCTCGGTGCCCTGCCGGAGACGATCCAGGAGCCGATCGAGCGCCCTCTGTCGCAGATCGAACTCGATCTGGCCGTCATGGTTTTCGACAAGATCGCAAACGTTCTGCGCTCGGGCGTCAACGCGCCCGGCGGGTTCGAGCCGCTGCTCGAAAAGGCTCACAATGCCGAAGATCGACAGAAGCTGGAAGAAGACCATGTTGACGAATATGCGGTGACGGTAAAGCTCGGCATCACGCTCGGCACGGTCACCTCGGAATTCTACCTGATGATTCCGCAGAAGGCGCTCCTCAAGACTGTCGTCACGATGCCGAAGTCGAAGAACCAGGCCAGCAAGTCGAAGAAGGAATGGCAGGAACAGATCGCCGAGCAGGTTCGTCGCTCCCAGGTCACCCTGGAAGCCCGGGTCCGACTCGATTCGCTGACGCTCGCCACCGTTTCGCGCCTCGTCGCCGGCGACGTCATTCCCTTCCACGACAAGGGCGACGTAATGGTGGATGTCAGCGCCAACGGCAAGAATCTCTACCGCTGCGAGTTCGGCCGCGCAGGCGATCGATACACCGTGCGCGTAAAGGACAATGTGAGCAGCGAAGATGAGATTCTAAAGCATTTGATGAGCTAGCAATTTACCGGGGCTCGCCGCACGGCAGCTTGAGGCAAGTTTCAAGAGGAATAATCAACCCATGGCAACGAAGAAGACACCACCGAAGGATGACGACGCGCTGGCGATGCCGGGCGCGAGCGACACCGATTTCGATCAGGCCGTCGATGACCTGCGCGGCGTCCTCAAGGCTGACGCGGACGGCGGTCTCGGGGACTTCGGTTCGGACCTTGGTCTCAAGGACGACCCGCTCGCAGCGTTTGAGTCGGATTTCGGCGGCGGCGCTGCAGCTGGCCCAAGCGATGACTTCGGACTTGGCGATTTCGGCGGCTCCAGCGATCTCGGCGGTGGCAGCGATTTTGGCGGCTCAAGCGATTTCGGTGGTGGCAGCGATTTCGGCGGCGGCGCCGACTTCGGCGGCTCCAGCGGCTCGCAGCAGGAACCGGGCAGCGGCCTCACCGCCAATCTCGACCTGATCATGGACATCCCGATCGAGGTCCAGATCGTGCTCGGCTCCAGCCGGATGCAGGTATCCGGACTGATGAACCTGGAAGAAGGCGCCATTATCGCGCTGGACAAGAAGATCGGCGAACCTGTCGAGATCATGGTGAATGGTCGTCGCATTGCGCGCGGCGAGATCACCGTTCTCGAGAACGACGATACACGATTTGGTGTCAAGCTGATTGAAGTGATGGCGACCAAGACATCCTGACCCATGACGGGCCAGAGAGGACAAGACCATGATGGACTTCGACGATTTTGGCGGCCCCTTAACCGGAAAACCGCTTTCCCAGGCCGATAAGGCAGCCGCCGTGCTGCTGGCCATGGGAAAGGGCGTTGCCGGCAAGCTGCTCAAATACTTCACGCAGGCGGAGCTGCAGACGATCATCGCATCGGCACAGACCCTGCGCACCATTCCGCCGGATGAACTGACCGAGCTCGTCAACGAGTTCGAAGACCTGTTCACCGAAGGTGCGGGCCTCATGGACAATGCCAAGGCCATCGAGAGCATTCTCGAAGAAGGCCTGACGCCCGAGGAAGTCGACGGACTTCTCGGACGTCGTACCGCGTTCCAGGCCTATGAAGCCTCCATCTGGGACCGTCTTCAGGACGCCGATCCTGATTTCATCGCACGCTTCCTGATGCGCGAGCATCCCCAGACTGTCGCCTACATTCTCTCGATGCTGCCCTCGTCCTTCGGCGCCAAGGTGCTCCTGAAGCTGCCCGAAAGCCGTCGCGCAGACATCATGAACCGCACGGTGAACCTGAAGAATGTCAGCCCGAAGGCTGCCCAGATCATCGAGAACCGGGTTCACGACCTGATCGCCGAAATCGAAGCCGAAAAGAACTCGACCGGCTCGGCCAAGGTGGCGGAACTGATGAACGAACTGGAAAAGACCGAAGTCGATACATTGCTCACCTCGCTGGAATCGATCAGCAAGGAATCGGTCAACAAGGTTCGCCCGAAGATCTTCCTGTTCGAAGATCTGCTCGTCATGCCGCAGCGCAGCCGCGTGCTCCTGCTGAACGACATCTCCGGCGATATCCTGACCATGGCGCTGCGTGGTGCCAGCGCGGAGATCAAGGAATGCGTGCTGGCCTCGATCAGCCCTCGCTCCCGCCGCATGATCGAATCAGACCTGCAGGCCGGAACCGCCGGAATCAACCCGCGGGAGATCGCGATCGCACGCCGTGCAGTGGCGCAGGAAGCGATCCGCCTCGCCAATGCCGGTCAGATTCAGCTGAAAGATACCGAAGGCGGCGATACGCAGGCGGCCTGAACGGTCACCTCTGTTGAAAACCCGATCCTTTTGATCACCCGCCGATTGAACCCCAATCGGCGGGTGTCTACGTTCAAGGCACCGGCATCTTTCCGGTGGCCGTGGGCGCCAAGCGCAGACGGCTCAATCGACCGGGGCATCATCGAACCCGCCCGGTGCAGCCTCCGAGGATGGCAGCGGCCATGGCCGAAGATGACGACAAAGACAGCAAAACCGAAGACCCGACCGAGAAAAAGCTTCGGGACGCGATGGAGAAGGGAAACGTGCCGAGCTCACGCGAAGCACCGCTCTTTGCGACTGCACTCGGCTTCTATCTCTTCGCGGTGTTCTTCATGCCCGGGGCGGTCACGCGCCTGGCACAATCGCTGAAGGACATCTTCGAGCGCCCCGACCAATGGTATCTCGGCACGGCCGTCGACGTCGTCTCTCTCTTCACCCATCTCGCTTGGGAGATCGGCGCCTTCCTCGCTCCCATGCTGATCATGCTGATCTTGCTCGGGGTTACGGCCAATGTCGCGCAGAACATGCCCTACTTCGTTCTGGAGCGAATCAGGCCCCAAGTGAACCGGATCTCGCTCTTCGCCGGCTGGAAACGGATCTTCAGCGCCCAGGGCATGGTCGAATTCGCCAAATCGATCTTCAAGATCGTCGTGCTTTCGGCGATCATGGTGTTTGCGCTGCGCAACGATTACTTCGCCGTCATCGACACGATGTTCTCCGACCCTCAGGTCATTTTCGTCAAGATGTCGGAGATCCTGAACAAGATGATGATCATCGTCGTCATGGCGACGGCACTGCTGGCAACAGTCGATATCTTCTGGACGCGGTATCACTGGTACGAACAGCTGCGCATGACCAAACAAGAGGTGAAGGAAGAGTACAAGCAGGCTCAGGGTGACCCGATCGTCAAGGCCCGCCAGCGCTCCATTGCTCGAGATCGGGCCCGCAAACGCATGATCGCCAGCGTTCCCCGTGCGACGTTGGTGATCACCAATCCGACTCACTACGCGGTGGCCTTGCGATATGTGCGCGAGGAAAACGAGGCACCGATGGTCGTTGCCAAGGGGCAGGATCTGGTGGCGCTGAAAATCCGCGAAATCGCTCGCGAAAACGACATCCCCATTTTTGAGGATCCCCCGCTCGCCCGCTCCATGTTTGCGCAAGTCTCGGTCGATAGCGTCATTCCGTCAGTATTTTACAAGGCAGTCGCAGAGCTCGTGCACCGGGTCTATGCGTCCAAGGCCCCCAAGAGACGGATACGCTAGGCCCGATGAAGAAGTGCTCCTATACTAACCAGCGTGAACGCATCGTTGCGGAGGCTATCAGCCCCGTCGCGAGTGAATTGCGCCTTCTCGACGCTGCCGACCTCATTTCACTCCTACGTTTTGAACTTTACGGAAATCTCTCGGACCTCGTTTCGTCCGCAGCCGAACTCTATTTCCATCCTGGTACCGTCGTCTTCGGCGCCGGGGGCGATTATCGGCTCGAATGGGGTGGTCCGCCGGAAGTCGTGCTCGATCTTGAGATCAAGCCGCGTGGAATTACTATCTACTCGCAGCTGACGCTGACCAACGAGCATGCCGGCCTCGATATCAAGCATATCGCGTTTCACGACACCTCCGGAGATCCGGACGGCAATACGCGTATGCTGGAAGAACGCCTGGAAGAAGCGCGCTTCGTCAAGGGACAGGCGTCCCCGCTCTACGGATGAGACCGGTTCAGGTGATGTAGCCGAGGCGGATCGCCTTGGCGATCGCCTGGATGCGGTTGACCGAATCAAGCTTGATGGTTGCCGATCCCAGATAGGCGTTGACGGTATGCACCGACAGGCCGAGACGTTCTGCGATCTCTTCGCTGATGCGTCCATCTCCTGCAAGCTGCAGGCAGGCGATCTCACGTTCACTCAAGGTTTCGGATGGTGCCGCCCGGCGTTCATCAAGCGACAGGATATCGGTCATCACCTTGTAGCAGCGGCTATGCACCGCAAGGATCAGCTCGCCGGGCAGATCGGCTCCGCCAATCGTCGGAAAGACAACATAACCGTTCCCGACAGCACCGAGACGCACTGGAAAAGCGATACCGGAATAGGGTAGCAGACGCTCTTGCAACTGGACGGCAAAGGGCGTGAAGTCGGATGCATCCAGGAAGCTCGTCTTCTCTTCTGCGCTCCAGAGCAGAGGCAGGGTCGAAGTCTCAATATGCGCCAGAAGTGCATCCCCATAGGCACCGATGAAAGCTTCCCGGCCGCTGCTGAGGCCGCTGCTCCAGTTCTCGAATTCCGGATCGAGGCGTCGCTTGTGCGGCAGGCTGGCGCCGGCCACGCGGAACGCTGCAAAGCCGCGTGCATTCAGAGATCGCTGCAGCGACACGAGCTTCGGGAAGATGTCCGAACGGGAAGTGACGGGGCGCTGGCCTGACCAAGTCGCATCTTCAAGGATGTTTCCGCCTGGTCTGGTGGTCGTGGCCATTCCTGCTCCCTCAAACGAGATTGTTGCGCACCGCATAGGCGATGGCTTCCGAGCGTGTCTTCGTCGCAGTCTTGCGCATCACGCTCGTGATGTAGTTGTTGATCGTATTGCGCGAGATGCCGAGAATCGTGGCGATCTCGTCGCTGGTCTTGCCCTCGGCAATCCAGAACAGGCACTCCAGTTCACGATCGGTCAAATCGAAGTCGCGATCGCTCTTGTGCCCCTTGTTCGCAGACAGGCTCAGCGCATAAGCGGCAAGCAGGCCGACTTCCCGCAAGCGCTCGGGCGACAGCACATAGTCCTGCGGGAAGAGCAGAAGCAGTGCAAGTCGGGTTCGTCCGACATTGAGGGTCACCGTGCAATACTGGCGGCTGGTGCCGGCAGGGACATGCGCATCGTCGGGGAGAATGGCATATTTAGGCTGCAGCACCGAAAGGCACTTCTCGAGCTCGGTCGACTGGGAATAGCTCGCGGCCAGTTCGCTCTCGAGGCGGCGGACCAGATCGAACGGCCAATCGGCGGCCACGACGAAGTCGAGCCCTTCTTCCTGGACGAGATCGTAGCGCGCGAGCAAGTGATGCGAGGCGCCGACATAATCACACAGGACGCGAAGGCAATGGCCCATGTCGCCCGAGAGCGCCGGGGTCGCCAGCCTTCGGATCAACACGTCCTTCGACGATGAGCCTTTCTGCAGAGGCTCTGCCGGAGAAGCGGCACGAGACCGCCCCTCATTGCCCTCTGTTGTCAGCTCGGCATCCATTCAATGTGCCCCTTTGAAGTGACAGCCTAGCATTGTCGCAGTCTTCGCCACGTCCGAGTGCAGGCGACTCACATACGGCCCAATCTCCGACTACCGAATCATGTTCACTGTAAAATATAAAGTGGCAAAGGTCACAAGCATTTGCGGTATTGCGAGACGGGTCCAAGCATGCCCGGCGATGACCTTTGGCGCAACCCCGTATCGATATGGGACTACAATGCAAAACCGCGCCCGGAGGGCGCGGTCGGTACTGGCTTGTTCTTCAAAATCAGGCGGCGTTGTCCACAGCCCATTTGCGAAGGATCTTGGCGGCGCGCTCTTCCGAGATTTCCACCATGCGCGAAAGGCGCCGCTCCGGACCTTCCTTGACCCGGCGGTTGAAGCCGCCATTCGGGTCGTCGTCCATCGTAAGAAGGTCGTCGGTCGAGTCGAAGCCGAAGTCGGATCCGAAACCATCCATAAGACCGCCCCCTGACCCGCCACCGAGGGCAGGCGAGAAGTCGGGGAGCTCGAGACCGGCAGCCTGCTCGCCAATTCCGCCGGCGAGTGCCGTATCGGCACCACCGCCACCCGCGGTGCGGATCATCGGACGGATGCCCATCCAGACAATGAGGAAAGCGACGGCGACGAAGGCCAAGGAGTTGATGATGCCGCCGATGTTGCGGCTCAGGATTTCCATGAAGCCGGGGCCCGTCGCGGATTCTTCGAGCAACTGGTTTTCCAGGAATTCCATGGCCGTCAGTGTGACGACGTCACCGCGATTGGTATCGAGGCCAGCTGCAGAGGTCACGATCTTCTGCATCTCAGCGAGATAGGCGTCGATCTTGGCCTGGTCGACGGGCTCTCCCACCATCATGGCAATGCGACCGCGGTTGACGACGACGGCGACGGAGAGCTTCTCGACGGTGTAGCTGTTCTTGACCGTCGCGACGGTCTTGCTGTTGATCTCGTAGTTGGTCTGCTCTTCCTTCTTGTCCTGCTCGTCGGACGATTCAGGGCCACCGCCGCCGGCATCGGGCGCAGCCTGAGGAATGTTCTGTTCGACTGTGGCTGCCGTATCCGACTGGCGCTGCAGGGATTTCTGCGCTTCCTTGGTGACGCGAACAGAGCGCTCGACGCGCGATTCCGGATCGTAGATCGTTTCCTGGATCTGCTGGCTGTCGGTGTTGATCTGGGCCGTGACGCTGGAGCGGAAGTTGTCCATTCCGAGGAAAGGCGCCAAGGCCTTGTCGATATTGGTTTCGATTTCGCGCTGAACGGACTGAACAACGCCCAGCGAGCGGGAGGCTTCGCCACCCGTTTCGTCGCCTGCTGCAAGCAGCTGGCCGGTGGAATCCAGAATCGTCACGTCCTCGACGTCCAGACCCGGGACGGACGAGGCGACCAACTGGCGGATCGATGCTGCTGCCTTGCGGCCGGCATCCGTCGAGGCGCGAATCATGACGGACGCCGTCGGCTTCTGTTCGCCGCGACGGAAGTTGCCGATGTCCGGCATGACGATGTGGACGCGGGCTGCGGCAATGCCTGCGATCTGCTGGATGGTGCGTGCGACTTCACCTTCCAGCGCGCGGACACGCGTGACTTCCTGCATGAACGAGGTCAAACCCAGCGAGCCGACGTTGTCGAAGAGCTCGTAGCCGGCATTGGCGCTGTTGGGCAGTCCACGCTCGGCGAGCAGGAGGCGCGCCTTTCCGGTCATGCCGGCACGCACACTGATGCTCTGGCCATCGGCACCGGTCTCGAAATCGATGCCCGATTCGGCAAGAGCGATGCTGATCTGGTTCATGTCGACCGGCTCGAGGCCGACATAGAGCGTCTCGTAGGAGGGTTTGTTGACGTAAAGAGCGCCTGCAATGATGATCGCGAAGGAAACGACAGCAACCCCAGCCATGGCCAGGATCTTCGTCTGGCCCATCGCCGCGAAATTTTTAGGTATCTGAAGTAATTGATTTAACAGATTCATTCTGTCTCGCACCATCTACAAGGAGGGTCTGGGCGCTTTTGCCCTTGGCGCGACAATAGAAATCGAAACTTGTGCGAACGTTTCGCGGGACGGGAAAGCCGAATTCATTTCGGCATCCGGCAGATTCAGGATCTGCGGCCCGTACGTACAGAGAGAGAGTTCTGAAGGTAGGTTAAAAGAAGTCGAAGTCGCCTGCAGCCTTGACCAGCGGTTGCGAATGGCCGTGACGAAGGCCTGCCCCCAGCGCCTTCTGCATGTCGGCCAGCTTCACGAGGCTCAAGGCCGTCGTCATGTCGATCATCCAGTCCGACGGGATCGTCCCGGTGATTGTGTCGACGAATTCGGCCAGTCCGCGCGCCTTTTGAACGGCAAGGTCAATGCCTTGCAGAACCTTGAGGCTGTCTGGATGCTCCAGTACCTTCGGGCCGCCGAGTTCGAGCAGGTGCGGTTCCACACGCTCGATCAGATAAGCCACGTCATGCAGCTCGCTGACGATGCGCATGAGGATTTCCGGAAGTTCTTCCCGTGTATCCTGGTTTCCCGCCAAGTGTTCGTTTTGCATCCGATGTCCAGTACTAGAAGAACTCGATTGAGGTTTCCACCGGCTTCGAAACAGGAACCGGACGCTGCTCCAGCGCCACCGTCTTCTGCGTTTCTGCGCCCGTGAGCGGATACTGTCTTGCCCGGCCGCTGACCGGCCAGAATTCCAGCTTGCGGCCGTGGTCTCCGCCCGTGGAGGACCCGACGACCTTGATGCCTTCGTCGCGCAGGAATTGCTGAGCAAATGCTGCGTTCTGTTCGCCGACATTCGAGAACGTCGCGATCGTCTTGGCGCCACCGAAAACCTTGGCTTCCAGGCGATCCCTGCGAGCGCCCTGCTTCAGAAGGCCGTTGATCAACAGCTCCATGAGGTGAACGCCGTAGCGGGTTGCGTCGCCGCCACCAGCACCGGGCACTGCCGAACCCGGAAGCAGGAAGTGGTTCATGCCACCTACTCCTGCAATCGGATCCCGAATACAGGCAGCAACACACGAACCGAGGATCGTCGACAGGACCACATTCGGATCCTTGCTGACCTTCCACTCCCCTTGAATAATGTGGACGCGCTTTGCTGCACCGTCTTCAGTCATTTCAGCGCTCCGAATACAGCTTCGATGGCCGCCTTCATCTTCTCGATCGTGAACGGTTTCGCCAGGACGTTGTTCGCACCCAGCTGTGCAGCCTTCTGGACTAGCGCACGGTCGCCCTGCGCGGTCAGGATGATGAAGGCCGCCTTCTTGGTGTTGGGATTGGTGCGTACCGCCTGGAGCAAGCCCAAGCCGTCCATCTTCGGCATGTTGAAGTCCGAGATGACCAGGTGATGGGGCTGCTGCTCCATGATCTTCATGCCCTGCTCGCCGTCACCGGCGGCAGTGATCTGCTTGAAGCCCAGCTGGGTCAGCGCGTCGCTGAGCAGCAGGCGACTTGTGACCTGATCGTCGACGATCAGAACTTTGATTTTTTCGGCTAGGGACATTATTCGATACCTTCTTTTCGGGCAGCAGTGAGTTTGAGGATTTCCTCGCCAATGGAGGTGAGAGGCAGTTGATGCTCGACAGCGCCCAGCTCATAGGCGACTCGTGGCATCCCGTAGACCACACAGGTCTTTTCGTTCTGGCCGATGGTGCGAGCACCGGCGTGACGCATCTTCAGAAGACCGGAGGCGCCATCGCGCCCCATGCCCGTCAGGATCACTCCGACGGCGTTGCGGCCGGCAAGCTCGGCAACTGAGTCGAAGAGAACATCGACAGAAGGCCGGTGTCCGTTGACCGGCGCGCGATCCACCAGTCGGCAGCACGGCGCCGATGCATTCGAGACCTGCATGTGACGCTCGCCGCCCGGGGCAAGGTAGATCTTGCCGATCTCGAGCCGTGCGCCATCCGTGGCCTCCTCCACCACGGGGGCGCAAAGACGGTTCAAACGCTCGGCGAAGCTCTTCGTGAACGTTGGAGGCATGTGCTGCGTAATCACCGTCGGCGGGCAATTGCGCGGGAATTTCTGCAGGACGGCGATCAGCGCTTCGACGCCGCCGGTGGACGAGCCGATGGCCACGATCTTGCGGCCGACGCGGAAGTCTGCAGCAGGCGCAGTCGCGACCGGCTGGATCTGTGGTGCCGAATGATGCCGGTGCTGAGAACGCGCCGCCGCCTTGACTTTCTCGGCAAGCTCGCCGAACGGACGAGGCTCTCCTGGCTGGGGCTTCGCCACACAGTCGAAGGCGCCGATTTCGAGTGCCGCCAGAGTGGCTTCCGCGCCGCGATGCGTCATGGTCGAAACCATGATTACCGGCATGGGCCGCAGCTTCATGATCTTTTCCAGGAACTCAAGGCCGTTCATGTTCGGCATCTCGATGTCGAGGGTCAGGACATCGGGATTGAGTTGCTTTATCGCTGCGCGAGCTTCCATGGCATCGCCGGCCTGACCGATGACGCTGACATCCGGATCCTGGTTGAGGACGGCCGTGATCAGTCCACGCATCGTAGGGCTGTCATCGACGACGAGAACGCGTGCAGGTGCCGCCATTACTTTCGCCCTCCGTTCTTGCCGATGTAGCGATAGGTGGTGATACCGATATTGTCGAAATCGTTCTTCGAGTCACCCGAGACACGCTCGGAGTGGCCGATATACAGGTGTCCGCCGATCGGCAGCAGATCGGCAAAACGGGTCCAGATGCGCATCTGTGTCGGCTCGTCGAAGTAGATCACGACGTTGCGGCAGAAGATGACGTCGAACTTGCCCTTGAAGGGCCACTGGGCCATCAGGTTCAGCTCGTTGTAGGTGATCAGACGCTTCAGGCGATCGTCGACCTGGAACTTGCGGCGTCCGCCGATCTCGACTTCCTTGAACCACTGCTTGCGGATGGCAGGCGACACGGTTTCGAGCGCCTGCTCGTCATAGGCACCCTGTCGGGCGATGGCGAGGATCTTCGGATCGATATCGGTGGCAAGGATCTTGAAGTCGTAGTCCAGCACGTTCGGAAAAGCCTGGAATACGGTCAAGGCAATCGAATAGGGCTCCTGGCCGTCCGAGCTTGCGGCGGACCAGATGCGCACGCGCCCGCCGGACTTCGCACGCTGAATGAGCCCCGGCAGTACCTCGTCACGAAGATGCTCGAAGTGATGGTTCTCGCGGAAGAAGCGCGTGAAGTTGGTCGTCAGGTGCGAGAGCATTTCGCGGCGCTCGGCCGATCCCTCCGGCGAGGCGACGAGCTGGCAATAGGCGCGGAAACCGGACAGGCCAAGATTGCGGATATGCTTGGACAGTCGCGAGTAGACGAGCGAAGCCTTGCTGTCGTTCAGCGCGATGCCCGCATCCGAGTAGATCATGGCAGCAATCTCGTTCAGGTCCCGTCGGGTCAGCGGGTATTCACCGCTGGCCAGAACTTCGTCGTCCGATTGACGGGATGTACTCATTGCAAAGGTCATGCAGCCTCGCTTTCGGCGGCTTCGTTGAAAAGTGCACCAAGCTCGACCATGCAGATCATCCGCTTGTCGATGGCGAGAATGCCACGGGCATATTGTTTTTCGAGGTCGGAGGAGACCTCCGGCGTCGGCTGAATGTCGGTATCGCTCACCGTGAGGATGTCGGAGACGGCATCCACCAGGAGACCCACGACCCGAGACTTGACCTGGGCCACGATGATAACGTGGCGGGCGGTTGGCTCGGCGGGCTTCATGCCCAGACGCAGGGACAGGTCCATGATCGGCAGGACGGCACCACGCAAGTTGATGACGCCCATAACGTAGTGCGGGGAATGCGGCAGCGGGGTTGCCGGGGTCCATCCCCGGATCTCGCGTACCGACATGATGTTTACGCAGAACTCCTGATCGCCAATACGGAAGGCGATGAGCTCCCGATCTCCCTGGACCAAGTTTTTGACCGCATACGACATACTATTACCCTGCGACGGCTAACGACATTTCCTGCTTGAGGGACTGACCACGCGAAGCGGCGACAACGGCGTCCACATCAAGGATCAGTGCGACGCGTCCATCACCGAGGATGGTTGCGGCAGCAATGCCCGGAACGTGGGTGTAGTTGGCTTCCAGCGACTTGATAACGACCTGACGCTGCCCCTGGATGGCATCGACCATCAGAGCGCGCTGGCCACCGCCTTCGGATTCCACCAGAAGGGCGACGCCTTCGATCGGGTTTGCCTGAGACGATCGGAAGTTGAGGATTCGACCCACATCGACCAGCGGGCAGAAGGAGTTGCGGATCGAAATCAGGCGCTGGTTTGCGCCGAACGAATGGACGTGTTGGGCCTCCGGCTGCAGCGTCTCGACGATGGCCGTAAGCGGCACGACGAGGGTCTGGCCGGCAACCGTGACGACCATGCCGTCGAGGACGGCGAGGGTCAGCGGTAGGCTCATGGTGAAGGTCGAGCCCTGCCCCGGACGCGAGGTGATCGAGATACGACCGCCAAGTGCCTGGATGGAGCGCTTGACCACGTCCATGCCGACGCCGCGACCGGAAATGTCCGAGATCTTGTCCGCCGTGGAAAAGCCCGGCATGAAGATCAGGTTGTCGATTTCCTCGTCCGTCAGGTTGGCATCGGCCGCGATCAGATCGTTGTCGATGGCCTTCTGGCGCACGCGTTCGCGATTGATGCCGGCGCCGTCGTCGACGAGTTCGATAACGATGCGGCCCGAACGATGCTTCGCGGTGAGCCTGACAGTGCCTTCCGGGTTCTTGCCGGCGGCGGCACGCTTCTCGGGGCTTTCGATGCCGTGGTCGACGGCGTTACGGATCATGTGTGTCAGCGGCTCGGCCAGCTTGTCGATGACCGTCTTGTCGACTTCGGTGTTTTCACCTTCCGTGACGAGGCGGATCGACTTTCCGACCATGTCGGCCACTTCGCGAACAATACGCGACATGCGCTGGAAGACCGGCTTCACAGGCTGCGCGCGGATTGCCATGACCGAGTCCTGGATCTCGCGGGTTAGCTGCTGCAGCTCCTCGAGGCCCATGTTGACGGCCGATGTACCGGTCGCATCGTTTTCGATGACGCTCTGGGAGAGCATCGCCTGGTTGATGACGAGTTCGCCGACGAGGTTGATGAGGCGGTCAACGCGATCGAGGTCAACGCGGATGGTCTGGCCGGCGGCGTTGTTAGCCTGAGCGGCGGCTGCGGCTGCGGCCGCTGCGGCGGCAGCCGGAGATTCCTTCTTCTCAGGCTTGGCAGCGCCGGCGGCCATTTTCATGACGCTGGACGCGGTCTCTGCGGCTTCGACAGCAGCGACTACGGTTTCATCAGCGGCATCTTCCGGCCCCTCATCCAGGGCAGAGAGATCGAAGGGAACCGGGACCATCGGCAATTCTTCGGTCGTCGCTGCGGTCTCGGTCTCGCGCAACTTGATCTCGAGATCGCAATCCCATTCTGCGAATTCGAAGACCTGACGGATGCCTTCTTCACCCTTCTCGGCCTTGATCTGGATTGTCCAGTGGAAGTAAGCGGCTTCGGGGTCGAGTTCGTCGAGAGTCGGGAGGTCGTCCATGTTGCAGTTGATGCTCATCTCGCCAAGGCGAGAGAGATCACGCAGCAACAGGGCGGCTTCATTGCCCTTGGAGTAAAGCTCGCGGCGCGGCTTGAAGCTGACGTCGAAGGCCGAGGGGACGATGGTCTCCTCCTCTTCGCCCTCGAAACCGTCGAAGGTAAAGGGGATCGGCTGGAAGCCGCTGTCGTCTGTCGGAGGGGCTGCGGCCGGAGCAGGAGCAGGAGCGGCTGCCTTGGGAGCGGGCTTGGCTGCGGCCACAGGGGCTGCGGACGGTGCCGGAACGTCGCCGTTCGCCAGCGCTTCCAGCTCCTTGACGAGACCGCTCGAGCGGCTTTCATCAACGCTGCCGCCGTCACGCGAGGCGCTGACCAAGTCGGCCAGAACGTCGGCCGACTTCAGCATCACCTTCATGACTTCCGGGCCAGGCTCCAGCTTGTTGGAACGAACGCAATCAAGAGTCGTCTCGAAGACGTGCGCAAAGGCAACCAGGTCATCAAGACCGAAGGCACCTGCGCCGCCCTTGATGGAGTGAACCGCGCGGAATACGGCATTGACCGTTTCCGGATCGCGATCTCCATCATTCATTTTCAGAAGACCGGATTCCAGTTCCGCGAGCTGCTCCTCGCATTCCTGGAAAAAGATCTCTTTGATTTCGTTCATATCCATAGGAGAAAATCCCGGCTTAGGCGGTTACACGCTCGATGGCATCGATCAGCTTGGTCGGATCGAAAGGCTTGACGATCCAGCCTGTCGCACCGGCCTGGCGGGCGCGGTTCTTCTTTTCAGCATCGCTTTCCGTGGTCAGGACCAGGATCGGAACCGCACGATACTTTTCGTTGCGGCGGACACCCTCGATGAAACCGAACCCGTCGAGACGCGGCATGTTGATGTCGGTCACGATGACGTCGGGATTGCATTCCTCGAGCACTTCCAGGCCCTCGACGCCGTCTTCGGCCTGAATGGTCTCGAAGCCTGCGTTGTTGAGGGTGACCAGAAGCATGTTTCGAATGGTTCTGGAGTCATCCACGGTGAGCACTTTTTTCTTCATTGCCGGATCTCCTTAGCGAGCAGATGATCGATGTTCACGCCAATCAGTTGAAGGGTTTTCAGGAAAGCCTCGGAGGCCTTTCCATACGAGAAGGGATGCTTGTCAGCTTCCCAGGCCTTGGCGGCTGCCATCAGGACCTGCACGCACTGAGCACCGACACGCTCGACGCCAGAGGCATCGATCGTCAAAGGGGCACCACGCATCGAGAGTATGTTGGCCTTGAGATTGGATGCCTCATTCAGGTCCAATACCGCGGCCAGTTTCAGACTCTTCTGATCGCCTTTCTTACTTGCCATCATTTCTTTCCTTATGTCCCAAGGCTGCGGCATCCAGGCCCGAATGTGGTTCCCAGGAGAACCATTCCCCCGGATGGATTGCCGAACTTCCCGCCCTTAACTTCCTTGTGTAGCGCATGGTGGTAAACAATCCCCTCACCCTCCGAGCCCGGCGATATGGACCGGGAAGCCAGAATCGGCGGGTTCGTCTTCCATCGTTTCCGGAGCGGCATAAGCGGTGGCGACCGCAACCGGTGCCCCCTGTCCGCGCTGACCGGAAAGCTGGATGCGACCGGCTGCACTGGGCGTCCGACGGGTCTGCCGCTCGATGTGAAATTCACGGATCGTCGCACCCAGCTCCAGGATGACCTTGTGCAAATCGTCCGTGCCCTGGCTCGACTGGCGCGCGACGGTTGCGGTGTTACCGATGTCGACGCCTAGCGCAGCGACCGTTCCGGCAATGCCGGCGAGCTCGCTGGCCTGGCGGTCGGTCGTGGCGGCCATGTCCGACACGGTTCCGCTGATATCGCCGACCTGGAGCACGATGTCGGCGATTGCGCCTTGTGTCTTCGCCACCATTTCCACACCGGCTTCGACCTGGTTTTTCGTCGTCGCGACCAGCGTCTTGATTTCACGGGCAGCGTCGGCGGAGCGCTGGGCGAGTGCGCGGACTTCCTGAGCGACGACGGCAAAGCCACGGCCACTGTCGCCGGCACGCGCAGCCTCGATCCCGGCGTTCAGCGCCAGAAGGTTCGTCTGGAAGGCGATCTCGTCGATCGCTCCGATGATGTGGCCGATCTGCTCGGCAGATGCTTCGATGTCGGCCATGGCGGAAATCGCCTGCCCGACGACCTCGCCACTCGACTGAACGGAGTTTCTGGTCGCGGCAACCGTGGCTTCCGCGCGCTTCGTCTGGCCGGCACTTTCGCGCACGCTGCTGGTGAGGTCCTGCAGGGCACGGCTCGTCTCGTCCAGCGCACCGGATTGATCCTCGGCGCGGTTCGCATAGGTGCGGGCAGTTTCGGCCATTCGACCGGTTGCGTCTCGGGCGACTGCGAGCTTCTCCTCGGAGGAGAGGAAGGCGGTCTGGAGCTGCTCGAGCGCCTCATTCATGCGACCTGCGAGGTCAGCATAGGCTTCCGGCACATCTGCTGCGGTGCGGACGGTCAAATCGCCTGATGTCAGCGCATCGACGACCGGGCCGAACACGCCTTCGAATTCGGCGCGATCATGTTCCCGCTGAGCTGCGAGATCGCGATGGTGTTTCAGGCGCAATTCGTTGAAGCGAAGCGATACCGCTATCTCGACATCGACCATCACCAGCCGGACAAGGGCGGCGACCAGATCGGAAACTTCCTTTTGGCGACGGCGGCTCGACGGCAGCAGGCCGGAACCCATCGCTTCTCCGATCGCGCTCGCCACCAGATGCTCCAGTACCACCGCGTGTCCCGCCACGTGCCAGCGCGGATCGAGACCCATGCGGCTTTCGCTGTCGGAGAGAACCTTTACCCGTTCGGCATAGAGCGCATCGAAGCGGGCATCGGTGAGGACATCCCAGTGGGATGAAAGAAGATCGTGAAGCCGGTCATACTGGCGTTCACTGCTGAACACGCGCGCTGCATCCGGAGAGGACTGGAGGCGTTGGAAAAGATCGCGAAGGGCCGTCTTCAAGGGCTGAGAGAGAACATGGCGGTTCTGACGGAGAAGCTCACACTGGGCCTCGTCGAGGCCGGCAAAGCGCAAGCGATCGCGCAGGCTGCCTGCCTGTGATCCTGTCGCCCGCTCCGTGGACATCCCCTGACCCGTCATTCGTCCCGCACTATGGCCGCCTGTACGGCGGACCTTCCGTCGCTCGACAGTGCTGCAGGCCAGATGGCGGAGGAAAGAATGCTCGGGAACCCGCTCCCGTTGCCGTCCGCATCATGGCCTGACAGCTCATCGAACTGTTTCCATGTTAAATACAGACCGGACCAGAACCGGTACGACGGGATGGCGTCATGCCCGAAGGAAACTCTCAAGCGAGTCCCACTCCGACGTGTCACCCAATCTTTATGGTTAATTCCTTGCTTGAAGGTTAATGAAATCTCCACTTCAAGCCGCAATCCCTAATATGAGGAAATAACGTTCCATCCCCATATGCCGGAGGTTGCAGACGGCGGAACAAAGCCGCACTCCGCGTCGTTGCGCCGAAAAGCAACAGGAGTGGAACGTGAGCGCACGGGCTATCTGGAAAGGGCATCTTGCCATCGGCGATCTCGGATGCGCCGTTGCGCTCTACTCTGCGGTCAATGCGCAGGAGCGCACCTCCTTCCACATCATCAACCGAGATACCGGGAACCGCGTCCGACGCGAATATGTCGATGAGGACAGCGGTCGGCCTGTCGGCAAGGACGATCTCGTCAAGGGGTACGATACGACAGAGGGCCAGACCGTCATTCTCGAGCCTGACGAGATCCGCGATGCCGTTCCCGAAAGCGACAAGCGTCTGGAACTGTCGGCTTTTCTGGATTGCGACAAGATCGATACCCTCTACTTGGAGCGTCCGTATTTCCTGGCGCCGGCCGATCGGCAATCGGTTGAGGCTTATGACCTGATCCGCATTACCATGGAAACGCAAGGTGTCGCTGCGATTGCCAGGACCGTTCTGTTTCGCAGGGTCCGGAGCGTGCTTGTCAGACCTCAGGGACGCGGGCTGATCGCGACGACCCTCAATTATGACTACGAGGTCCGGGATCCGGCCGAGAGCTTTTCCGACATTTCCAAGGTCCGGATCGACAAGGAAATGATGGATCTTGCCCGTCACATCATCAGCACAAAGATGGGGGAATTCGACCCGGGCCAGTATGAGGACCGGTATGAGGCGGCCCTGACGGAGCTCGTGAAGGCCAAGATCGCAGGGCGCAAACCGAAGAAGCTGCCGAAGCGGAAACCGGAGAACGTCACCAGCCTGCTAGACGCACTGCGCAAGAGTGCCGGCGGCAAGGAGGAGAAATCCGCACCGAAGCGGGAGACGGCTGCGGCTACGACAAAGCAGAAGAAGGCGAGCTGACCATGTCGCTCTCCGAGTATCGCCGCAAACGCGACTTCAAGGCCACGCCGGAACCGAAGGCCGCAAAGGTCACGAGCAAGGGCAATAGTTTCGTCATCCAGAAACATGCGGCCAGACGCCTGCATTACGACCTGCGTCTGGAAATGGACGGTGTGCTGAAAAGCTGGGCCGTCACGCGCGGTCCGAGCCTTGTGCCGGGCGAGAAGCGGCTGGCGGTGCATGTGGAGGATCACCCTCTCGCTTACGGCGACTTCGAAGGTGTCATCCCGCCCGGACAATACGGATCCGGCGAAGTGATCGTCTGGGACCGTGGTACGTGGGAACCGCTCCACGACACCGGCAAAGGTTACAAGAAGGGCCACCTCGAGTTCACGCTGAAGGGCGAGAAACTCGGCGGACATTGGCATCTGGTGCGCATGGCGCGCAAGGAAGACGAAACACGCGAGAACTGGCTCCTGATTAAAGGAGAAGACGAGGCGGCACGGCAACCGGATGATCCCGACATCGTCGAGGAAAAGCCGCTTTCGGTGAAGAGCGGCCGACCGATCGAAAGCCTGAAGGGCGATGGCAAGGCTGCCGTCTGGAACTCACGCAAGACGTCAAAATCATCCAAGACAGGGAAGGCGCCAGTAACTCGCCATGCCTCTTCCAGCCAGAATGGCTCGAAGATCAAGGGGGCAAAGCCAGGCAGCCTCCCGGAGTTTCTGCCGCCTGCCCTTGCGCGCCTGGTCAAGTCGGCGCCCAAGGGTGATCGATGGCTGCACGAAATCAAGCTGGACGGTTACCGGATCCAGGCACGGATCGATCATGGTCGGGTGCAGCTATTGACGCGGACGGGTCTGGACTGGACGGAGCGCTTCGGTGAGCGGATCGCATCGGCCCTCAAGGGGCTGCCTGTTCAGACCGCGCTGCTCGATGGTGAAATCGTGGTCGAGAGCGGCAATGGCAGCAGCGACTTTTCCCTGCTGCAGCAGGATCTGAGCGACGGTCGCGATGATCGCTTCACACACTACCTCTTCGATATCATGTATCTTGACGGAAAGGATCTGACGGGTGCCTCGCTCAGGGACCGCAAGGCAGTGCTGGAGTCATTGATCAGCGAGGTCAGCCTACCGCTCAAATATTCCAGCCATTTCGACGAGAGCGGTGATCTCGTCCTCAAACATGCCTGCCGCCTCAGTCTCGAAGGGGTGATCTCCAAGGTCGCCGATGCGCCCTATCGGTCCGGCCGCGGACGGGATTGGGTCAAGTCGAAATGCACGGCCCGCCAGGAACTGATCATCGGCGGCTATGTGCCCTCCTCCGTTTCAGACAAGGCCATCGGTTCTCTGATCATGGGCGTCAACGAAGTGGACGGACTGCGCCATGTCGGGCGTGTTGGCACTGGATACAGCCGAACGCTGGCCCGGCAGATGTTCACCAAGCTTCAGCCACTGTTGCGCGACAAGAGCCCGTTTAAAGACAAGCTGACGGGCACCGAACGAAAGGACGCGGTTTTCGTCGAGCCGGAGATTGTCGCCGAGATCGAGTTTCGCGGATGGACGGGAGACGCTCACCTGCGCCATGCCTCCTTCCGGGGGCTGCGCGAGGACAAGGCCGCACGGGACGTGGTCCGGGAGGCGCCGACGGAAACTGCATCGACCAAGAAGGCCGGGGCCGGCACGAACGGCTCAGTGACGGACAGGAAGAAAAAGACCGAAGCGCAGGCTGCACGCCGTGACATCACCCTGACACATCCCGACCGGCTCTATTGGCCGGAGGCCGGCGTCACGAAGGAAGGGCTTTCGGACTACTACGCCATGGTCTGGCCCCGTATCGCCCCGTTCATCGTCGACCGACCACTCGCCTTGTTGCGATGCCCCGAGGGGCACGAGAAGACGTGCTTTTTCCAGAAGCATGGGTGGCGTGGCATGCGCAAGGAGATCATCACAATACGCGACCCGAAAGACGACGAGGGTCACGTTGGAATCCACGATATCGAAGGGCTGTTGTCCCTGGTGCAGGGGGCTGCGCTTGAGATCCACCCCTGGGGCTCGCGAGCGGGCGATCTCGAGCGGCCCGACATGGTGAACATCGACCTCGATCCCGGTCCTGATGTCACCTGGGAACGGGTGATTGAAGCGGCCTTCGAGGTGCGTCAGCGCTTTGAAGACATGGGCCTTACCGGTTTCGTGAAGACATCCGGTGGGAAAGGCCTGCATGTGGTGGCGCCACTCAAACCGAAGGCGAAATGGCCTGAAGTCAAAGCGGCCATGAAGGCACTGGCGGACGGCATGAGCGCTGACAGTCCGACCGATTACGTCTCGACGGTCAGCAAGGCAAAACGCAAGGGAAAGATCCTGATCGACTATCTGCGCAATGGCAGGGGGGCAACGGCGGTCGCCCCCTATTCCACACGAGCCCGGGCCGGCGCTCCGGTGTCGATGCCGCTCGCGTTCGAGGAGTTGAGCCCCGACATCCTTCCCAACCATTTCACGGTCGAAAACGTGCCGGCACGGCTGGCGAGCCTCGATGCCGATCCGTGGGCCGACTTCCGCAAGGCTGAAGTGCCGCTGATGTTTACACTCGGGAAAAAGAGAAAGACCCGCTAGGGACCGCTATTTCCTCGTCGTCGTCTTCTCGGAAGCAAGGCTTCGCTTGAGGGCTTCCATGATGTCGATGACATTGTCCTTGCGCTCCGGCTCTGCCGCTTTCTTCGGCTTCGTCCGCCTGGACTTCTTCGTGCGGCTTTCGATGATTTCGTGCAGGCGCTCCTCGACCGGATCCCGGACCAGCTTCGGATCCCAGTCTCTGAGGCGCGCCTCCATCAGCTTCTTCATCATGGTCTTGGCACTGGCCGAGACTTCGGAACGGCCTGCCTGCTTGAAGAAGGGATCGGGTTCGCGAACCTCGTCGCCACAGCGCATCGTCCAGACGACCATGCCTTCATCGCGGGGGACGAGAAGAACGGCGTGTTCGCGGCGATAGAGAACGAGCCGGGCGATGCCGCCGGTGTCGGTCTTACGCATGGCTTCGCGGATGACCGCGAAGGCTTCCTCGCTCACCTTGTCGGCGGGCGCGAGATAGTGCGGACTGTCGTACCAGATCCAGCCGATCGAGCTGCGCGGGACGAAGCTTTCAATGTCGATCGTTCGTGTGCTTTCCAGCGCCACATCATCGAGTTCGTCGTCCTCGAACAAGACGTAATCGTCCTCGCTGCGCTCGTAGCCCTTCACCTGATCTTCATCGTCGACGGGCTTGCCGGTTTCGGCATCGACATAGCGGCTTACAACCCGGTTGCCGGTCTTGCGATTGATGTTGTGAAAACGAAGCTTGCTGCTTTCGGTGACGGCGCGTGTCATCGCCACCCGACAGGTCACGAGGGAGAGTTTCAGATAGCCTTTCCAGAACGCGCGCTGCACCATTTGCCCAACCTCCCGAACGGCATCAGCCGCGGCACTGCCACTGAAAACGCCCCCGGCAAGGAACAGTTCCGATGAGCGCTCAAATCGCCAGTTGCAACGGGAACCGTTTGCCCCTGATGGCGTTCCTCTCTTGCCTGTTCCTCTCCAATGATGAGCCGGAGGATTTGAAGTCGGTATGGGGGTATCGAAGACAGATCTGACCGGGGAGCCGGCGGGTGCGACGAGACCGCGCTCGGCCGAAGACGATTGCGTGCGGAACGGGCAATGGGCGACGACGGAGAATTGCCATGCCTGAACGAGACTATGACTGGATTGCCCGGCGGGCCTATTCGCTGTGGGAAGAGGAAGGCCGTCCCGATGGTCGGGACGAAGCTCATTGGCAGACAGCACTCACCGACTGGGAAACCCTGCAGGCAGCAGCACGCCAGACCACGGCCAAGTCCGGCCGCCGGATCGCAGAGGCCCAGACTTCGGCAGAGCAAGAAGGTCTTGTCATCACCGAGGAACCGGTTCGTCCGGCCAAAAAGGCGGTAAGGAGCCGGAAAGGGTGACCAAGGTGCCAGGAGGCGATCTTTCATTGGCGCTCAGCCGGGCGCAATTTATCCAGCGGGTGCGGGACGCCTATCACCGGGAGGAGGAAGAGCATCGCCCGGGCCGTCGCTACCCGACGAGGGTTCCCTTGCATGTGCTGGCGGTCACCTCGGAAATCTATCCGCTGATCAAGACCGGCGGCCTGGCGGACGTAACCGGAGCGCTGCCAAAGGCGCTTTCCTCCTATGGCATAGAAACCCATACGCTCGTGCCCGGATATCCGTCGATCCTCGCGCTCGCGCGTCTTCATCCGCCGCTCATGGAGTTCGACGATCTGCTCGGCGAAAAGGCGACCTTGCGCCACCTGGAAATCGACGGCCTCAGCCTCTTCGTTCTTGATGCACCGACGCTCTATGATCGTCCCGGCGGTCCCTATGTCGACGAGCACGGCGTCGATCATGCCGACAACTGGAAGCGGTTTGCGGTGCTCTCGCTTGCCGGCGCCGAGATTGCGGCTGGGGTCTTGCCCGGCTGGAAGCCGGATCTCGTCCATACCCATGACTGGCAGTCTGCGCTGACCTCGGTCTATCTGCGGCAGATGGGCTCTGCGGTGCCCGTTGTGCTCACCATCCACAACCTCGCTTTCCAGGGGCAGTATTCGGCATCGCTGCTGCCGCAGATCGGTCTGCCGCCGGAGGTCTATTCCGTCGAGCAGATGGAGTATTTCGGCGACATCAGCTACCTCAAGGGTGGCCTGGTGACGGCCGATCACATCACCGTCGTCAGCCCCACCTATGCGCGCGAAATTCTCTCGCCGACCTTCGGCATGGGATTGGACGGTGTGCTGAATGCGCGCATGGACAGATTGCAGGGGATCGTCAACGGGATCGACAAGGAGGTCTGGAATCCGGCCACGGACCCCTACCTGCCCTTCCGCTACGATGTGAAGACGGTGCGCAACAAGAGGAAGAACAAGGCCCTCCTGCTCGAACGCTTCAACCTGGAGCCGGGCGAGGGTCCTCTCTTCTCCGCTGTAACCCGGATTACGTGGCAAAAGGGCATGGACATGCTGGCCGAAGTCGCGGACGAGATCTTCTACCGGGGTGGGCGGCTCATCGTGCATGGCCAGGGTGACCACGACATCGAGGATGCCCTGAAGGCGACTGCGGCGCGCTTCCCGGGACGCATGGCAGTGTCGGTCGGCTACAGCGAGCCCACGGCGCATCTCATTCATGGCGGTTCCGACGCAATTATTCAGCCGTCGCGTTTCGAGCCCTGCGGCCTCACTCAACTCTATGCGCTGCGTTACGGGTGCGTGCCCGTAGTATCACGCACCGGAGGCCTGTCCGAAACGATCATCGACGCCAATGATGCGGCGATTTCAGCCCGCGTGGCTACCGGCTTCCAGTTCCATCCGGTTCGACAGGAAGGGCTGCGCCATGCCTTGCGTCGCGCAATCGATGCCTATGGCGACAAGCGCCAATGGGCAAGGCTGCAGTTGCAGGCGATGCGTGCGGACTATTCCTGGGACCGCAGTGCCGAAAGCTATGCGGAAGTCTATGGAAGGCTGACGGAACCCAGTGCAGAGTTGCATCACTGACCCATGTTGTCATTCCGCATGAACAGAGGGCCCGGAAGATACCGGGCCCTCTGTTCATCTCAGGATCTGCGATCAGGGATTTGTCCGTCCGCTCGGTCTGCTCTGGCCCGCCCCCCCCGTCCCCGTCTGCGGGGTGGGGTCCTGGTCGGTTTCCATTGCCGGCAAAGTGCCGGGGGCCACGTCCTGCTGCGAGTTCGTGGAGTTCCCCGCGCTGTTGCTGCCATCGCCGCATGCGGTGAGCAATGCAAGGACGGCAAAAATAGCCGTTGTCTTCGTCCAGGTCATCTCCAATCCTCTCTGTGATAGTCGCCATCGCCGTTGAAGCGCTCACGAAAAGCTATGGTGCGTTCGAGTGCTGCAATGTCATCGCTGCTCGCCGGAACCGGGTCTTCGGCGATGGCCTCGAGTACAGCGGGGTCGATGGCGCCAGAGCGGATTGCCTGGCGCAGTGTTTCGCGTGTCTGCCGTTCCGCCTCCAGTTGGGCGAACAGCGCGACAATCAGCCGGTCACGCGGATCGGGGAAGCGACGCCAGCGTGGCGGACGCACCGTCTCGGACATGATCCACTCCTTTTCGACAGAAGAAATTACGCCTTCAGGAAACATTTGGGGCGGCCCAATGTTCCCCTTTCTAAGGCTGATCACAGAAGGAGAAAGCACAGTGGACAGCGATCTGAAGACGCTGGAGGCCCGGCTCAACGCACACCGGGAAATCCTGGTCTCGCTCCTGAGCGAAATCCTGATCTCACCGGAGGTTGCTCCAGAACTGCTGCGCAATCTCGAACAGGAAGTGCTCCTGCGCGACGGTGCGGAAGATCCGGGCGCAGAGCCGTCCGCCGGCATTGGGCGCGGTCATGAGAAGGGTGAGGTGATCCGGGAGATCCTCGACACGGCCAAGGCGCGCGCAGCCGCCCTCCGGCGCACAGTGACTGACCTCAATGAACCGAACGGCTTTACCGAGGCGATCAAGGAGAGGAAATGAATATGATCACAAAAATAATGACGAGACTGCTCGCACAGGTGCGCAAGCCGAAGCATAGCGGCACAGCGGCCAAGGAACACCCGCAGGTGGCATTGCCGCTGCGCGCCGATCTGCCGCTTCGTGAGCGCTCCCGCGCGCTCGTGGCAGTGCCCGCGCAGATCAATGGCGCGCGTATGGGGTCAGGCAAATTCTGACCTGATCAGCGACGGTTGGTCTGTTCGCGGATGTCGAAATTGGCGTCCCAGTCTTTCGGCGCGTCTTTCTCGCCCGGAGGCCACTTGTTGACGGTGGCGTCTTCGGATCCTGTCACCACGGTCGGCTTGGCGCTGGCAACACCGTTGTTGTCGCCGCCGGCCTGTGTGCCCGCGAACTGGCCCTTCGCATCGTCATGAATTCGGGTCTTGTCGGCTTCACGGTGATCGTCAGTCATGGTCGGTCCTCCAAAGTGGTCATCATCAACCCCGTGGCGTACCGAAAGGTTCCTATGACCGCCTAGTCGGTGGATCCTGCAAGGAAAGAGGACAGCGGCGCGACCAGCGTCCAACGCAAGCCTGCGGGGTCGAAATCGATGGTGACGTCGCCGGCAAATGCGCTGGCCGCATGACGATCGATGACGGTCGATCCAAAGCCACGCCGAGTGGGCTTTGTGACCGGCGGGCCGTACTGTTCGATCCATTGCAGCCGAAGTCGGGGCTCTTCATCTGGCGTCTCCGGCTCCAGCACCTCCCATTCGATCCGAAGCCGGCCTTCGAGAACCGATAGCGCGCCGTATTTGACGGAATTGGTCGCCAGTTCGTGAAAAGCCAGGCCGAGGTTCTGGACTGCATTCGCATTCACCAGCAGATCCGGACCACGGCGATGGATGCGGTCAGCCGATCCGGTGACGGTGGTCAGCTGCAAATCGACGAGAGAGGTCAGCGGAATGCCTCCCCATTGCTGCTTGGCAAGCGCCTCGATCGATTGGGCGAGCCCTGCCAAGCGACCGCTGACGGCCCGCTGAAACTCCTCGACATCATCGGTGCCGCGCGCCAGTTGCCGCATCATCGCCTGGACCAGCGAGAGGATGTTCTTGGTGCGGTGAACGAGTTCCTGCAGAATGAAGTGAATGCGTTCCTCCGCCTCTGCCCGATCGAAGGAGGCATTCGACAGAGCCACTGCCACCTGGTTGGCCTCGACGATCTTGGTGCGCTCCGGCGAGACGATCTCGCCATGGCCGATGCGCTCCGCCATCAAGGCAATCCTGCGGATCGCTGAGCGCAAGTGGTGTGCCGCAACGAGAACGATGCCAAGCAGCAGAGTGAGCAGCACGAGGCTGCCGATCAAGAGGCTCTGCCACAGGGTGATGAACGAGCCCTTGAGGCTGTCGACCGGGCCCCAGACCAGAGCCCGCCATGGCCAGTCGGCGACTTTCGCATATCCCATCAGATACTGCCGACCGTTCTGGTAAAAGACGGCACTGTTGTTGGAGCCGTACATCAAATCCAGCCAGCTTTGCTCGATCTCAGCACCGGAAGGCTGGTTTTCGGCGCCATTTGACACGACGATGCGACCATCGCCATCCACCAGCGCGGACGACCATCCGGGCGGTAAGGCGTCGCGGGCGGCAAGGCTTGCAAGGCTCGCCGCATCCTGTGTGAGCACGATGGCGTCGATACCGTCCGATGTCCGTGCGGTGACGGGCATGGTGAGGTTGACCACCCAGCGCTCACTCGTCGCGCCGAAGAAGACGTTTGAGAGCTCGGCCTTGCCGGAGCGCAGAGCCGCCATGACCGAGCCCGGATTGGCCATGGGTTTCAGCGTAGCGCCCCAAGGCATCCGCGTGTTCAGGATTTGCACCCCGTCCCGCCGCGCCAACATGACATAGAGAGAGCTTTCCTTGAGGCTTTCTCCGACGCGCGCGTGGAATGCCTGGAGGTCGCCCTGCTGCAACTCGACGGAGTTTGCCACAAGGGCAAGCGTCGTTTCCATATCTGCGATCTTGCGCTCGACGGCTCGGCTTATGGCCTGAGCGTCATCTGCCACGTCTGTTCGCATGGTTTGAAACTGCGATCTCTCGAGCTGCAACAGCAAAAAGGCGACAAAGGCGAGCAGCGGCACTGTCGCCAGAACGGCCATCGCGGCGAGGTATGAGCCGATCGACGCTGTCGGAAAGAGACCAGCAAACAACCTGCCAACGCGGTTCAAGGCGCTACCCTCCCGCAGCTGAGCTCAGAAATCATGGGCACCTTGGCGAACCAAATCCGAGGGCGGGCGTTAGGAAGATAACCGCGACACAGGAGGTTTCCATGATTTTCAAGCCGCAGCGTTTCCATGGAGAGGCGCCCGAAGTGGCCGAAGAGTTCCCGGCCGAGGCGCGACTCGAGCAGCAGGTTGCCGACGCGCTGGCCGCCTCCGACGGCGTCGGGGCCGAAGGCCTTCGCGTCGTCGCAACTGGCAAGGAGATCTTCCTGTTTGGCGTGGTGGCGACGCGCGACGAGATGGACAGGGCCGTGGAAGTTGCACTTGCAATTCCCGGGGTCGAAAAGGTCACGGTTCGGATGGAAAGCGGCGAAGCGCCCTGACAGCGGAGACTTGGTCTCGCAAATGTCGCGCTGCCGCATGACAGACGGCCGCTGGGGAAAGGCTTCACACCAACCCCACGGACCCGTCGAAGCCACCTTTGCGATGATCGATCTCACCGATATTCCGATTTTTCTCGCCAGACGAAATGTCAGGCGCGCCCACCCATTCCGGTCGTGCCGTCCGGCCCCCAAGCCTGCGCAATGCCGGCAATCTCCTGCATGCGCCCCCGCAAATCCTGCTGGCGCAAAACCGTCACCTTCTGGACGGAAACCTGGCTAGCGGAACGATCCCGTGCGGCTTCTACCGCGAGCCGATAGCTCGGATAGACGGCCGACTGTCCTTCCTCCGAGAGGAAACACCAACCGTTCGCCTGGGGGACTATATCGCAATACACCTGTGTCATGCCGCACTCCTCCTGATACCGCCCGAACGCGCGATCGGCTGAAGGGTTCCTGCCAAGATGCAATTTTTCTTCGTCAGCGCCTGCTAACCGCAGGTAACGATCAGGCTTCCTGCCGCGAACCGTGAGAGATGCCGCGTGTATGGTTGAGCATGTTGCGGCATGACCGCTCGCCCTTTCGCTCGGTGCATCCTGCGGATCGAAGCATGGGGAGAAGCGGGAGGTTACGGCACTGATGCGAGGAACCTAGAATGGCGGCCGTAAGGGCGGGAGGGTTTTCAGGAACAAAGTCGAGGGCGGCGGAATTGCTTCTTCATGATGCCGAACCCGGCCGCATCCCGCGGCGGGCGGCTCTCAGGGAGATGATCATGACGACCCCAACCCCTTCGACACCCTATGACGACCAGCCCCCGATGCCCGCTCCGACCTGGACCCCGGAAGTCCCGATCGATGAGCCGCAACCGGATGTCTTGCCGGACGAGGTGCCGACACCCAATCCCGACGAGACGCGTGATCCGCCGGTGACGGAGCCATCACCAATCTGAGGCGAAGATGTGAACGCGGGCCTCAACGCAGGCCCGCAACACGCTCCCAGCTCTTCTTTCCGGCGACCCAATTCTGCCAGTCGGTGACCGAGCCATAGAAGACGTTCAGGTCGATCTTGCCGTTGACGCCCTGCGACAGGCCGGAGCCGGAATACTGCCAGAAGACCCATTTGCGGTCCGGATAGACCTTGGACGGATGGGCCGCAACAGAGCGCAGCCAGAAGGGATAATCGCGGAAGTGGCCGCGCAGATTGTCCTTGTAGAAGTCAGGGGCCGTGTAAATGACCGGCCTCTTGCCGTAGTGCCGCTCGAGACGATCCATGAAGACCTGCATCTTTTCGCGCGCCTTTTCCGGCGACAGGCGGAAGCGGCAGCTGGATTCGCCATTGTATTCGACGTCGATAACAGGCGGCAGGGCATCCGGATCACGCGGCACGTTGCGGATGAACCAGTCCGCCTGCTCCGAGGCCACGCGGCACCAATAGAAGAAGTGATAGGCGCCGCGCTTTACGCCGGCCTCCTTGGCTCGATCCCAGTTGGTGCGAAACATCGGATCGAGATGGTCACCGCCATCGGTCGCCTTGATATAGGCGAAGTTGGCGCCCTGGCTGCGCAGCGTCTGCCAGTCAATGTTGCCCTGCCAGCGCGAAACGTCGACGCCGTGTACGGCATGATGTTTCGGTGCCACCTTGCCGAAATTGATCGGCTTGGCGTCGCTGAAGCGCTGATTGTAAACACGATGACGTCCGCTGGAACGCGCTGCCGGGTCACGGGGTGCCAGGACCGCGCGTATCGGGGACGACAGCATGGCCATTGGCCGCTGGTCGGGTACGGGCATGCCGGCGGTCATCGACGGCGTATCGAAATGCGCCTGGTTCGGCGTGTCACCAGCCCAGGACAAAGCCTGCGGGTCACGGCCGGAGGTCGAGGCGCTGGACGAAATGGAACCGGTTTGCTCGCTGACGGCAACGGCGGGTGTCGGGGCTGCTGCAGTCTGAACCTGTTCAGGCGCTGGGTTTGAACGCAATTGCAGGGCTTCTATCGGATTGGTCCGAGCGCTGCAGCCGGCAAGTACCAGACAGCCGATGAGGAGCGAAGGGACAACCTTGGAACGCATGGCACAGAACTCAAAACTAATGCCGGGCGCATTCGAAGTCGGACACCCGGGGCCTCTGGGAATTGCTAACAAAGCTTTACCGGGAAAAGGTGAATGCAATCTTTACGGGCCGCATCAGGCTTCGACGCTGTGACGCCAAATACTGTCCGTTCACACAGATGTGCAGCCTCGGCGCGATCCTAAGGGTTTCGGACTCCGTAAAATGTGTATTCGGATATCTTGAGCCCAGGGAACGACCGCCATGCCTTCGCGACGCTCTTTTCTGATGACTTCGTTGTTCGTACTTGCGAGCCAGCCGGCGCGCAGTGCCGATCCCTGGGAAGCACTGCGCACCAGGCGCGCCTTCGTGCTTCTCCGGCATGCGATCGCGCCGGGGACAGGCGATCCTCCGGGCATGCGCCTCGGCGATTGCAGCACACAGCGCAATCTCTCCGATGAGGGCCGAACCCAGGCGCAGCGCATCGGCTCCTTGCTGCGCGAAAACGGGATCGACAGGGCGGCGGTCTATTCGAGCGAATGGTGCCGGTGTCTCGACACCGCGCGTCTACTGGACCTCGGGCCGGTGTCGCCGCAGCCGCTTCTCAATTCCTTTTTCGGCCGGGCGGAGAACGGCGCCACACAGACGGAAGCGCTCAGGGCTTGGCTATCGAGCAGTCCGGGCGACCTGCCTCTGGTACTCGTCACGCATCAGGTCAACATCACGGGGCTGACATCGATCGTTCCGCGCAGCGGTGAACTCGTCTTCACGAGCATGAATGCAGCCGGCGCGGTCAGCGTTATCGGCCGGCAGTCCGCCGGGGCATGACAGGAAAAATCATGCGGCACAAATGGGGACCGCGCGTGATGAAATGGCTTGAAACAGGCTTAGGTGCGGCGGCAATCCAAACATGCCCCAGCGGACGCGCCGGCAGGGTCGGCGGCCGCATATTTCTCCAAATGCGGGCATGACGGGAGTCTAAAATCTGCATCGATCGGTTCGTGCGCGTGGTCTGCCGTGTCAATGGGATCAATCCCGAGGTGTCGTCGCAGTCACGGCAAAATCGTGCACGCTGTGCTGACCTCGCAGAGTTGGCAGGAAGCGCGAAGCGTTCGACTGCGTGAGTGGTGCTTCAACAACTCTTCTGCCTGCACAGCGTGACACTTGCGCCTATCGCGCCGCACAATAGGATGGGGAGCAGAATAGAAAGCGCAGAGGGCATCTCATGGACGAACCGCACGACACCAGTCAACTCGAGATGGTGGTCCTGATGACACCCGACATGGCCAACTTTTCCGGCAAGGTGCATGGCGGCGCGCTGCTCAATCTGCTCGATCGGGTGGCCTATTCCTGCGCTTCGCGCTACTCGCAGCAATATGCGGTGACCTTGTCGGTGGATCAGGTCGTGTTTCGCCAGCCGATCCATGTCGGCGAGCTCGTAACATTCCGCGCCTCGATCAACCATGCCGGTAGGACCTCCATGGAAGTCGGCATTCGGGTCGAGGCCGAGAACATCCGGACCGGCGAGCGGCGGCACACGAATTCCTGTTACTTCACCATGGTCGCTGTCGATGCCGAAGGCAGACCGACGGCTGTCCCTCTCTATGCGGCGCAAACCGACATTCGCAAACGCCGCCAGCGCGCTGCCGAAACACGACGGGCGCTGCGCCTGGAGTTCGAAGCGCGCTTCAGGGAAGCGAGCCAGACCGCGGACGAAACTCTTCCAGCAAACTGAGTAGCCGTCCAATTGCCTTGACTTTGATTGTGCCTTGGCCAAGTCCGGGGTGACGATCATTGTGAGTGAAGGCGGATACCATGCACAAGCTTTTCGATCTTTCGGGCCGACGGGCGCTGATCACCGGTTCATCTCAAGGCATCGGGCTTGCGCTCGCATCCGGCTTGCAGCAGGCCGGCGCGGAGATCGTGCTCAACGGACGCAGTCTGGACAAACTCGAGGTGGCTGCAGCCGAGCTTGGACCCGAGGTGCGGATTTTGCCGTTTGACGTGACCGATCATATGGCTGTGCGCGAGGCGGTCGATCGCTTCGAGGCAGAAGTCGGTCCGATCGACATCCTTGTCAACAATGCCGGCATGCAGCACCGGGCGCCGTTGGAAGACTTCCCGGCCGATGCGTTCGAAAAGCTACTGGCCGCGAATGTCTCGAGCGTTTTCAATGTCGGTCAGGCCGTCGCGCGTCACATGATCGGACGCAAGCGTGGCAAGATCATCAATATCGCCAGCGTCCAGACGGCGCTCGCGCGTCCGACGATCGCGCCCTATACGGCGACCAAGGGAGCCGTCGGGAACCTCACCAAGGGCATGGCGACGGATTGGGCGCGCCATGGGCTGCAATGCAACGCGATTGCGCCTGGCTATTTCGAGACACCGCTCAACGAAGCCCTCGTGGCAGATCCGGAGTTCACGGCCTGGCTGTCGAAGCGTACGCCGGCGGGACGCTGGGGCAAGGTCGAGGAATTGGCTGGGGCCTGCGTCTTTCTCGCGTCCGATGCGTCGTCCTTCGTTAACGGCCATATCCTCTATGTGGACGGAGGCATTACCGCGTCCCTCTGAGCGCCACCTGTAGGTATCTGTCATCAGATCCGGGAGAAGGCCGCCAGCACCGTCCGTTCGGACTGCAGGAGATAGGCTTCCAAGGCAGCAGCCGCTCCCTTCGGATCGCCCGCCACGAGCTTTTCGAGAATGGCTGCATTCATCTCGACATAGGGCGCGTGGAGCAGTTCCGGCTCCTTCAGGAGGCCGAAGCTCAAGCGCAGTTCGGCAGCGATCTGCGCATAAAACCCTGCCAGTCTTTCACTGTCGGCCAGATCGACGATTGCTGCGTGGAATTTCATGTTCTCGCTACCGACCGCAGTCCAGTCGTTGACCTTGCTCGCCGCACGGGCGGTCTCGACTGCCGCCCGCATGCGAGCAACTGCGGGATGGTTGGGATAGGCATTGGACAGTGCCTGACACTCGACCAGGCGGCGAACGCGATAGATATCAATGATCGAGGCCATGCTGGGCGTTGCGACGAAGACACCCCTGTTCGGTTCGTGCTGAAGCAGACCGTCTTTGGTCAAGAGCCGGAAGGCCTCGCGCAGCGAGTTGCGCGAAACAGCAAAGTCGGCGCTCAAGGCAGCTTCCGACAAGCGCTGTCCGGGCTTCAGCTCTCCGCTGATCAGTCTGTCGCGAATTGCTTCCGCCAGGCGTGGCGCCAAGGCCGCCGTCGTTTCCGTCTCTGCCATGCTCATTCCCCAGGTGCCGGTCAGCCCGGTGCAGCTTCACAAGCCATCCCGAAGCGACGATCGGTGGACAGCTTCGCTGCCTTATCGTCCATGTGCGAAATCGCAGCAAGGCGGGAGCCAATCACGGCCAAAAATTGTTCTTGGAGATTCGAAATCTGCTTATCCGAGCATCAAATTGCTCAACATTACGGCAATAAAGTAGAACGATAAAATAAAATCGTTGAACAATATTGACAGAATTGCGGAACCACGAGAGGCTAACCTCGCAGGTGAACAACAAGCCCCGCGCAAAGCAGGGCAGGTCAACCGAGAGGGTAACATGGAACAGACATCGACAGCTCCCGATGGAGCCGTATCCGGCGGCATGTCCGCCAAGACGCGCCGCGGCGCCTTGATCGCCGCAATCTTCCTCATGGCAACGTCCGCCATCGGGCCTGGTTTCATCACCCAGACAGCCACATTCACAACCAAGCTCGGATCGGCCTTTGCCTTCGCGATCCTCGCCTCGATCCTCATCGACTTCGTCGTGCAGCTGAACATCTGGCGGATCGTCACGCTGACGAAAATGCGTGCCTCCGACATCGCGAACGCCGCCATTCCCGGCACCGGTTATGTGCTGGCGATCCTGGTCATCGTCGGCGGGTTGTTCTTCAACATCGGCAATATCGGCGGTGCGGGCCTTGGCCTGAATGCGCTTCTCGGCCTCGACCCCAAGCTGGGCGGATCGATCAGCGCACTGATTGCGATCGGCATCTTCCTGTCGCACCGCGCAGGTGTGGCGATCGACCGCGTCATCGTGGTCGCCGGCCTGTTGATGATCGTCCTGACCGTCTACGTCGCGCTTGTCTCGCAGCCGCCGGTGGGTGACGCCTTCTTCCAGACCTTCCTGCCGAGCACGATTGATTTTGCCACGATCACGACGATCGTCGGCGGCACGGTCGGCGGCTACATCACCTATTCCGGCGCACATCGCCTGCTCGACAAGGGCACTGTTGGCATCGAGAACCTCGGCGCCGTGAACCGCGCTGCCCTCACCGGCATCGCCGTCACCGGCGTCATGCGCTACGTACTCTTCCTCGCCATCCTCGGCGTCGTCGCAAGTGGTGTCGTCATCGACGTCACTGGCAAGGGTGCCAACCCGGCGGCCCAGGCCTTCCAGGCGGCGGCCGGCGATGTCGGCATGCGGATCTTCGGGGCCATCTTCTGGGCAGCCGCGATCACCTCCGTGATCGGCGCGGCCTATACCTCGGTGTCCTTCGTCACAGTCTTCAAGAAGGACATGACCGAACGCGCCCGCAACATAGCGACCGTCATCTTCATCGCCGTCTCGCTGTTCTTCTACATCATCATCACGACGCCGCCGGCACAGATGCTGGTCTTCGTCGGTGGTCTGAATGGCCTCATCCTGCCGATCGGTCTGACAATCTTCATCTATGCCGGCTGGGCCCGATCCGACCTGATGGGCGGCTATCGCTATCCGCGTTGGCTGCTGATCCTGGGCGCTCTGACTTGCGCGCTCACCTGGTACATGGGCTACAAGTCGATTGGGCCAATCTTCGCGCTGCTGACCGCCGCGTAACTCGCACCAAAGGGAGGACGACATGACTGCCATCGATCTGAACAGCGACCTCGGCGAAAGCTATGGCGCCTGGGCCATGGGCGACGACGAGGCGATGCTCTCCATCGTCTCCAGCGCCAATGTCGCCTGCGGTTTCCATGCCGGTGATCCGCTCGGCATCTGGAAGACCGTGAAGGCTGCCGCCGAGCGCGGCGTTTCGATCGGGGCGCATGTCTCCTATCCGGATCGCGTCGGCTTTGGCCGGCGCGACATGGATGTCACCTCGGCGGAGCTGACCGCCGACGTGATCTACCAGATCGGCGCGATCAAGGGCGTTGCGGCGGCAGCGGGGGTCAGCGTCGGCTATGTGAAGCCGCATGGGGCGCTCTACAACCGCATCGCCCACGACGCCCAGCAGGGTCAGGCCGTCATCGATGGCATCAAGGCGATCGATCCGACACTGGTGATGATGGGCCTTGCGGGATCACCGATCCTGGAACTCGCTCGCGCCTCAGGCCTCGCCGTAGTTGCCGAGGCCTTTGCCGACCGGGCCTATACGCCCGCAGGTGCGCTCGTGTCCCGTCGCGAAGCCGGTGCGGTCCTGCATGATTCCGCAGTCATCGCACAGCGCATGCTGCAGCTCGTGCATGATGGCACGATCGAGGCGATCGACGGGTCCACGATCAAGATCGATGCGCAGTCCATCTGCGTCCATGGCGACAGCCCCGGCGCCGTCGCCATCGCGCAGGAAATCCGACAGGCCTTCGAAAAGTACGGCATCGCGGTGCGCTCCTTCCTCAATCGCTGATATCCGCAAGGAGAGACTTCGATGATCGATCTTGAGACCTTGCGCCATGTCGATGCGGCCGAAGCACGGACGGCCCGCGAACGCTATCGCGCGGGTGCCGTCGAGCCGACATCCGGCGTGGCACCGGGCTTTACACAGGCGAACATGATCGTCTTGCCGCGCGACTGGGCCTTCGACTTCCTGCTCTATGCACAGCGCAATCCGAAAGCCTGCCCGGTGCTCGACGTGTCCGATCCGGGTTCGCATGCGACCGTGCTCGCCGAGGGCGCTGATCTGCGCCGCGATGTGCCGCTCTATCGGATCTGGCGGGACGGCCAGCTTGCCGAGGAGGTGACGGACGCAAGTGCAGCCTGGGCGGAGCATCCCGATCTCGTCAGCTTCCTGATCGGCTGCAGCTTCACCTTCGAAACGCCGATGATGGAGGCGGGCATCGAGATCCGCCACATCACCGACAACTCGAATGTGCCGATGTACCTGACCAATCGCGCCTGCCGGCCTGCGGGTCGACTGCAAGGCAATCTGGTCGTCTCGATGCGGCCCATCCCGGCGGGGCGCGTTGCGGATGCTGCCACGATTTCGGGCCGCTTCCCGGCGGTTCACGGCGCACCCGTGCATATCGGTGCGCCGGCAGAGCTTGGGATTGCCGATCTCGGCAAACCGGAATTCGGTGATGCCGTGCGGATCGAGCCGGGCGAAGTGCCGGTCTTCTGGGCCTGCGGAGTGACGCCGCAAGCTGCGGTCATGGCCTCGAAAGTTCCGTTTGCCATCACCCACGCTCCCGGCCACATGTTCATCACCGACATTCCCGATTCCGCCTATCACGCCTGAGGCCAAGATGCGTTTTCTTCCCGTCAGCCTGACCGTTCTGATCGTCGAATTGAAGGATCTCGACGAGACGCTCGCGCTCTTCGCCTCGCTGGAGGCGCAGCCGGTCGACGGCGTCGTCGACATCGTGCCGGCCGCGCGCACATTGATGATCCGCTTTCGTCCGGAGACGCTGACGGCTGAAAGGCTCGCGGCGGCGATCAGCACGCGCGACCTCTCGGCGAAGATCCCGCCATCCGACATGCTGGTCGAGATCCCCGTCAGCTACGACGGCGAGGACCTGCAGGATGTCGCAGACCTGACGGGCTTGTCGATTGCGGAGGTGATCGAACGACATACCGCGAGCGAGTTCACAGTCGCCTTCTGCGGCTTTGCTCCCGGCTTCGGTTATCTCGTCGGCGGCGATCCGATGCTGCAGGTACCGCGACGCCAGAGCCCTCGGACGAAGATCCCCGCCGGCTCCGTTGCACTCGCGGGTGCATTCTCCGGTGTCTATCCGCAGGCGAGCCCCGGTGGCTGGCAGATCATCGGCACGACGCCCCTGAAAATGTGGGATTTGACGCGCGAGCCGCCGGCCCTCTTCCAGCCGGGATACCGGGTGCGCTTTTTCGATCTGGCCAAGCGGACACAGACTGTCACTACCTCGGTCACATCGGATGTAGCCCCGCCCCCTGTTATCGAGCATGCGGCATCCACATCCATCAGGGTTACGGCCGCCCCGATGCCGGCACTGGTGCAGGATCTCGGTCGCTTCGGTCAGACTGGCCAGGGTGTCTCGTCCGCCGGTGCGCTGGACCAGGGCGCGTTCCGGGCTGCGAACCGCACCGTCGGCAATCCGGTCGGGGCCGCCTGTCTCGAAATTGCGCTAGGCGGTTTCTCGTTCGAGATCTCCGGCCCCGGTGTGATGGCGCTGACCGGTGCTCCCTGCCCTGTCGCCATCCTGGACGCGAAGGGCCGTGTGACCGAGGCGTCCAGCTATCAGCCGATCTCGCTCGAAGCCGGCGATCGCGTGACGCTCGGCTTTGCCGCACGAGGCGCTCGCAGCTATCTTTCATTTCGCGGTGGTATCGACGTGGCGCCGGTTCTCGGCAGCGCATCGACAGATACCTTGGCCGTCGTGGGACCAGAGGCGGTTGGCCTGGGCGCGGTGCTTGCGATTGGCACGTCCGAGCGCGGTCTTTCGCCTGTATCGCTCACCGAGAGCCCAGCCTTCGACTGTCCCACACCCGGTGACATCGTCACGCTAGACGTGGTCATGGGGCCGCGCAGCGACTGGTTCACCGAGCACGGCATCGCCACACTTGCATCCCAGGTCTACGACGTGACGCCGCAGTCGAATCGGGTCGGTATCCGGCTTTCAGGGCCAGAATCACTTGAACGCAAGGATAAGGCGGAGCTTCCAAGCGAGGGAACGGCGACCGGCGCCATCCAGGTTCCGCATAGCGGCCAGCCGGTGCTCTTCCTCGCCGATCATCCGCTGACCGGCGGCTATCCGGTCATCGGCACGGTTGCCGAATATCATCTCGATCTTGCCGGGCAGATCCCGGTGAATGCAAAAATCCAGTTCCGGCCCATCACGCGCTTCGCCGAGATCGTGCCCGACAGGGCATGACGCTTACCGCCGCGATGAGAGGCCAGGGAGACACTGAGGAGACCCCGATGAAGAAAGTGCTGATTGCCAATCGCGGCGAAATCGCCGTGCGTATCATCCGCGCCTGCGGCGACTACGGGCTCCAGTCCGTTGCCGTCTATGCCGACCCCGACATGGACGCGCTGTTCGTCAAGCTTGCAGACGAGGCCTATGGTCTCGGTGGCAGCCGCCCGGCGGAGACCTATCTCGACATTGAAAAGCTCATCGCCATTGCGAGGCGTTCAGGAGCCGATGCCGTCCATCCCGGCTACGGCTTTCTCTCCGAGCGCGCCGAGTTCGCCCGCGCGGTTCAGGAGGCCGGGCTTGCGTGGATTGGCCCGGACCCTGAAGTCATCGAAGCGCTCGGCGACAAGGTAGAGGCACGGCGGATCGCGCAGTCGGTCGGTGCGCCGCTGGTCGCAGGCAGCGATGGTCCGGTCGAAACCGCCGAAGAGGTCATTGATTTTGCCAGGAAGTATGGGCTTCCCGTCGCGATCAAGGCCGCCCATGGCGGCGGTGGGCGCGGCCTGAAGGTCGCCTGGAAGATGGAGGAAGTGGCCGAGCTCTATCATTCGGCCGTGCGCGAGGCCGAGGCCGCGTTTGGTCGTGGTGAGTGTTTCCTGGAGCGTTTCCTCGACCGGCCGCGCCATATCGAGGCGCAGGTTCTCGCCGACAAACATGGCAATGTGCTCGTCCTCGGGACGCGTGACTGCTCGCTGCAGCGGCGCAACCAGAAACTCGTTGAGGAGGCACCAGCGCCCTTCCTGACCGACGCGCAGCGTCAGTCGATCCATGACGCGGCCAAGAAGATTTGCGCAGCCGCCGGTTATTCGGGTGCAGGTACGGTCGAGTTCCTGCTCGGGGTCGATGGCACCATCTCCTTCCTGGAAGTGAACACCCGTCTGCAGGTCGAGCATCCCGTAACCGAGGAAACCACAGGCATCGATCTCGTGGTGGAGCAGTTCCGCATTGCCGAAGGCAAGGCACTCGAAGTGCTTGAGACCCCTGCCCCGCGCGGCCACTCGATCGAATTTCGCATCAATGCCGAAGACCCCGGCCGCGGCTTCCTGCCGACGCCGGGTACGATCACCCGTTTCGATCCGCCTTCGGGTCCCGGCGTTCGCCTGGACACCGGTGTCACTAGTGGCTCCACCATCCCCGGGACCTTCGATTCTCTCATGGCGAAGCTGATTGTGACCGGCGCGACGCGCGAGCAGGCGCTGGCGCGGGCTCGAAGGGCACTCGCAGAGTTCAAGATTGAAGGCGTGGCGACCGTCCTGCCCTTCCATCGCGCTGCCATGGAAAGCCGCGACTTCACCGGAGAAGAGGGCTTCCGCGTCCACACCCGCTGGATCGAGACGGATTTCGCAGAGCCGCTTGCGGCCGCCTCCCGTCCAGAGCCGGTATGTGACACGTCCCTGATCCGGACCCATGTCGAGATCGATGGCAAAAGACATGAACTGGCGATCCCAGCCATACTGCTTTCCGGCCTCGGCAATATCTCCGGCGGACAGGCTGGCGGTGCACAAGCCTCATCCGGCAAGACGGAAGACAGCATGAGCATTGCCGCGCCCATTTCGGGCACGTTGCAGGCGTTCAAGGTCGAGGAGGGTGCAGAGGTCCAAAGCGGCGATCTGATTGCGGTGATGGAAGCGATGAAGATGGAAACCCAGGTCATCGCTGCGCGCAGTGGTCGTGTCAGCTTCAAGAGCGAGGCAGGCGCCTATCTGGCTGCCGGGCAAGAGATCGCGCGCTATCTGGACTGAGGGCCTGTGCACTGACAGGGTCGGCGAAACCTCGTCGACCAATTTCATCTACTCGGCCGCGCCTGAATAGCAAAAGGCCCGCCAATGGCGGGCCAAACGCTGAAGCCGAAGACCCTCAGGCCTTGTCGACGACATTCTTCACGGCTTCCTTTGCCTCACCCTTGGCCTGCTGGCCATGGCCCTTGGCTTCCTGAGCGGCGCCCTTGGCTTCCATGCTGTGGTTGTCGGTCGCGTCGCCGACAGCCTGCTTGGCCTTGCCTGCGAGTTCATTCGACTTGCCGGAAATCTTGTCGGATGTGGAACCCATTTTCGTTCTCCTTGTTGGCGGTGACGCACAGCTTCCAATTCGCTACCCGGTCATCTGCCGGGAAAGTCCATCTCGCGCTGCTTTACGATCCGCTTGATCCTACAATGCTTTAAGGCGAGAATCGTTCCGATGTTTGAGGCCAAATGTACTGCATGAGGCTGGTTCATGTGTGCTGTGACGGCGTGACTTGTCCCTTCACAACGGCTCTCCCGGACACACAAAAACCGGTGACACCGCGAAGCATCACCGGTTTGATTGATCCGTCTGACTGGACGCTCAGCGCTTGTAGGCGCCGAGACCGGGGCGATAGGTCTTGTCGTCGAGGAACTGCTTAAGGCCCTCGGCGCGGCCATTGCTCTTGTCGAGGAAGAGCATCTGCTCCAGCTTGGCGTAGATGTAGTCGTCGGCCTGTTCCCAAGGCATGTTGCGCACGCGCTTGAACGTGTCCTTGGCAGCCTTGAGCACCACGGGGTTCTTTTCGAGCAGGCTTGCACAGAGAGCGCGGACGCGGGTCTCGAGATCAGCCAGCGGCACGGACTCGTTGACGAGGCCCATCTCGCGCGCCTTCTGACCGCCGAAGGTCTCGCCCGTCATGATGTAATAGAGCGAGTCGCGGTGGTTCATCACCTCGGCAACGGCACGGGTCACGTTGCCGCCCGGCAGAATGCCCCAGTTGATTTCCGAAAGGCCGAAGGTTGCCTCATCAGCGGCAATTGCGAGATCGCAGGAAACGAGTGGCGTGAAGGCGCCGCCGAAGCACCAGCCGTTGACCATGGCGATGGTCGGCTTTTCGAAATACATCAGGCGGTTCCACCAGCCACCGGACTGACGGCGGCTCTTCAGAACGGCCGCACGGCCCTTGCCGTCGTTCTCGCGGAAATACTCCTTCAAGTCCATGCCAGCCGACCAGGACTGGCCAGCGCCACGCAGAACGAGGACGCCGCAGCGATCATCGGCTTCCAATTCGTCCAGCACTTCCAGCATGCGGATGTTGAGCTTCGGACTCATTGCATTGCGCTTTTCCGGACGGTTCAGCGTGACGAAGGCGATGCCGTTGTCGAATTCGACCAGAACCGGATCTGGCGTGGTGTTTGTCTCAGTCATGGTGGCTCCTTGAGGCTTTTCGTGGGGGCTCACGCCCGGTCGAAGGTGTTCAGCTGTTGGCATGGGCCTGGCGCAGAATGTGCTTCTGCGCCTTTCCGGATGCCGTTCGCGGGATCTGGTCGAGGAATACGATGCGTGCGGGACGCTTGTAGGATGCCAGACGATCGGCACAATGGGCGAGGATTTCGTCGGCAGAGGGCAAGTCTGCCTGGGCAACGATAAAGGCGACGCCGCATTCGCCCCATTTCGGATCGGGCAGCCCGAGCACGGCAACATCCCTTACCTTGGGATGCGCGCCGATGACGGCCTCTATCTCCGCCGGGAAGACGTTCTCCCCGCCGGAAATATACATGTCCTTGAGCCTGTCCGGGACGGAGATGACGCCGCCTTCGGCACGTCGACCAAGATCCCCGGTGCGATACCACTCGCCGACGAAGGCCCGGGCGGTCTCGCCCGGATTGTTCCAGTAGCCCGGCGTCACTGAGGGACCCTTCACCCAGATTTCTCCGACGTCGCCATCCGGCACGTCCTGACCGTCATCGCCGACCAGCCGGACGGCGAGAAGTGGTGCGGGATAGCCGACGCTGCCAGGATGCCGCGCGACCGCGTCACGATCCAGCGGCATGTGAATGGTCGTGCCGGCTTCGCTCATGCCATAGCCGTTGACGAGCGGAATGCCGTCTTGGAGGAAGGTTTCGATCAGCGCCGGCGACAGTGGTGCTCCACCGATGAAGATCGCCTGCAGTGCTTTCAGAGCCGTCGGGTCCCAGGCGGAAGAGTTTCTAAGGGCCGCGGCCATCTGCGGGACGGCGAAATAGTGGGTGATGCCCAGCGCCGGATCTCCGAGGACGGAAAGGGTGCGGTCGGGCATGAAGCGATCGGAGATGACCAGGCGTCCGCCCATCATCAGTGTCGTGCGGCCGATCGCAACCAGACCGATGGTGTGGAAAAACGGCAGGTCACAGAGCGTGACGGAGTGGCTGGTGACTTCACCGACCAGCGAAAAGTTGACGGCAGAGGCAAAGGCATTGCGGCGGGTGATGACCACACCCTTGGGGCTCCCTGTCGTCCCCGAGGTGTAGAGCATGATGCAGGGTGCATCCGCATCGACTGCGGCTGGCTCTGCCCGCGGTGAAGACGCGACCATCTCGGCCCAGCCACCGTCGCCTTCAATGGGGATGGTTCGCGGCATTGCCTCGGAGATCTCCGCGAGGACCGACGCGAACTCTGCATCATGCAGCAGCAGCGAGGGTTCACAATCGGCGATGATCTGTCCGAGTTCGGCCGCTCCGAGACGCCAGTTCAAGGGTACGAAGACCAGACCAGCGCGCTGACAGGCCAGGCAGACAGTGATTTGCTCGATGGAGTTGCGTCCGAAAAAGGCGATGCGCTGCATCACCGGATTATCACCAACGATCTCCAGAAGCCGGTATGCGGCGCGGGCGACGGCCAGATCCAATACGCCATAATTCTGGGTTCGGCCGGTCGCCACTTCGTAGACCGCCGGCCGTTCTGGCGTCACCTGGGCTCGGTAGATGACGGGATCGTCCGTCTCAAGACCGACGGCTCCCCTGACTGCCAAAACAGACTTGATTTCAGGCTGCATGTTTGTCCTCCTCATCGCCACCCCTCAGGGGCCTCCTTGGCGAATTGTATGCTAAACATACTAATTGACCTCCAAATGTTTGACAAGCGGCAATTTGACTGTTGCAGTCGAAAGTGATCATGAATGATTCCGTAAGTTCGATGCCGCATGATTGGAAGAGGAGCCATGACTCGACACAATGACCTGAAGCCCGCGAACGACGACGATGTCTTCGAAGTGGGCTCGCCATTACGCACAGGCCGCCTCGACGACATTCTCGGCTTTCACCTCAGGATGGCGAATGTCGCCATCTATCAGGACTACACGGCCGCCATGGGCGACATCGGGCTGACGCAGAAGCAGTTTGCCGTCCTCGAACTGATCGCCGCAAATCCGAGGGTGAGCCAGATCGACATCGCCAACCAGCTCAGCATGGACAGGGCAACGATGATGGCGCTGGTGAACCGTCTGGAAAGCCGCAATCTTCTGGAACGGCAACCATCCCCCATCGATCGGCGACGCCAGGAGCTGCTGTTGACCGAGGCGGGGGCCGAGATCCTGAAACAGGCCCGCAACATCCAGAAACAGCATGAACTGCGCTTCACCGCGCGGTTTACGCCGGAGGAACTGCAAGCATTCATCGAAGGGCTGAAGCGTGTCTATGCGGATATCATGCCACGCAACAGCCAGACCGACTGACCGTTGTCGACATGCTTGCGAAAGAAAAACGGCCGCCCGGAAGGCGGCCGTTTCATTTCCATGATCAGAAGGGATAGTGCTGGTTCGGATCTTCGATGGTGATCCAGCGCAGCTCCGTAAACTCGGAGATCGCGGCCTTGCCGCCGAAGCGACCATAGCCACTGCCCTTAACGCCGCCGAAAGGCATCTGCGGCTCATCGAAGACCGTCGGGCCATTGATGTGGCAAATGCCGGACTCGATGCGGGCGGCGACAGCGAGCGCGCGGCGGATGTCGCGGCTGAAGACGGCGCCGGAGAGACCATACTCGGTGTCGTTAGCAACGCGGATCGCTTCTTCCTCATCCTTCACGCGGATGATCGGCTTGACCGGGCCGAAGCTTTCTTCCTGATACATCCGCATGTCCGAGGTGACATTGTCGAGCAGAGTTGCTTCGACGACGCTGCCTTCGCGCTTGCCACCGGCAACGAGCTTTGCACCCTTGGAAACGGCGTCGGCGATCAGCTCATCCATCTTCTTTGCAGATTCGAGGCTGATGAGCGAGCCGAGCACGACGTGGCCCTTCGGATCGCCGGCCGGCAGCTTCGATGCCTTGGCGGCGAGCTTTGCGACGAACTCGTCGGCGATTTTTTCATCGACGATGATACGCTCGGTCGACATGCAGATCTGGCCCATATTGGCGAAGGCGCCAAAGGCGGCGGCGTTCACGGCCGCGTCAATGTCGGCATCATCGAGGATGACGAGCGGCGCCTTGCCGCCGAGCTCCAGAAGGGCCGGCTTCAGATGACGGCCGCACAGTTCGCCGATGATCTTGCCGACCTTGGTGGAGCCGGTGAAATTGACGCGCTTGACTGCCGGGTTGGTGATCAGGGCTTCGACGATCTGGGCTGCATCCTCGGGCGCATTGGTGATGACACTGATGGCACCAGTCGGAAGGCCGGCTTCAACGAGGCACTGAGCGATCAGACGATGGGTACCAGGGCACTGCTCCGATGCCTTCAGGATCACGGTGTTGCCGCAGGCGAGCGGCATGGCGACCGCACGGGTGCCGAGGATGATCGGCGCATTCCACGGCGCGATGCCAAGGCAAACGCCGACGGCCTGGCGCATGCCCATGGAGAGCGAACCCGGCTTGTTGGACGGGATGACTTCGCCCGAGATCTGGGTGGTCATGGAAGCGGCTTCGCGCAACATGCTTGCAGCAACCATGACGTTGAAGGCGCCCCAATGGCCGGTGGCTCCGGTTTCGGCGACCACGAGTTCGGAGAACTCGGCGGTCTTCGATTCCATGATGTCAGCAGCCTTGAGCAGGATCTTGCGGCGCTCACCGGGGCCGGTCTTCGACCAGGCCGGGAAGGCTGCTGCAGCTGCGTCTACGGCTGCGTTGGCATCCTCGAGGCTTGCGGCCGAGGCCGTGGTCGCGACTTCCTGCGTAAAAGGATTGATGCGGGTAAAAGTGCGTCCGCCCGCGGCCGCCTTTTCGGCACCATTGATCAACAGCGAAACATGCATATTCATGGATCTTCCTCCTCCATTATTTTCAGGTTCAGAAATTGGTCCGTCGTTTTCTTCCGGCCCCGCCTGCTCTCTTGCGATCAGGTCTCGATCCTCCAGAGAGCAGGTTATTCCTAAACGGACCGGCAACCTCCCCGATCCGCTCTATTTTGTAAGTCTAGCAAACAATTGTTTTTTGACAAGTGGTGCCGCCTGGACGAGACGTCAATAGGGCAGCCCGACATAGTTCTCCGCCATGGCCGTGGACGCCGCTCTCGAATGGGTGAGGTAGTCGAGCTCGGCTTCCTGGATCTTCTGGCCGAAATCTCCGGTATCCGGAAAACGGTGCAGCAATGTGGTCATCGACCAGGAGAAGCGAACAGCCTTCCAGACACGCTTAAGGGCACGGGCCGAATAGGCATCGAGTGCGGCATTTGACTTTTCCTGATAGTGCTCGAGAAGCCCCTCGATCAGGTAGTGCACGTCGGATGCGGCAAGGTTCAGGCCCTTGGCGCCCGTCGGCGGCACGATATGCGCGGCATCGCCGACGAGGAACATCCGCCCGAAGCGCATCGGCTCGGCGACGAAGGAACGCAGCGGCGCGATCGACTTTTCGAAGCTCGGCCCCGTCACCATGACTTCCGCGTGGTGGGCCGGCAGGCGACGGCGCAGCTCGTCCCAGAAGCGATCGTCGGACCACATCTCGACCTTGTCGTCGAGCGAGCACTGAACATAGTAGCGGCTGCGGGTTTCGGAGCGCATCGAGCACAGCGCAAAACCGCGCGGGTGGTTGGCATAAATGAGTTCATGGTTGACCGGCGGCACGTCGGCGAGGATCCCCAGCCAGCCGAAGGGATAGATCTTCTCGAAGGTCTTGATCGCGCCTTCGGGCACTGCCTTGCGGCTGGCGCCATGGAAGCCGTCACATCCGGCGATGAAGTCGCAATCGATGCGCTGCGTGACACCATCCTTCTCGAAGGTGACATGCGGCTGGTCGCCGTCGAAACCGGAGGGAACGACATTCGCGGCATCATAGATCACTACACCGCCGTCGCGCTCGCGTCGCTCGATGAGATCGCGCGTCAGCTCCGTCTGGCCGTAGACCATGACCCGCTTGCCACCGGTCAGATCGAAGAGATCGATACGATGGTCGCGGCCGTCGAACGCAAGGGAGAAACCGTCATGCGGAAGACCTTCCCGATGCAGGCGCTCGCCGACGCCGGCGCGATCCACGAGGCCGACAGTTCCTTCTTCGAGCACCCCGGCCCGCACACGAGACAGAATGTGGTCCTTGCCGACGCGGTCGACGATCACATTGTCGATGCCTGCATTGGTGAGAAGCTGCCCGAGCAAGAGGCCGGACGGGCCCGATCCAATGATGACGACTTTGGTTCGCATGTTTCCTCCCACGATGCAGCCATTTGTCTTTCGACAAGTTTTGACGGCGAGCGCGGCCGTCAACAATGGACGCATCGCGTCTTTTGTTGCACAAATCGAACATGACGAAACGCAAGCAGCCAATACGGACCTCGATCCCGACCTACGAGCTTTATGGCGAGGACGATCCCGCGGGTTCGCGATTCTGGGTGCATTGCGAGACAATTCCGGCCCGAAGTGCACTGCATCACTGGGAAATCGGGCTGCACAGACACGAACGCTATTTCCAAATCCTGCTCGTGACAGGCGGCTCCGGCGATGCGGTCTTCGAAGGAGAGATTGCCCGTTTCGAACCGGTCTCGATCGTCACCGTTCCGCCCGCTATCGGGCACGGGTTCCGCTTTTCACCAGAGATCGACGGCTACGTCTTTACCTTTCTTGCGAGTCGCTTGCCGGTCCGACCGGGTGAGCCGAGCGCGCTCGGGCAGTTCCTGTCGACACCAAGCGTGACCCGCCTTGCCCCGCAGGATCCGGAGGGGCAGTTGATTCTCTCCCACCTGCTCAGGGTCGCGAGCGAATGGCAGGGGCGGCTTACGGGGCGCACCGTGCTGATGGAGACGGGGCTCGCCGCGGCTCTGGCGCTTGCAGCCCGTCTCGCTGCCCAGGGTGAAACCGAGAAAGAGGCGACCGATGAGAATGATCGCAGGCTTGAGGCCTTCTCGTCATTGCTGCACCGGGAGGTTCGCAACCATCGTCCGGCATCGTTCTACGCCCATGCGCTGGGGATCACACCAACCCATCTCAACCGCGTGCTGAAAGCCAAGACAGGTCTCGGTACGCAGGAGCTCGTGGCGAGGCGGCTGATCGAGGAAGCGCAACGAGAACTTCTCTTCACGCCCGGCAGCATCAAGGAAGTCTCGTTCCGCCTCGGCTTTTCCGATCCGGCCTATTTCTCCCGCTTCTTCAGTCGCCAGACCGCGATGACCCCGGCGAGCTGGCGCGCTCAGGAACAGATCCGCCTGGGATCTCGGGCGGAAGATGCAGAAACAGTCAAGGCTGGCTGAACAGATCGATCAGAACCGGCCGCATCTCGTTCATCGGCCACTCGCGGGTCTGCGTCTCCGGGCGCATGCCGGGGAGGAACCCTTCCCGCTCAAAGCGGGCGACGAGGTCCCTATCCGCCGATACGACATGGATCGGGACGGCGCGCGATGCGTTGGGACCGGTGATGATGGCCGCAGGTTGATGGTCTCCGAGGATAACGAAGACGGTATCCTCGCCAAACCGCGCCATGTAGCTGCCGAGGGTTTCAAGGGAATAGTCGATCGTCTGGATATATTGGGCGCGCACACGCTCAGGATCGGCCCAGACGACCCGAGGCGGGTCGCCGCTTTCCGCCTGTGCGTTGAAGATCGAGCCGTCGCCGACGGCGTCCCAGTCGATGAGGCTGGCAACGGGTGTCCACGGCGCATGGCTGGAGATCAGCGCCACTTCCGCCATCACGCGTTCGCCCGCAGCCCGTGCAGGGGCGCGACCCAGGCGCTCGAAGGCTGACAGGGTATACTGATCCGGCATCGTGACCCAGTTGAAGGGCTTGCCCTGGTAATCGAGGTCGGCTGCCGCCAGGATCTGGCGATATCCGTAATATGCGGCTTCAGGCCACTCCATCGTAATGGCAGGCATGGCCGCGATGCTCTTCCATCCGGCTTCGGCAAACAGCCTGTTGAGGCTCGGTTGCTGGCTGATCATCAAGCGGTCGTAGCGCGCCTGGCTGTCGACCCAGAGGCCGGAGAGGAGCGTTCCGTGCGCCAGCCAGCTGAGACCGCCAACGGTCGGAGCGGTGACCCAGGCACTGGCGGAAACGAGACCGGCTCGCTCAATCTCGGCTTGGACGCTTGCGAGGCGCGGTCGGGTGATCGACGCATATCGAGGATCCTCCAGCGCCGAGCGGCCATAGGATTCAACGAAGATAAGCACAAAGTCCTTGTCCTTGACGCGTCCGAAGAGCCCGGCGCCGTTGCGGGGGCCCTCTCCCCGCGACAGAGCGGTTTCAAAGACATGCATGTCCTGAACAGAGCGGATGACAAGCGTCAGTCGCTTGTTGAGGTAAGAGGGCATGCGCGCTTCGACCCGGGGCGCGTCCAAAACAATCGCAATCCCGCCGAGAAGGGTGATCGCCACCAGCGACAGAACAAGCCATGAGCGCACGGGGCGCCCGATTTCCGTTAATCGGCGTGCCGCCCACAGAAACAGGATAAGTATGGCGAACAAGCTTACCAGCGCGGCCGCGACAGCAGCAAAGGCTGCCAATGTGCCGACGGTCCCTGAAAACAGATTCCAGCCATCGGCCAGCATCTTGATATCGAGATAGGGATTGAACGGGCGCTGAAAGGCAGCCTGGGTGCCGATGTCGGCCATCTTCAGGAACAGGATCAGAAGCAGGACCAGTCCGCACAGAAGCCCGATCGGTCGGCGCAGGCTCTGCGGGACCGCGAGCAAGAGCAGCATCATCAATGCCCATTCGAGCGGCAGGCGGGCGAAAGCATTGAGGGCGACCGCATCGGGATGGTCCGGCAAGGTGAAAGCAAACCAGGCGATCACTGTCACCACGAGGGCGCCGATATAGGGCTTAAGCGTGTCGGCTGACTTCATGATCCAGTCACTCCGCTACCGAGAAGGGCAGATCGATTGCACGCGGGAGGATTTGCCGTCATGAAGGTCCGCTGCCTCTCTTTCCGCGTATAGGACAGCAAACGACCACTCACCCCCGACGAAAGCCCCGCCGCTTGCCCATTCTGCGTCTCCTTGCTCCCGTCGCGTTGATCGCGCTCCTGGCATTTCTCCTGTCCAGAACGGATCTGACCGCGCTGGGCGCCGCCTTCTCGCAGATCTCCGTTACGCATGTCATCGCCGGTCTTGCCCTGGTGCAGTTGCAGATCATCGTGTCGGCGCTGCGCTGGCGCTTTACCGCGAGCCGTCTCGGCGAACCGTTCCCGGCGAGCGTCGCGATCAGCGAGTACTACGTGGCGAGCCTTCTCAACCAAAGCCTTCCCGGCGGCGTCGCCGGTGATGCCGTGCGCGCCTACCGCATGCGCAATGCCGGCGCCGGCGGCTGGAAAGGACCAGCCAAGGCGGTGATCTTCGAGCGCCTTTCCGGCCAGGCTGCGTTTTTCGTTCTGGCGCTTTCCGGCCTGTTCGCCTGGCCGCTGGTCCTCGGAGGCGAGGATGCCGGACGTCAGGCCTTGCTGCTGGTGCTCTGCTTCTTCCTGTTTGCCGCCGCAGTCTGCGCGGGCCTGATCATCGTGAAGCGCCGGTACAAAGGGTTCAGCCATATCGGCGATGACCTGTTGCGCGTCTTCGTCCGCCGTGGCGCGCTGCCTGTTCAGGCGGGGCTCAGCCTTGTGATCGTCGGCAGTTACGTCGCGACCTTCTTTCTTGCGAGCCATGCCATTGGCGCGCCCCTCCCCGGCATTGCGGCATTCACGATCATTCCGCTCTGCCTGATCGCGATGCTGATCCCCGCTGGTTTCGGAGGCTGGGGTACGCGGGAAGCCGCCGCGATGGCGCTCTGGCCACTGCTTGGCGCCACCGAGAGCCAGGGATTGGCTGCGAGCGTCGTTTATGGAGGTCTCTCTCTTGCCGGCGCCCTGCCGGGTCTCGCGATCCTCTCGCTCGAGGCCATCCGCGGAAAGCCGCGTCGCGCCTGAACGCATCGTCATCGGCTCTCCATCCGGGCGTAAACGTCGCCGGATTGCGCTTCGGGAGGCATTTGCGACAGCTCAACCAGCAGCTCGTCTGCCGATTTCCACCGGTCCGACACGAACCGATGCTGCTCTCCGACGACCCGGTTGAAGCGATAACTGCCGATGCCCATCAGACGATCGATCGCGTTGGACGCAACGGAGGGCATGGCCGGAATGTATTCGAAGGCGATCAGGGGCATCGGCTTTGAAAGGCCGTAGAGAATTTCCGCCTCCGCGCCCTCGACGTCTATCTTGCAAAAGGCAGGCATACCGTATTTCGCGACGAGATGATCGAGCGTCACCATCGGCACCGTGACCTTGCGGTCCCAGACGACCTGCGAAAACCCCTTGCTTTGCTTCACTGTCTCGACGAAGCGGCTGGAGATGCTTGTGACCGTCGGATGGCGGCTCGAGATCAGCAAATCGATCTGCCCGGCGGTCCGACCGACGGCCACCCGTTCGAAGCCGGTCAACGCGCCTGCAAAACGATTTTCGATGAAGTCTGCAAAGGCCGGCTGTGGCTCAACGGCAACGACTTTCGCTCCGAGCTTCAAGAGGGTGCTGCTGCGGCTGCCGACATGGGCGCCGATGTCGAAGACGAGATCACCCGGCTTGACGATCGACGCATAGAATTGCCGCAGCGCCGATCTGCGCCAGGGCTGGCCGTAGTAGACGACGAGCGAGCGGGCGAGCCCGAATGATGTCGAGAGACGCTCGGTGAGACTGGTCATGACGTGACGGGCCGACGCAGCAGGTAGATCACGTCCACCGTAAACGAATAGGCGAGCGCCAGAAGCGCGACCGCTGCGATGGCGGTAGAATAGGGAACGGTCACGAAGGGGATCAGGATCAGGCAGAGTGCCGAAATCTGGATCACGCAGACAAGCTTGCGTCGGAACGAGGGGAAGAGCTCGCCGTTCAGCTTCGGCAACACCCAGCCTGCGGCCACGAAACCGTAGCGCATCAGGCCGATCAGCAATACCCAGAGACCCGCCTTTTCCAAGAAGGCTGCGGCGACGGACAGGACCAGGATCAGCACTGCATCGACTTCCATATCGAAGCGGGCACCGAAGGACGATTCATGTCCGTAGCTGCGCGCGAGATAACCATCGACGCCGTCGAGCGCCAAGGCGATGAGAACCACACCGGCAAGTGTCCAGAGTGCCGTATCGGTCGCAGCGAGACTGTCGAAGCACAGCACGGTCGCGCCAGTCAGGCTAACGAGACAAGCGCGAAAGGCGGTGACGAGATTGGCCGGGCCGAACTTGCGATGGGGGTGATCGGGCAGAGCATAGACCACCAGCGCAAACATCAGCGCGAGCGACAGAATGACCGAGGCCACGAAATCCCAGCCGAGCGGGAGGTGAAAGGAGACGATCACCGCGACGACCGATGTGCCGACAAGCAGGCCTGAGAGGCCCGCCAGTGTGTTCATCAGCAGTCCACGACGCTGTCGCAGCATCGCGACCCAGTCGAGCTGGGCATTTGCCCATGGCCGACCGAAACCATCGCCGCCAAGCCGTTCAGGCTCGCTTGCCATCTTGCAATCCTCCCTGCCCGCCTGGAGCTTATTCTGCCGCGACCAGAGTTTCCAGATCGAGCATGTGGCCGGCGCGCAAGGTCTTGGTGCGCAGATAGTTTTCGTTTTCCGCCGTGACCCGACCGGTGACCGACGCCCGTGCCTCGACTTCGATGCCGCCCAGCTTGAGGCCGGCGATCTTGGTCGGGTTGTTGGTGTAGACCGCCACCTTCGCGATCTCGAGATGCCGGAGCATGGCAACGGCTGCTTCATAACGGCGATGATCTTCGGCGAGCCCGAGCTCGGCATCCGCATCGATCGTGTCGAGGCCGAGATGCTGATAGCCATAAGCACGCATCTTGGCGCCGATGCCCGTGCCGCGCCCTTCCTGGTCGAGATAGAGCAGCACGCCGCCGCCCGCCTGCTTGAGTAGGGCAAGACCATTGCGCAGCTGGTCACCGCAATCGCATTTCAGGGAGCCGCAGAGGTCTCCGGTAAGGCAGGACGAGTGAATGCGGATCGGCACGGTCTTCGTGACATCCGGCTTACCGACGATGATGGCGACCTGATCCTTCTGAGCCAGGCCACCGCGGAAGACGACGAAGTCGGCATCACCAAGATCCTTCAACGGAACGCGGGTGCGAACGACTTGGTCGAAGCGCTGACGGGCGGCATCAGCGCCTTTCAAACGGCTGGAGGCGATCTCGCAGCAACCGCCGAACCGATCTGTCATGGTCGTGACATCCGCCAGCACCATGGCCGGCAGCAACAGCGCCAGGCGGGCCAGTTCTGTCGTCTGTGTCGCCAGTGCATCCGCCGGCTGCCACAATGCAGGCTTTTCCGCACCAAGTGTGTAAGCAAGCCGTGAGGCATAATCGAAAGACAGACCGGCCAGCGGCGTGATCACGTCCTGTTCGGCTCCGACCCCCAAACGACCGGCCCGCGGCGCGGTCAACAGGAGGCTGTGCCGGTTCTCGGTGACGGCTGCGAATTGATCGAAAAGCGAGGGCGCTACACAGTCGAGCGCCAGGACAGCAAGCTTTCGTTCTCCCTCCGTTACGATCACGGGTCGACCATAGCGCAGCTCGGCTACGGCGCGTTCTACTTCGATCTCGGCGGTCGAGAACTGGAAAGCGGACTGGCTGGACTTGGACATGAGGCGTACTCTCCCTATCAGTGGCAACCATTACGCCGAAGTTTCAGAGATGGTTTGCGCATCCGCCATAAATTTATTTTGATGGCGGCTAAGGAACAAAATGTCTTCTTCGGCAATACGTTCCATTGGTGTGCATATTTAGGGTGGGGGACGTGCAGTTTGAAGCTCGAGGTGAATGAACAATCCGTATCTGCCGGAGACACGGCGGCTGCGCTGTGGTTCGAGGCAAAAGAAATCTGCCGGCTCCGGCACGAGCCGCTTGGCATGCCTGCTGAAAACGAAGTGCTCGTGCGCACACTCTACAGCGGGATCAGCCGCGGGACAGAGTCCCTGATCTTTCAGGGTGCGGTTCCTCAAAGCGAATTTGAACGCATGCGCGGACCGCATATGGAAGGCGAGTTCCCCTTTCCGGTCAAATATGGCTATGCGGCCGTCGGTGAAATCGTCGATGGTCCCCGTGACCTCATCGGACGCAATGTCTTTGCCCTTCATCCTCATCAGGATCGATTCATCCTCCCGTCAGACCAAGTAACCCTTTTACCGGAGACGCTGCCGCCGCGACGGGCGGTGCTTGCCGCCAATATGGAAACAGCGCTCAACATCATCTGGGATGCAGGCGTGCAGCCGGGCGACCGCGTCGCCGTCTTCGGCGCCGGCGTTGTCGGGACGCTCGTCGCCTATCTCGCTTCCCGGATCGCCGGCACGGAAACTGTCCTGATCGACAAGGATCCGTCGCGCAGTAAACTGGCTTCCGATCTGGACCTCACGTTTGCCGAGCCCGACATGATCGACGGGGAATTCGACATCTTGATCAACGCCAGCGCAGCCGCGGCCGCGCTCGAAAACGCCATCGCCCGTGCGGGCTTTGAAGCGAGAATTGTCGAAGCCAGCTGGTATGGCGACCGCATGGTCAGCATTCCCCTGGGCGGTGCGTTTCATTCTCGCCGCCTGTCCCTCGTCAGTTCGCAAGTCGGCGGAATTCCTTCGTCACGCCGGGCTCGCTGGACTTATCGTCGGCGAATGAGCAAGGCGCTGGAACTGCTCCTGGATCCGCGTCTCGAGCGCCTCATCTCAGGTGAGACCGCTTTTTCTGAACTGCCAGACGCCTACGCTCGTATCCTCTCCACACAGGACACCCTGTGCCATCGCATCCGCTACTGACGAAAGAGATCTCATGTTCGCTGTTGAAGTCCGAGACCATATCATGATCGCCCACAGCCTGCCGCGTCCGGTCTTCGGGCCTGCACAGGGGATGCATGGCGCAACCTTTGTCGTCGATGCGGCTTTTTTCACCAAGGACGTGGACGAGGATGGCCTCGCCGTCGATATCGGTGCTGCGACAACCGTTCTGTCCGAGGTCTTGAAGCCGCTGAACTACCAGAACCTGGACGAGCTTGCTGTCTTCAAAGGCAAGATCAGCACGACGGAAGTCATTGCAAAACACATCTTCGACCAGCTGGCGCAGGCCGTGTCCGACAAGCGTCTCGGCCCCGGCAGCCATCGAATCTGCCGCCTGAAGGTCATGCTGCACGAATCCCATGCGGCCCGTGGCTGGTACGAGGCCGATCTTTGAACCCTTCCCTCGTGTTCGCCTATCCGGGCGACCTGGCTCTGAAGACCGGCGGTTATGGCTATGACCGCCGAGTTATCGATGGACTTCGCGAATGCGGCTGGCAGGTCAGGCTTCTGCCGCTTGGCGACGGGTTTCCGGTTCCCACCGCAGACACGCTGGACCGGGCGGAAGCAGCCCTGTCGACACTGCCGGACGGGACGCTCGTTCTGATCGACGGGCTCGCCTTCGGCGTGCTCGATGCCTGGGCGGGAGCCAATGCCGAACGGCTTCGGATCATTGCTCTTGTTCATCATCCGCTCGCCCTTGAAACGGGGCTGTCGGATGAAGAGCAGCAGCGCTTCCGTCACAGCGAACAGATGGCGCTAGCGACAGCCCGGCATGTGATCGTGACCTCGCCGATGACGGCACGTGAACTTGCATCCAATTATGGCGTCACGTCTTCCCGCATTACGGTCGCCCTGCCCGGGATCGACAAGAGCGACACAAGGCGCGTCGTCAATGCGGCCCCGCAGATCCTGTCGGTCGGCACACTCACCCGGCGCAAGGGTCATGACGTGCTGCTGAGGGCTCTCAAATCGGTCGAGGATCTCGACTGGCAGGCCGTCATCATTGGCAGCAAGAGCCTCGATCCTTCGACGAGCGAAGCGCTGGCGCGACAGGTGGAAGCGCTGGGCCTGGAAGCCCGCGTTCAGTTGCTCGGTGAGGTCGATGATCCGGAGGTGCACTTCGCCTCGGCGGACATGTTTGCACTGGCGAGCCGATACGAAGGCTATGGGATGGTGTTTGCCGAAGCTCTGTCTCACGGGCTTCCGATCGTGGCGTGCCATGCCGGAGCCGTTCCAGACGTCGTTCCTTCCGATGCGGGGATACTGGTGCCGGTCGATGACGCAACGGCTTTCGGAGAGGCGCTCCGTCGTCTGCTGCAAAGCCCGCAGGAACGTGAGACGCGGTCTGCGGCGGCCCTTCAAGCCGGCAGCCTCCTGCCAACATGGGCTGACACGGCAGCAATCATCTCCAACACACTGGATGGTATTTCATGAGTGGCTTCAACAAGGACTGGCTGGCACTTCGCGAACCTGTCGATATGAGGGCGCGGGGGAAGCCGCTTGTCGAGCAATTGTCGCAGCATCTCGGCGGTATAGAGCGCCCCAACATACTCGACATCGGCTGCGGCACCGGCTCGACCTGGCGGAGCCTGGCTCATCGCTTCCCGGCCCATGCGAAATGGCAGTTGCTCGACTACGACCCGCTGCTGCTGGCCGAGGCCGAGCGCCGCATCGGGGATCAACAGGACGTTTCGTTTCGCCAGTTCGATCTGAACGAGATCGACACGCTGCCGCTTACCGAAGTGAGCGTGGTGACGGCATCGGCTCTCTTCGATCTCTGCTCGGCAGACTTCTGCGATCACTTTGCCAAGACGCTGGCAGCGAGCAAAACGGGGCTCTATGCTGCGCTGAACTATGACGGCGTCATGGAATGGTCGGTTGCCCATCCGCTCGACGAACAGGTCGCGCACGACTTCAATCAGCACCAGCATTTCGACAAGGGCTTTGGGCCGGCACTCGGCCCACATGCGACCGCGCATCTGAAGCAAGGTTTCGAGCGTTTGGGCTATGCAATATCGGTTGCCACGAGCCCCTGGGTGATGGGCCCGGATGACGGTGACTTGCAGGCCGCTTTTCTCGAGGGGCTCGAACAGCCGCTATCGGAGATCGGTACTCTGACTGACGTCCAAATCAGGCACTGGCTGGATTTCCGGCTTGCGAAGATCGCAGAGGCCGGCAGCTCATGCGTGGTCGGCCACTCGGATATCCTCGCGCTCCCCCGCCACTGAAGCAGCAGATTGTTTCAAGTCGCAATCGAACAGGATGTCGCTGCCGAGGCTATAGACGTTGGCGGCTGGCCGGTGAGCGCTTGAAAGCTTGTCGATCGGCGGCAGCGCGATGCCGGCAGGTCCCGAGCCAATGATCAGCGGGGCGATCGCGACGTGCAGGCGATCGACGAGATCGGCTTCGATGAAGCGGGCAATCGTGCGTGCGCCTCCCTCGACGAGGATGCGACGCAAGCCGCGGTCCGCGAGTGCATCCAGGATGTCCTGAGGATCAAGGCCGCCCTTGCCCCTGCGAACTCTGATGACGTCGGCTCCATGGGATTTGACCGGTGCATCATGCCCCTGCACGAGAATGACTGGTGCGCCGCCGTCGCGAAACAGGCGTTCCTCGCCGGTCAGTTCCGCGCGACAATCAATCACGACGCGGACGGGATTGGGGCCCTTCACTGCCCTGACGGAAAGTCTCGGGTCGTCGCATTTGACGGTGCCGACACCGACGACCACGGCTTCCACGAGCGCGCGACAGCGATGAAGATGGGCGATGCCGTCGCTTCCGGAAATGTCGCGTGCGTCACCTGATGGCGTGGCCACGCGGCCATCGAGCGACTGGCCGACCTGCGCCAGAACAAAGCCGCGCTCTGCGGCGGCAATCGGTGCGTACAGGGCCATGACGGGATCGCCTTCGTCTGCACCGGTCTGGCTTGCGCTGCCGCGCATGGCAAGAAGGCGCGCCCAAAGCTGGTCCGTCATTTCGATCTTACGCATCGAGGTCCTGTCCCGGAGAGTTTTACAAAATGCGATAAAGCGTACCGTCGCGGCGGATCACGTGATGGAAGACCACCGCCGAAATATGCAACGCAAAGAGAGCCAAAATGATCCACGCGCTCCAGGCATGGATTGCCGAAAGAGTGGACGCTATTTCCGGTGACTTGCCGATCGGGCTCCAGACGGTGAAGAGACCAAACCATTTGAGCGGAAAGCCATGGGCATTGGTTGCCAGAAACCCGGAAACCGGCATGACGATCAAGAAGACATAGAGAAGCCCGTGCACCACGTGGGCGGCTGCCTTTTCCAATCGCGGTGCCTCGACCAGAGGCGCCTCGCTTGTCAGCCTTGCGCCGATCCGCACCAGCATCAGCCACAGGACCATGAAGCCCAGGCTTTCATGGATCAGATAGAAATCGAGTTTCACGTCGTCCTTCACGAACCCAATCATCTGGCCAAGCGGCCAGGTCATGAGAACGAGGACTGCAATCAGCCAATGGAGGATGCGCAGCGTGCCTGCATAGCGTTGGCCCGCATCCATCGATTGTGCGCCGTTCATTACACTTTGCTCCGATCCCAGACCATTCGCGCGCCAGACCTCCTCGTCTACCGCCCATCAGTCATCCGCCATCAGGATGTGACGGTTTGACAACAATGTAAACGGAAGATCAGGGCTCGTAGATCATGTCACGCTGTGGTGATCAGAGCGTCGGAGGCGCTTTCTGGAAGAATACATAGGAGCCCTTGGCGACCTTGAAGATATCGCAATTGCGCCGGACCTTGCGATCGCCTTCCAGCCGGAAGACACCGAGCGAGCCTGAGAAACCATCCGGCGACATGAGCCGCTCGGGCCCGAAGGCCAGCTCCCGGAAACGGCCAGCGAGGCCGATGGCCATCGCCATGGCGTCGAAGCCATAGCCGGCCTGGGCAGAGGCCGGCATTCCATAACTCGCCATGTATCGGCTACCGATCCTTGCCTGGACGTTCTGGTCGTAGCGACAGACGATGCTGCCGGTCAGCTTGGGCTCATTGAGATCCTGCGCCGTCAGAACGGCACTCGCAACGATCCTGCGGCCCGGCCGCGGCGGCTTGGCGGCATCCGCCTTCTTCAACACCTCGCCCGGCGACTTGATGCTTGGCATCAGAACCACCATGTCGGCCTTGCTCCACGAATTGAGAGCCTTAGCAGGCAGCGTGCCGCCGCTCAGTTCGATAATCGGCTCAACCTTGCCGCCAAAGGCCTTGATCTGGCTGGCGATCCGATCGGCCTGAGCTTTTTCCGCCGGAGAGGAGGCGAGGATCACCGCATGGGTCGCCCCTTCGGCCATTGCGAAGGACGCGCTTTCTATCAGGCTGTCGGCAGGGCTGGATACGAAGGGATAGACATTTTCAGGCAGGACCGCCTCGTTTGTCTGGAATGCAAGCATGGGGACCTGAAGTCCGCCCAGGCCACGCTGGATCGCTTCAAACTCCGCACCACGGGCGGTGGTGACGATGAAGGATACCTGCTGGCGCGCCAGGGTCCTTGCCGCGGCCTCGATCGCCTCCGGCTTTTCCGTCGTCTCAAGCATGGTGAGCTTCACGACGTCGGAACCGAGCATGTTGACGGCCAGAGCGGCGCCATCCCGGTATTCGCTATCGGCCTGGCGGCCCGGTTGATCCGCACGACGGACACCGAGATAGGCGACCTTCACCGAACCGGATCCCAGGGTCTGGTTGTAGAGACCCGTATCGTTGGCGGGGTTGACGGCCGCAGAGGCTCCGCCTTCACCAGCGTTCGGCTTGAAGTCATCGGTCTGACAAGAGGAGAGAGCGGCAAGCAGCAGAGCCGAAGCTCCGGCGCGCAGGAAGCTCCGCGTAAAGTGTTTTATTCCGACCATGATGGCGCCAAGTCTCGTTCCTGATCCGTTGGCGAACGTTAAGCATTGGCACTCGGCGAAGCAAGAGCGAAGGTGTTCCATATCTGGGCAGACTGCAGCAAAGGCAACGGCTGGGCTCGACTGGCAATACAGGAGAACGGCTTAGATTCCAGACGCCTTCAACGCCTGGATTCCCTGCCTTCTGGCCACCTTGGTTAACAAGACCTGCCAATTATCCACCGGATTTTACTTTAATATAGCGATGCATATTAAAAGTATAGAAGCCATCTATACGAACCGATAATTCAAGCATTGCCGCTATTCTTCAAGCAACAATTGGAGAATAGCGATGCTCAAGAAGAACAAAAACATTGTCGCAGTCTCGGCCCTCGTAGCGGCTACCCTGGTTTCATCCGGTTCGATGGCGGCTCCCATGCTGCCACATACGATGACTTCTTACTCAAACGTCGCCCAGACGCTCGTGCTTGGAATGAGCCCCCTTGCAGGCTCACTCGGCACAAATCTCTTCGGCAAGATCGAGCAGCGCTGGTCCCAGACCACGGAACTCTTTGCCCAGTCGATCGCCACACAGGTCGTCGCGTTCGCTCCGCTGCGTACGGACCTCTCGACCGGCACCGTCGCGACAGCGCCAAAAGAAATAGCACCCAACCGGCGCAAGACACCAACCGATGATGTCTTCGACTCTGTGGCCATTCCCTTCAAGAAACTCGGCGCACTGAAGAAGGCGGCACCGACCTTTGCTGAGATCGCCAAGGGTACCGCGCTTAAGTGCGGCGGCGCCAATTGTTTCGACATGGATGCTGTGGTCCACCGGACATCGGCCGGCGGCGGCATGTCTTCGCTCCGCGACAAGCTCAACCTCGTCAATCACGAGGTGAACCGCCGCATCAAGTACCGCAAGGATATCGACAGTCACGGTCGGGTGGATCAGTGGTCCTCCCCGTCCCAGACCCTCGCTTCCGGCTACGGCGACTGCGAAGACTATGCCCTCTTGAAAATGGCGGTCCTCGAAGCACAAGGCTTTTCACTGCAGGACATGACCGTCGTCATCCTCTACGACAAAAAGCGGCACTTCTATCATGCCGTTCTGTCGGTCGAGATCCAGGGAACGCACTACATCCTGGACAACATGCGGGATCAGGTTCTGGCGGACAGCCGCCTGCCCGATTACCAGCCGCTATTTTCCATTTCCAATGGCCGCGGCTTTCTGCACGGTACCCGCACAAAGGGTAAAGCCATGGCCATGAAGAGCTTCGACAGCATCGCACCGGGCGAAGGCGGGGAACTCTGAGCGGATCTTCCGCTCCAGCCGTGGAGTTCGACCTCAGCCTCGGACGACGTAGCCGATGACCATCTGCTTCTGATGGCTTGGGGCCATGGCAAGGTTCATCTGGCCGGTCAGCTGCTTTCCGGCGCAGGTGGCGGTGAAACCCGTCGTGATCATCTTGCCCTTGGATGAAAGGCTCTGCAGCGCTTCATCGACCTGCGTGTCGAGAACAAAACGGAAGCCCGCCGACAGCTGGGCGATATTGCCCAGCACAAGCTTCTGCTTCAGCATGGTCATGAAGGGTTCGTTGAAAAACTGGATCTTCTTGTCACGTGTAAGCACTATGGCGGGCGTCGGGCAGGCCTGGATCAGCGCATTCAGATTTTCAACCGAATAAACATTTTCCATCAGCGACAGCCGACGCCACATCCAGCGAAATGCAACCACGCGCAGCATGGATGCCAGATTGCCATTCTCGCCCATCTGGCCGGCAGCCTGCTCCACCACATCGCCCAGAGATTGCCGCGAACCGTTCAGCAACCAGGCAAGGCCGTCCCAGTATACGCTTTCCAGCCTGATACCCCGGCGCGCCCCACCCTTGCCGATGATCGCGCGGAATTTCGGTTCCGCGTCATTTTCCTCGACATGCCGCATCGCGGCCGGGTTCAACTCGGCCGGTTCTGAGTAGGCGGCTTGCCGATCGGGAAGGGCCATGGCTCACCGCTCGGTCAGGGCGACGGATTGCGCCTTGTTGATCGGCTTCATGAGATAGCTCAGGATGGTCTTGCGACCGGTCATGATTTCCGCCGAGGCAACCATGCCCGGAATGATGGGATAGCTCTTGCCACCGCGCATCAACTCGGACTGGTCCGTTTTTACCTGGACCAGATAGAAGGTCTCGCCCTTGTCCTTATCGACAATACTGTCGGCGGAGATATTGGTCACCACGCCTTCCAGGCCGCCGAAGATCGAGAAGTCGTAAGCCGTGACTTTCACGATCGCCTTCTGGCCGCGCGTTACGAATGCGACGTCACGCGGCGAAATCTTGGCTTCGATCAGAAGCGTATCTGCGGTGGGGACAATGCCGGCGACCACGGTGCCGGGGTCGACATAGGCGCCGATCGTATTGACCTCGAGCGTGTTGACGATGCCATCCACCGGAGAGCGGATATCGGTGCGACTGACACGATCGGTCGCGCCGCGGATCGTTTCATCGATGACCGAGAGTTCAGCGAGGGTCTGTGCCTTTTCTGTCAGTGCCTGCTGACGAAGCTGAAGCGCCAGTTCCTCAACCTGAAGACGCGCTTCCTCTACTGCGCCGCGGAGCCGTTCGAGGCTCTCCTGATAGACCGTGATCTGGCCGCGCTGATCTGTCAGTTCGCGCTCAAGCGCAATCAGCTCGGTCTGTGCCACAAGACCCTTCTTCGCCAGCGGGCTCATCAGATCGTATTGCCGCGTCGCTTGGGTGATGTTCTGCTCGAGGCGTACGATATTGGCTTGCGCCTCGCTCAGTTCATTCTCGCGCTGACGCACGCGCTCACGAAGCACGCCCGCCTTGTTGATGTAGGATGCCTTGTTGGCGGCAAAGAGCCGCTCCTCATTTGCACAAACCTGGCTGGCGACCGATAGAACGTCGTCCGGGCAGACGAAAGCGACGTCGTAGGAGCCCGCCTCCTCCAGCGCCAGGCGCGCAATCTTGGCGCCAAGGGCCCGCGCCCTTGCAACGGACTCGCCGAGCGACGATTCCGTTGTCGTGTTGTTGAGCTGGACGATCAGTTCACCCTTGCGCACGACCTGGCCGACCTGAACGGCGATGGTTTCGACCACGCCTGCTTCGGAGGACTGCACGATCTGTGTCTTGGAGACGGGAATGACCTTCCCTTCCCCTCTCGCGATCTCGTCGATCTCGGCGATTGCAGCCCATGCCAGAAAAAGCACGATAAGGGACGCCACGAGGAACACGATCATGCGGGCCATGAACGGAGGCGTGTCGGCAACCGGACGGCTCATGGCTTCACGCCCTTCTTCTGCATGGCTTCGATAACCTGATGCTTCGGCCCGTCGGCCACCACACGGCCTTTGTCGAGGACGATCAAACGATCAACGAGATCGAGCATGGTGAAGCGATGGGTGGCAATCAGAAGCGTGGTGTTCTTGTCGAAGGCGCTCGACAACCGGTTGATCAGATGTCGCTCGCTTGCCAGATCCATCGCCCCCGATGGCTCATCGAGGAAAACGATCTTCGGCTTGGTTAGCAGGAGACGTGCAATCGTCATGGCCTGTTTCTGGCCGCTCGACAGGTTGGAACCGCGCTCGCCGACCGGCATGTCGAAGCCACGGGGATGGCGCGAGACGAACTCTTCAACGCCCGTCATGCGGGCCACTTCGAGTAGTTCCTCGTCGGTGGCGTCCGCGCGACCGATCAGGAGGTTCTCCTTGACCGTTCCGGAGAAGAGATCCGAAGATTGACCCGCGACAGCAACAGCCGAACGCACTTCCGACATGTGATATTGGCGAATATCGACGCCATCGATCAGCACGCGCCCGTCCGTCGGCACGAAGAGGCCATCGAGCAGACGGCCAAGCGTCGTCTTGCCGGAACCGATTCGGCCGATGATGCCGACCTTTTCCCCCGGCGCGACTGTCAGGGACAGCTTGCTGATGACCGGATTGTCCGAGCCCGGATACTGAAAGTTCACGTCTTGGAAACTGAAACCGCCGTGCTTGATCTCGCGGTTGACGAAACCGACCGTCGACGGCCGATCCTCGGGCTGCTCCATCACCTGATCGAGAATTCTGAGCGACAGCGTTGCCTGACGGAAACGCGCGAGCGTCATGGCGATCTGGCCGAGTGGCGCGCCGGCACGGCTGGCAAGCATCACGGTGGCGATGATCGCGCCCATGGCGAGGCGCCCTTCCGAGAACTCGTAAGTGCCGGCAATCACGATCAGCACGCCGACAATCTGCTGGATCAGTGCCGTCAGGTTGATGGCATTGGTCGAGATATGCTTGATCTCTTCGCTCGTCCGGCTCGAATGCTTCATCAATTCCTGCCAGCGACGCAGCATGGTCGCTTCGGCGCGCAGGCTTTTCAGCGTTTCGATGGTGGAGATCGTTTCCACCAGAAGCGCCTGCCGTTTCGACGCCTCGTTCGAGGCCGCCGCCATCCGGTGGCCGATCTGAGCCTGGGCGCGAAGACCGATCGCGATGGAGAGGATCAGCGCAACGGCCGGAATGATCGCAAGCCAGCCGGAGATCAGATAGATGACGATCAGGAAGATGAAGACGAAGGCCGTATCGATCATCAGACCTATCGTGTTCGAGGTGAAGAACTCACGCACAAACTCGTATTGCATGACGCGATTGGCATATTCGCCCGTCGACAACGGACGCGAGGCAAGCGTCGTGTTGAGCACCTTGTCGAAGATCATCTGCGACAGACGAAGGTCGGCGTTGCGGCCGGCATGGTCGATCAGCGACGCGCGCGCTTCCTTGAGCAAATAGTCAAAGAGATAGGCGAGCATGATGCCGGCCGCGAGCACCCACAAGGTGGGGATTGCCTTGTTGGGCAACACGCGGTCGTAGACGTTCATCGTGAAGAGCGGCGAGGCAAGCGCGATCAGGTTGATGAACAGTGCCGCAAGAATGACGCGCAGATAGGTGCGCCAATAGGGCATCAATGCCCGCACAAGCCAATGGCGCTTCTCGATCTCGTCCGCGCTACCGATATGCGCGTTTTCACTGTCGTTCCGATAGAAGAGCGTGAAGGCGAACAGGAATTCCGGGCCGAGCGCCATAAGCTCCTGGTGCGTCAACCGCACCGAAGCGGCTCCCTCGCGAATATCGAGCGTGTAGACACCGTCTTCGCTGACCTCGAGCAAGGGTAGCGTTCCGCCATCCTTGAGGACGACGATGGCTGGACAATCAAAATCGTTTTCGCGGATCGCACGTTCGCCAATCCGCATGACCTGCAGGCCAATGCGCTCGGCGACATGTTCCACATCGTCGAGTTCGAGAGATTCAACGATTTCGTCCGGCAGACCTGAGAAAAGTACGGTATCGGAGCTGGGCCGACCGTAAAATGTGGCGACAGCCTTGAATGACGCACGAAAGCGCAGGCGGGCACGAGGGCCCGCCGGTTCGATCAACGAATTTAACATGTCATCCTATCGGATGGGCGTTTACTGGAGCGGCGCCAGGAGGTCCATCGGAATTCCCGCCTTTTGCCGCGGATCCCGCTCGACATAGGCCCCATTCGGGGTCGTCTTCACGGAGAATTCGTTGCGCGCGTAAGCGTCGGTCTGACCGACCGCCTTTACATTCATGGTCTTCAACAGAGAACCCGAAGCCGCCAGGATCTTGTACTCCGCGAACAGGGCTGCAACGCGGGCCGTTTCGGCGACGATGCTGGTGTTGAAGCGGGTGTTCTGCGCGTCGAGAACGTCCAGAAGCGAGCGCTGGCCGATCTTGAACTGCTCGCCATACGACGAAACGAGCTGGGCATTCTGCGAGGACTGCGAGTTCAGGATCTGGGAGAGCTCGCCGCGGCTGCGGCGCTCATTCCAAGCCGAACGCACGGACTCTTCGATCTCGCGATGAACCTGATCGGATGCGTAACGCTGTTCGCTGGCGCGACGGATCTGTTCCTGCTCACGGGCCTGGTCGATACCACCGCGATAGAGGTTCCAACGGGCGACCAGGCGCACCTGAACGTCGTTGGTGTTGCCCTGGCTGGTGCCGACGTCATTGCCGACACTGGCACGACCTTCGAGATCGACGGTCGGGGCGTAGTTGGAGCGGGCAGCACGCACTGCCGCGTCAGCGGCATCGATGTCGGCGCGGGCCGAATAGATGCGCGGATTGTTGGACTTTGCGGTCGCGATGGCATCGTCGAGCGTGCGCGGAAGCAGCTTGGCAACCGAGGCCGGCACCTTTGCATTGGCGATCGGCTCACCGACCGTCTTCAGGAAGCGGATCTTGGTGAGCTCCAGCTCCTCCTGAGCTTCGCGCAGGCGAGCCTGGGCGGCCGCGAGACGCTCGCGCCCCTGAACGGCGTCGACTTCGGTCAGTGCGCCGCCGGAGATACCCTGATTGATATCCGAGAGAATGCCGTTGTGGAACGAGACGTTCTGCTGCGCCACACCAACGATCTTGGCCTGCAAGATGTATTCGAGGTAGTCCTGAACGACCTGCAGGGCGATCGTCTCCGAACGCTCCAGAACACGGAAGGACGCACCGTCGACGCGCGAGGCCTGCTGATCGACCTGGGCCCGGCGGCCGCCGCCATCCAGAAGCCGCTGGGTGACCGTGAGGCCGACCTCGGAAGAATTAAAATCCTCGGAGTCCCGGCTGAGGTTTCCCGTGCTCTCGTTCGAGAGCCGGCGCTTTCCCACGCTTGCCTCCAGATCGATCGACGGGAGATAGAGACCGCGCGCCTGGCGCAGTTCGAACTCGACCGCCTCGCGGTTCTGGACCGCTTGCGAAATCTGCGGATTGGTCGTCAGCGCCTTTTGGATGGCCTCCTGCAGCGACATGGCGCTCGCTGGGGCAACAGACGCGATTGCAAAGGCTGCCGAGGTGTACAAGGCTGCGAATAAAGTCTTTTTGGTAAACAAAGGTCTGCCCCTACCCAATTCTTGCTTGGAGGCCGTTATATACCGGGGCACCGGTCGCTGGGAAGTCCAATCGGCATGTCCAAAAGATGCACCCAATTTTGATCTGTTGGAACGAAAATCGAGTTTTTTCAGATCTTGAGAAAAGAATTACTCGAAGTTTCGAACTTGTATGGCCAAGGTCAACTATTGCGCGCAGTCATTCGAATCATTTTGCTGGGCTTCGACGTTAACCGTGCAACAAAGCCCCAGCATTTCCATGTGAAATCCGGCAGATGCGATGGAACTGTCTCCAATCGGCAACACCCATTCAAGCACCTTCCACCGTCGGCGGGCAGCAACGCATGCGCAAAGCCAGAGTCTTTTTCGAATCGACGGCAAGTAAAGTCCGCTTCAGCGCGGCCGTGAAAAGAAAAAGGGCGCCGATCTGGCGCCCTTTTCATTTCGGAAACACTATGTGTTTTAGTCGTGCGGGACAGTCGTTGCGTGATTGTCGTCGAAGAGGATCTTGACGTTCGCATGATTGCCTTCAAGCATCACGATATCCTTCGGCCCACCTGCCGTATCGACACTTACGAAGGTATCTCCACCCTGCAACCTGATGCTGATGGCCTCCTCTCTGGCAACGTCACTGGCCGCCTCACCGAGCAGGCTGTCCAGCAATGCCGACACATCCAGCATGTCGCCCTGAGCCAGGTTGTAGTCGGTGATCACGTCGGTCACTCCGATGTCCTGGAGCGCTTCCTCGTCAAACACGAAGGTGTCCGCGCCAGAGCCGCCTGTCATGGTATCGAGACCAAGACCGCCGAAGAGGATGTCGTTGCCTGAGCCTCCGTTCATGACATCATCTTCATCGCTGCCGATGAGAATGTCATCGCCGTTCAGACCGTTCATCGTGACGCCGCCGTCGGTGGCGTCTTGGATGGTGTCGACAGCGGGATGCAGTTGGTTCGAGGGCGCAGATCCGGACTGTACCGTGTCAACTTCGGCATCGATCCAGCTTCGATTGGGTCTTACACGATACTCACCTTCGACCGAGGTTGATGTGCTGGTCTTGACCAGGAAGTTATTGGTGCTTGGATTATAGGTGACATCGAAGCCTAGAACTCTCAAATCATCAGCCAAAGCTTCAGCCGTTTTGTCAAAACGCTGGCCGTCACTTGAGACCCCAGAATTGTTCGCATTTTCGGAATACCAGGTTGAGCCGATCTTGATTCTGATCGAGCCTGATGTTTCGAACCACGAGATTGAGCTGGAAAAATCAACCTCGTAGTGCCACTTCGCTCCAACATCATTACTGTTGTCCACGCTTGCACCGACGCTAAACGCGTTTTCCACACCAGGATCGCCCATCCACGTGACGGTCGACCCGTCTCTTACCTGATCAATACCCTCCGAGGCCAACAACTGCTGAAGTGTCTGCACGCTACCTACAGGCGTCGCTGCCAGCAGTGCGTTGTAAACTGCATTTACAGAAGTACCACCTGTCACGACGGTGTGGGAGAAAGTCTTCCCATTGAGCGTTACGCTGACCACGTCGCCAACGTCATAGCTGTCGGCAAACTTGATAGTCGTGATCTGGCCGACAGGCTTTGCAACACCGACGAGTATGTCGTTGCCGCTCGTCCCGTCGAGTGGACCGGATGTACGTTGCATCACCGTGACGCGGGCATTGCCCGACCGGTCCTCGCCGTCATAGGCCCGATAGTCGAAAGAACCGCCTGAGTTGCCAGTGTCGATAACCACGACACCGTCAGCGCTGGTATTGGCGTTGAGACCGCTACGGTTCGAAATCGACGTGACACTGAGATCATCACTGTCCACATCAGTGTCGTTGAACAGCAAAGCCCAGTCCGGCACTTCGAACTGTGTGCCAACCCCAGCATTGGTGATGACCCGGTCGTCAGCTGCAACTGGCGCATCATTGACCGGGTTAACCTTCACTGTGATCGTAGAGGTATCGGATAGCGAGCCACCTGCGCCCGAATTTCCGCCATCGTTGAACGTAACGGTGACAAGACGATCAGCATCGGTCGGGTTATCAGAGGTCGACTTGTAAGCAACCGACGCAAGGAAAAACTCGACACGGTCCTCAGTCGCCCCGGATGTCAGGTCGATCTTGAGTGATGTCTGACCGAAACCTCCGGACGCGAGCGTACCAATGGTAACCCAGCCAGAACGCCAGATCTGCACGTTGTTGCCGTTGAGGCGGACGTCGCTGTCGGCGAAGATTTGGTCGCCTGCAATCGCAGTATTGCCAAGCGAGATCTCGATGCTGCCACCGGCGAAGTTCGCCGGATTGTCCACATCACTGACATTGACGTTGCTAAACAGATAACGACCGTTGCCGTTCTCGGTGAACTCGATCTCACGGGTTTCCGGCGACAGAACCGGCGCATCATTCACCGGAGTCACGGTGATGGCGACTGTATCCACATCCGTCTTGGCGCCACCGAGGCCGGTGTTGCCGTTGTCGGTCGTGGTGATCTTGAGCTCGTCGCTGCCGTTGAAGTTCAGGTCGCCCTTGTACTTCATGCCGAGCAGGGCTGCATTGATTGCAGTGAGAGAGCCCGTCAGCGTGACAGTGCCGGATCCATTGTTGGATACGACGAGGTCATCTTCGCTTGCAAGCGTCAGCGTGCCCTTCTTCACCTCGAGCTTGACCGTCAGGTCGCCGTTGCCGGCATCGACGTCGCTCACGCTCACGTTGGTGATCGAAAGCTCGATGTCCTCAGCAGCAGTCAACGTGGACGGTACCGCGTTTTCCGGTGCGTCGTTGACGGCCTGGACATTCACCACGAGATTTGCCGTGATCGTATCGCCGTCGCCATCCACCAATGTGTAGGTGAAGGTTTCCGGCGTGTTCGACACGAGCTGTGCCGGGGCATTGTACTCCCAAGCGCCGGTCCTGAAGTTGAACATCAACGATCCGCCCAGAGCGGTGGTTACGTTCAGAACCTCGTTTGCCTCGCTGCCATCCCAAGTGTGCGTGACATCATCCACGAGGATGGACTGGATGCGTCCACCATCTGCGCCGAAGCTGTCGTTAGTGAGCACGTTGCCGGAGGCGGAAGTCGGAACCGGCAGGACAACGGTGCCCGTCAGGATCAGATCGGTTGGCGACGTGATGGAAATCGGCTCACCAGGGTAAGCCACGTCCTCCAGGTCGTCGTCGTTCGCAGACACGCCGACGCCAACAGCGTAAGACTTGATGCCATTGGTCTGGAGGTAGTTTTCCCAGGCCAGGCGCTCGCTGTTGCTGAGATCATCGCCGTTGTTCGGGTCGCCGTCAGAGAAGAAGTAGACGGATGTGTTGCCAGACGCTGGTAGGTTGATACCCTGAATACGGTCGATGACCTTGTCGTAGTCTGTACCGCCTTCCGCATCCGGGAAATTACCCGAATTGATGTAAGTGATTGCGGCTGCCTTCGACATCCAGACGGTGTTGCTTGCATTCTCACTGAACGTTACGACCAAGACCTGTGCGGCATTCGACAGATTGATCAGGTTGACCGCTGCTGCTCGGGCAATATCGAGCCGCGACTGGCCTCCACCGATCTCGCGATCCATGCTACCCGACACGTCAAAGGTTAGGATCAGGTTGGTGACCGAAGACGGAGCAGATTCCCGAACCGTGGCACTTTCGCCAACCGCCACCGGAACATCATCAACGATCTCGATCTTGAACGAACCCGTCAGCACATCCTGATCACCGTCGGTCGCCGTGTAGGTTACCTCGACACTGAATGTGTTCTCACCATTGTCGGCGAAGCCATGGGCCAGGGTATTGTCGAGAAGGTCGAACTTGTAAGTGCCGTCACTGTTGAGCGTGACCTTCCAAGAGCCGTCGCCTGCCGTGAGAGTCTTGTTCGTCGCGCTCCATTCCGCAGCAGGTGCCGACAGAGCAATGCTTCCGCCATCGGCCCCAAGCGAGATGTTCAGATTTCCGGTTGCAGAGAGCAGTTCTTTCGGGGTGGTTTCGTCATTTCCGAGGGCGAGGTCGTCTTCATTAAGGGACAGACCGGTCGTCGGCGTGCTGACCAAGGTCGGCGTGTCGTCATCGATCAGCAGCGCCAGCTTGCCATCGGCCTTGTCGCCGTCGCCGTCGGTT
>NZ_LJIB01000028.1:0-35800 GCF_001295785.1 Rhizobium sp. AAP116
ATCCCCCAATTGCCCCCACCACCCCCACGGGCTAGGTTGAGCCCTCATTTCCTCCGGAGTCCCAACCCATGCCCGGCTATTCCGCCCGCCCACCCGCCATCCCGACCGTGGTCCTCGACGATGCCGTCACCCGCATCACCCGCTGGGATTTCGAACCAGGCGCCGCAACCGGGCATCACACCCATGGCCTCGGCTATGTTGTCGTACCGCTCACCGATTGCCATTTCCTGATCGAGGATGCCGAAGGCGAGCGCCGCGTGACGTCGAAGGCCGGCGAGGCCTATCGGCGGGATGCCGGCGTCGAGCATAATGTCATCAATGGCGGCGACCAGCCGATGAGTTTCATCGAGATCGAGTATAAATGAGTAAGACGGAAGATCCGGCTGGCGATCAGCCGGTGCCGCAATTCGTTACCGCCTTCGAGCCGCAGCATGGCGTGGCGGTGCCCGTGGCAGACGGCGTCGAGCGTCTCACAGCGCCCAATCCGAGCCCTTTCACATTCCACGGCACCAACACCTATATCGTCGGTCAGAAATCCGTCTGCGTCATCGATCCCGGTCCCGACAATGAAGCCCATTTCGAGGCGCTGATGGCAGCGCTTGAGGGCCGTGAGGTCACCCATATCGCCGTCAGCCACACCCATCGCGACCATTCCCCGCTCGCCCGTCGGCTAAAGGACGCGACGGGCGCGATCATCGTCGCCGAAGGCCCGCATCGCCCGTCGCGTCCGCTCTTTGAAGGCGAGGTGAACCCCTTCGCCGAAAGCTCCGACACCGATTTTGTCCCCGACCTTGCCCTTGCCGACGGCGAGACCGTCGAAGGTGATGGCTGGAAGCTCACCGCCGTGCATACCCCCGGCCACACCGCCAACCACGCAGCCTTTGCGCTTGATAACACCGGCATCCTCTTTTCCGCCGATCACGTCATGGCCTGGGCCACCTCGATCGTCGCCCCTCCCGATGGTGCGATGAGCGATTACATGGCCTCGCTCGACCGGCTGCTCACGCGTGACGACCGCCTGTATCTGCCCGGCCATGGCGGTCCGGTCAGCGAGCCCCGCGCTTTCGTCCGGGCACTGCGCACCCATCGTCTGATGCGCGAGCGCGCCGTGCTGGAGCGCATTCGACAAGGCGATCGCCGGATATCGGACATGGTCAAGGTCATCTACGCCACCACCGATGCCCGCCTGCATGGGGCAGCCGCCCTTTCAGTGCTCGCCCATCTCGAGGACCTCGTGGAGAAGGGCCTGATCGCTACGGACGGTCCGGCGAAGCTGTCGGGAGAGTATCGGCCGGCTTGAGAGGTCATGAGCCTTCGGCTTGCCCCCTCTGTCCGCTGCGCCGACATCTCCCCCACAGGTGGGGAGAGTGGAGGGTGCGGCAGCGCCGGCGTTTTCCGCTCTCCCCCCGTGTGGGGGAGATGGCCGCCCTTCGACAAGCTCAGGAGGCCAGAGGGGGTGCCAAGCGGCACAGGGCCAGCCTCAGTTCCCGGCAATCCCCAGAAGCTCCGCATCCAGCGCATGCAGAAAGCCCTCGGCAATCTCATCGCTGATCCCCAGATCATGCGGCCCGTAGCGTGAGGCGACGCGGATGTCGACGAGCGTCATCTCCGCTTCTTCGCGAAGCCGCACGACGGCATCAAAGGGCAGCCCAAGCACCAGCGTGCGGGTGGCAAACTGCAGCCGGGCCGTCCCCTCCGGTTCGCCGTCATCCAGTGGCACGAGCAGGCTCGGCTCGGGGCGCGCGGTCGGCAGCGGCCCGCTTTCCGGCAGCGCGTCCTGGGACGCGGGTGCTGCGCCCTGGGCTTCCTCCTCGACCGGGACTTCCGTCGTCGGCCGCAGTTCCAGCGCCGGCAGGCCATATTCCTCGCCCCGGCTTGCCGTCACCACCAGCCGGTTTTCGCCCGCCACCTTGCGCACCGCCTCATAGACGCGGTCGATTGCCCCTTCATAGCGCCGGCCGTTCAAACCCGGATAGGCGGCAAGCTGCGCCTCGCCGGCATTGTCAGGCAGGGCAGGGCGGGGCAAGAGATTTTGCGGCGCATCCGGCAGGGACACGAAGGCCGGCCGATCGGCGAGATCGGTCGAAACCTCGGTCAGTTTCGGCTTGGTGACATAGAGGTAGTAGCCATAGCCGGGCAGGGCGAGCGGCACGGCCGCATAGATCAGCGCCCAGGCGGAAGCCACGCCCCCGAGCGCACCGATCTGCCAGAGCCGGGCAAGGCCGAGAAGCGCAAGCGGAACGGCAAGCGCCGCCGGCACGGCAGCTGCCAGCACCAAAAGCACGAAATCCGGCGTCGAGAGCGGCCCGAAGCGATGCGCCAGCACGACGATCAGCAGCAAGCCGAGCGAAAACAGCGCCAGCCGTCGCGCGAGAAAGGCGGAACGGGACACCGGACGGTCATAGCGGATATGCATCAGGATCTACCGGAATCAGAGGCGACACTGACCGCTTGTAACGGCTGACGTGGAAGGCGTCGACTGGCAATGCGGTCTGCTTCGCCTCACGGCTCACCGTTGCGCCGGCCGCCGAGAAGCGGATTGTCGCCGAACTCCGGTGGCGGAATGGCGTTGTCGTCGACTGGACTGTCGAAGCTCTCTGGCGCCTCCGTAAGCCCGTCCTCGACCGCCGGATCGAGCGGCGCAAGCGACTGGTCGTCAAGCAGCTCGGGCAGCGGCGGTGCATCGGGTGAAAGCGGCACGTAGAGCGAGACGGTAACGATGACCGCGATCACCATCAGCCAGGAACCGATGATCCGTGCCGGGATGGTGAGCCAGGCGCCGCGGAACGGGCCCAGCATCAAGCCGGGGATGACGAGGATCCACAGCGCGCCGAGCACGGCGGCGAAAGCGAATTCCTTGATGCCGATGCCGAAGTCGTCGAGCCCGATGAACAGCGCGAAGGAGAAGCCGACGACAGCGGCCGCAAGCGGGGCTGCAATCCGGCGCACCCGCGCCGGCAGCCACAGGACCACGCCGGACAGCATCACGGCGATGGGTGCGATCAGGAAGAGCTCGTGCCCGAGCGGGCTCTGCAGGATGGCGCTGAAGATCGGGTCGAAGAAGAGGAGCATCGGCGTGATCACGCCAAGAAAGGCGAAGACAATCGAGACGACCTCGCCTCGCCGCTCGGCCATGCCGATGGCGACTGACAGGCCAAGCATGGCCAGAACCAGATCATAGATCGACAGCGTGAAGAGATAGCCGAGCTCGAAGAAGGCGAATTCATGCGGAATGGCAAGCGAACCTGCAACCGTGAGAACACCGGCGAGAAATACCGATAAGGCGATCCGGAAGCCAGGCGTGCGAACTCCGGCGCGGAAGCGTTCGGCAGCAGCGCTCGCCTTGCCCTCGGCGCCGTTGACGGTGGCCGGGTCGCGGATCGCCGCGCCGCTGCCCTCGCCATGAGCCACGCTGCGGACGGCCCCTGAAGGCCCGCTCTTCGCGACAACCCGCCCCGTTTTCCTGTGTGGCTGCTTCTGCTTCTTCATGTCCAGGGTCCGAGCTTGCGCGGCAAGCCGCAGCCCTCAGCCTATTTCACACGAGGCTTGATTTGTCACCGCTTGCCGCTGCACTCTCTCGTGAGAGGGAGGGTCCGGGCCATGGCCATCGTCATGCTGACGGCCGTCACGCGCGTCGAGCGCAAGGCCGCAACGAGTTTCGTCTTTGACACCGTCAACCGCCTCGGCGGCTGGATCGACGACACGCGCATGTATTCGAACCTGATGAACACGATCCGGATGACGCTTCCGGCCGGCGCATTTGGCACGCTGATCGACGTATTGGAAGAGGGCGGCATTTCCGTTGGGCCACCAGAGGGGCCAGGTGATTTCAGCGATCCCGCTATTGAGCGTATGGCAACGCTGCAGCTCACCTTCATCCACGACGAGCCGGACCTGAAGCGCGAAGTGCCCTCGGTTCCGGGCTGAAGATGCCGTGAGCACAGGCATAACACAAAAAACCCGGCGGTTGCCCGCCGGGTCTCTCGTGTTGTCTGGCAGACGCGATCAGGCGGCGCGGCGCTGATGCCGGCCTTCCTCGATCTCCTCGACGATCTTCGCCACGAAGGCATTGAGATCGCCGGGATTGCGCGAGGTGATGATAGCCTGATCCGTGACCACGGCCTCATCGCGCCAGTCGGCACCGGCATTGATCATGTCGGTCTTGATCGAGGGGAAGGAGGTCGCCTTGCGGCCCTTGACGGCACCGGCCTCGATCAGAAGCCATGGGCCGTGACAGATGGCAGCAACGGCCTTGCCGGAATTGACGAAAGTCTTCACCACGTCGACGGCCTTCTGCTCCTTGCGCAGGAGGTCGGGATTGATCTGGCCGCCCGGAATGACCAGAGCATCGAAATCATCGATTTCCACCTCGTCGAGGGTGAGATCGACATCGACAGTGTCGCCCCAGTTGTTCTCGTCCCAGCTCTTGATCGGCGCCTTTTCGAGCGAGGTGATCTTGACCTTGGCACCCTTGGCGGAGAGCTGTTCCAGCGGCACGCGCAGCTCGGAGCGCTCATAGCCATGGGTGGCGAGGATAAGGATGCGGGCGGATGTGATGGAGGGCATGGGATGTCCTTTTCATTGGTTTTTCTCGTTGGGGATGAAAAGGAAACGACGTGGCCGCAGCATCGTTCCGGGAAAAACGCACGTTCCTCCTTCCGAAGGTGTTGCCGCCCGGCTTTCGCTTTGCTAATCAGGCCGCGATTTGCAGCGCATCTTTCCGCCTGCAACTCCGTTGGGGCGTCGCCAAGCGGTAAGGCACCGGTTTTTGGTACCGGCATTCCCAGGTTCGAATCCTGGCGCCCCAGCCATATCCACAGGCGGTCTTTTAAAAGTGATATACGTACTGCGGTTGCGGCTCGCGCGTCCGTCATGCCACGCAGCCTGTCCATACTTGTCGTGACCCTTCATTCTGCGCGGGATCATGCACAAGCCGTCTAAACTTGACTGAAACGGAAAGGTTGTGCTCAACGGCACATCCGGCGCGCTGAAGCCGCTGGAAGCCTTGTCGCGCGTCCCGGGTCTTGCCATGGATGAGGTGACACGTCCCGGCCGCTTGCCAGTGCCCTTTGCGGGTGCCATGGACCATTGCAGGATCATCGCATGCTGAAACAGTTTTTCGCCTATTACCGCCCGTGGAAAGGTCTGTTCTGGCTGGATTTTTCCTGTGCCGTTGTTTCTGGCCTGCTGGAGCTTGCCTTCCCGCTCGCCGTCACCGCTTTCATCGACAGGCTGCTGCCGACCGGCAACTGGACGCTGACGCTGATTGCCGCCGCCGGCCTGCTCGCGATCTATGTCGTCAATGCAGCCCTGATGGCAATCGTCATCTATTGGGGTCACAAGCTCGGCATCAATATCGAGACGGCGATGCGCGCCAGGGCCTTCGAGCATCTGACGACGCTCTCCTGGCGCTGGTATGATACGGCCCGCACCGGCAAGCTGGTCGCCCGCGTCACGCGTGACCTAGAAGAAGTGGGAGAGGTCGCCCATCACGGGCCAGAAGATCTCTTCATCGCCATCATGACCTTTGTCGGCGCCTTCATCCTGATGCTCAACATGCATGTCGAACTCGCGCTGGTCACGGCCCTCATCGTGCCGGGCACGGTTGCTATCGTCTCGATCTATGGCAGCCGCATGACCCGCACCTGGCAGGAGATCTATGGCCGCATTGGCGCCTTCAATGTGCGCCTGGAAGAAACGATCGGTGGCATTCGCGTCGTCCAGGCCTATGCGAATGAAGATCATGAGCGGAAACTCTTTGCCAAAGACAATGCCAGCTACCGCAAGACCAAGCTCGACGCCTACAAGGTGATGGCCGCCTCGTCCTCCCTGCACTACATGGGCATGCGCTTCGTCCAGGTGGTGATCATGGTGATCGGCTCGGCCTATGTGCTCTCGGGCGCCATGACGACCGGCAGCTTTGTCGGTTTCCTGCTTTTGGTCGGCGTCTTCTTCCGCCCGCTCGACAAGATCAGCGCCGTCATCGAAACCTATCCGCGCGGCATCGCCGGCTTCCGTCGTTACCTTGATCTGCTCGCAACCGAACCGGAGATCACCGACAGCCCGAACGCCCGCCCGGTCTCGACGCTCAGCGGCGAAATCGCCTTCTCCAACCTCACCTTTGCCTTCACGCCCGGCCGCCCCGTGTTGCACGACATTTCGCTGCATGTGAGGCCGGGGGAAACGATCGCCTTCGTCGGCGAGTCCGGTGCCGGCAAATCGACGCTTCTGTCGCTTTTGCCGCGCTTCTACGAGCCGACCTCGGGCACCATCACCATCGACGGTCTGGCTCTGCCGGACATGACCGTCGAGAGCCTGCGTCGCCAGATCGGCCTCGTCTCGCAGGATGTCTTCCTGTTTGGTGGAACGCTGCGGGAAAACATCGTCTATGGTCGCATCGGTGCAAGCGACGACGAGGTGCTGGAGGCCTGCCGCCGGGCCCAGCTCTCGACCATGCTGGAAAACCTTCCCGAGGGCCTCGACACCATCGTCGGCGAGCGCGGCATCATGCTGTCCGGCGGCCAGAAACAGCGTGTGGCGATTGCCCGCGCCTTCCTCAAGGATCCGCCGATCCTGCTGCTCGACGAAGCGACGTCAGCGCTGGACAGCACGACGGAGCGCGAGATCCAGTCTGCGCTGGAGGAGCTGTCCAAGGGCCGCACGACGCTTGTCGTCGCCCATAGGCTTGGCACCATCCGCAATGCCGATCGCATCGTCGTCATGCAGCAGGGCCGCATCGTCGAAGTCGGCAACCATGCCGAACTGATGAAGCGGCAGGGCGCCTGCGCAAAGCTTGCGGCCTGATGGACAAAGGGCAGGCGCCCGGCACATCAGTTCCGATAGGCTGCGGCGCGCGTGGCAGTCGATCAGGCGTTCAAATGCGGGCTGATAATGCTACGCCCAGGGGCGCCGCTCGCTCGTCGTCGATCGCCGGTTCCGCCTCGATCTTGCGAAATTCCGAAGGCGGACGTCCATAGCGGCTGACGAACAGCTGGCGCATGTTTGTCTGGCTGCCAAGGCCGGCGAGGCGCGCGACATCCTTGATCTTGCGCTCCCCTGACCGGAGCATTTCACGGGCATAGGCCAAGCGGACGGACAGCACGAAATCACCCACCGTCTGGCCGGTCCTTTGCTTGAAGGCGCGTGACAGGGTGCGCTCACTCATCGCGACCATGCTGGCAAGTCGGCTGACGGTGAGGTCGGCCGAGGGGTTTGCGATTACCCATTCCTGGATACGCTCGACCGGGCTGCGTCGATCGCCATGCACCAGATGTGTGCCGCCATTGGCGAAGCGAGGACGCATGTCCGGAAACCGGTCGGCAAAACGCTGGCTGACATCCATCGCCGCCTCATGGCCAAGGTCTTCCTCGATGAGGGCCAAAGCGAGCGACAGCCCGACGGCCGGCCCGCGTGCACTCCAGATCTTGCCGCTCTTGTGCAGATCGTAATTGGCGTCGACGATCGTCTGGTCGCAGAGCGTCGCGAGACGTTCCTCGACCGCGCTGTCCGCCGCCACGGTCTGTCCGCGCGTCATCCCGGCGGCAGCAGCCAAAAGGACGCCGTTTCCGAGTGCCACAATCCGGCGGATCGACTTGCCGCGCCGGGCGAGAAATACGCTGCATTCGAGATCCTGATCCTGCAGGTCGCTCACCGAGGAGTTCGGCAGGATCAGCGTATCAATGTCCAGGGGCGCGCTGGTGATGTCATGGGCGGCCTGGACCCTGATCCAGGGCTCCTCGGCCTGAAGGCTGTCCTGCCCATAGGCGCAGGTCGTGAGCAGATAGGATGCTTCGCCATTCGGGTCGCGTGCTGACCGAAGTGCCTCGACGAAGGACGCCAGATCTAACATTCCGCAATTGCTGCGCAGCACAATCATCACTGTCCGCATCGCTGTCCGGTCCTTAGGGCGCCAATGGTCGTAATGTGCTCATCTTGATGAAAAATGCGAATTTATGAACAAATTTTGACCTAGGAATGTCTAAAAACTAGTCAGTATGATTATTTGCGGATTATGGTATCAGTATAAACCAAATTGTATTGATGTGTTGTTGCATTGGATTTCGTTGATGACTTCGAGTCCGGTTATAACAAATAATATATGACAATTTGAATGGCGCTGCAGACCTTTTTTGGTTATTAATTGCATGGTGTCGGCGTGTGAATTCTATGTTGCACCGCAACTATTCGGACATTTTGCGACAAGATTCCGACAACTGCGCAAGTCAGTGACACACTGCACTTCCCATTCTCCGCGAACGGCTCCTAACGTTAAGTCAAGATTAACCTTTCGGGTCTTGCCGCTTCCCCATCTTGCTTGACGTGTCTCAATTCGAGGACGCATTCGAGAGCGCGGCGAAGCGGGCAGGGCCATCCCGGGTCAATCGACGATTGAACTCATGAGGAGTCCGAGCCCGTGCGAGATTTGCTTCGCTATGCAACCTGGTTGGCCATCGTCGTGGCGATGTTCGTTTTGATCGCCCAGCCCGTCGGCCATGCCGCGCGCTTCAACCTTTCCATCATCGTGATCGCCCTTCTCGGCGCCATCATGCTGCTGAAGCTCGATGGCTTCTGGCGCCACATCTTCCTGGCGCTGGCGAGCGTCGTGATCCTGCAATATGCCTATTGGCGCACGACGAGCACCCTGCCGCCGCTGGAGGATCTCTATTCCTTCATTCCCGGTGTCATTCTCTACGCCGCCGAGATGTACTGCATCTTGATGCTCGGCATCAGCCTCTTCGTCGTCGCCGATCCGATTGATCGCCCGCGGGCGCCGCAGCTGGCCGACGACGAGAGCCCGACCGTCGACGTCTTCATCCCCACCTACAATGAAGATCGCGAGATCCTGGCGCTCACCGTGGCGGCAGCCAGGGCGATGGACTATCCCTCGGACAAGTTCACCGTCTATCTCCTCGACGACGGCGGCACCGATCAGAAGCGCAATGCCGACGATCCGGTCGCCGCAGCCCAGGCGAAGGAGCGCGCGGCAATCCTCAAGGATCTCTGCAGCGACCTCGGCGCCGTCTACATGACCCGTCAGGAGAACGTGCATGCCAAGGCCGGCAATCTGAATGCCGCACTCTGGCGCACCCATGCCGATCTTGTCGTCGTCTTCGACGCCGATCATGCTCCGGAACGCAACTTCCTGCGCGAGACCGTCGGCTACTTCCTGGAGGACGAGCGCCTGTTCCTCGTCCAGACGCCGCACTTCTTCTCCAACCCGGATCCGATCGAGCGCAATCTCGGTACCTTCGGCCGCATGCCGTCCGAGAACGAGATGTTCTACGGCAAGATCCAGAAGGGCCTCGACCGCTGGAATGCCTCCTTCTTCTGCGGATCGGCCGCTGTCCTGCGCCGTGAGGCTCTGGAAGAGGTCGGTGGCTTTTCGGGCATCACCATCACCGAGGATTGCGAGACCGCCCTCGAGCTTCACGCCCGCGGCTGGAACAGCCTCTATATCGACAAGCCGCTGATTTCGGGCCTGCAGCCGGAAACCTTCGCCAGCTTCGTCGGCCAGCGTTCCCGCTGGTGTCAGGGCATGGTGCAGATCCTGATGCTCAAGAACCCGCTCTTCAAGCGCGGCCTCTCCCTGCCGCAGCGCCTGAGCTATATCTCGAGCTCGCTCTTCTGGTTCTTCCCCTTCGTGCGCGCCGTCTTCTTCGTCGCCCCGCTGCTCTTCATCCTCTTCGACATGAAGATCTTCGTCGCGTCCTTCGAAGACTTCTTCGCCTATACGGTCATGTATCTGATCGTCGGGGAAATGGTTCGCAGCTACCTCTATGGCAGCGTTCGCTGGCCCTGGATTTCCGAGCTCTACGAATATGTGCAGTCGGTCTATCTGTTCCAGGCGATCATCAGCGTGCTCCTGAAGCCGAAGAGCCCGACCTTCAAGGTGACCGCCAAGGGCGTCTCCCTGAAGCAGGACCGCCTTTCTGAACTCTCGCTGCCCTACTTCATCATCTTCGGCATCCTGTGCTTCACGCTGTTTGTCGCGGCCTATCGCTACAACACCGAGCCCGAGATCTCGAGCCTGCTCCTGATCGTCGGTGCCTGGAACTGGATGAACCTGATGATCGCCGGCTGTGCGCTGGGCGTCGTCACCGAACGCAGCCAGGACCTCGCCGGCGTCGAGCTGCCGCTGCGCACCAATGTCGAGTTGCAGTTCGGCGAGACCGTGCTGCGCGGGGCAATCACCGAGGCTTCCGCCAAGGGTGCCAAGCTCATCCCGGCACAGGGCGCCTCCCGCATGTTGCGCAAGGGCGAATACGGCCGCCTCCAGCTGCTCAACGTCTCCTCCACCATGCTCGTCACCTCGCTGCCCGTCAGCATTGCCGGCGGAGCACCCGACGAAGACGGCGCGATTGCACTGCGCTTCGATGCCGAGCCCTATCACTTCCCGATTATCGCGGAACTGCTGATGCACGACATGTCGGTGGTCCGGGAACAGCGTGCCCTGCGCCAGCGCCCAAAGAGCATGATCGCCGGCAGCATCCGCATCCTGCGCTGGGCGATCATGTGCCCGCTCGCCGCGATCGGCGTCGCGCTCGGTGGCAAGCCGGCCGACAAGGCCGAGCCGCAGAGACTGAAACCTCTTGCCGGTGCGGCCCTGGCCGCTGCCCCGGTCCGTCACCAGGAGGCCGGAGAATGATCAGGCAACACCTCTCTTCGCTGGCGACCGTCGGTCTGCTCTTCGCAGCCTCGCCGTCCGCTGCATCCACCTCCGCCGGCTTCGTTCTGGCACCGCAGGTCAAGGTTGAGACCGAAGCCAAGGAATATTTCCAGGACGAGGGCCAAATCCGCCGTCTGATTGCAGACAAGCAGGACCTGTTCTTCACCGGCGAGACCGCCAATCGCGAATATCCTTTCGTCGTGCTGCCCTCGGAAATGACGGGCTCGGCCAAGCTGATCCTGACTTTGCAGACGGCGATCTCGGTCGCGCCGGAACGCTCTGCGATGCGCATCTTCGTCAACGACCGGGATATCGGGTCGGTCAACCTGAAGTCCGGTGACGCCCATCAGGTCGAGCTCGAGCTGCCGAAGGGGCTTCTTCAGCCCGGCTACAATGCCGTGACCGTGCTGATGGACCAGTCGCATCGCGTCGATTGCTCGGTCGAGGCGACCTATGAATTGTGGACCCAGATCGATCCTGCCCGCAGCGGCTTCGTTTTCACCCGCAACGCCAAGGACGATCCGAGCGATGTCTCGACGCTTCTCGCCTATAGCCGCGACGTCAATGGTCATGCCGCCATCAACGGCCTGATCCCCCGCGGTGCTGCCGGCGAAGATATCGACCGTACCTTTGCCGTCGTGCAGGCGCTCTCGATCCTCGGCCATTTTGATCGTCCGGTGGTCACCGTCGGCAGCAGTGCCGGCTCCGGTCCCGGCATCGATCTAGTGGTCGGCACCTTCGGTACGGTGCGCGACCTGATCGGTGTTGTCCCGCAGCAGTCCGGCGTCGAGTTCGACATCGATCCGGCCACGGGCCGGAGCCGCATGGTGGTGGCAGCCCGTACCGCCGATGAACTCGTCAGCACGATCCGGGACTTTACCCTGCGTGCCCAGACGGAAGTGACCGACGGCTCGCCCCAGGGACGTCGCGCGCTTGGCAATCGTCGGGGACGCCTGCTCGAATCCGGCAGCGCAAACACCCTGGCCGAACTCGGCTTCGTCGCCCGTCCCTTCGCCGGCCGCCATTTCCAGCAGGCGATCGCCTTCAGCCTTCCGGCGGACTTCTATCCGGGTGACTATGGTGCCGCGAACCTGAAACTGAATGCCGAATACGCCGCCGGTCTTTCGCCGACGGCCCAGATGGTCATCCGCGCAAACGGTGACACCGTCGCCAATATCCGCCTCGGCGAGGCGCGCTCAGGCCGCATCGACGGCCAGGTCCTGCCGATCCCGCTGGACAAGCTGAGACCCGGTTACAATGTCATCGAGTTCGAGGCGGAGCTGCATGCGGCGTCCGATATGGTCTGCGACCCCTCGACCCTCGGCAACACCACCGCGCGCTTCTTCATCAAGGGTGACAGCACCCTCAATATCCCGGCTTTCGCCCAGATCGGCCACGCCCCGGATCTCGCGGTGGTCTCCGCCGGCAAGGCGGATTTTGACGACGATGCGGCCATGCCGCTCTACGTCGAAAACATGGACAACGCTGTTCTTGGTGCAGCCGGCACCTTCCTCGCCAAGATGGCCTATGTGTCGCGCGAGGTCAGCCCCGTTTCGGTCACCTCGGGCTGGCCGCTGGACCGCCAGGGGTCGCTGCTGGCCTTCGGAACCTTCTCCGGTTTTTCCGGCCAATTGCAGTCGGATCTCGGGATCAACCTCAATCCGATCGCGAGCGATCTGAGCCTTTCGATCGATCAGACTTCTGCGGATCCGAGCGGCGCGCCGGTCGAAGTGGCCGCCCCCGCACTCTCCGTCGACGGCACGCCGGTGACGGTGGACGAACCGGGGCCGACGTCTCTCGTTGCCCGCCTGCGGGAGGGAACCAACAATCTTTACGATGGGATCAGCACCCGCATCCGCATCCAGGCCGCTCAGCTCGGTCTCGTCGAAGACAGCAATGTCCTCTCAGCCGACGCCGTCTACCAGGTCAGCGGCGAAGCAGACATGCTGGTCGCCCAGCGTCTCGTCAACGACAGGGATGCCTGGACTGTGGTCGCCGTTCGGGATCCGGCTCTGCTTTCAGACGGCTTGAGAAGCCTCGTTGAGGCCGATGTCTGGGGTCGTCTCGGCGGCTCTGTCAACGCCCTCAAGGGTGACGGGACCTTCGTCGAGCGCAAGATGGCGGCCCATGAGCGTCTCTATGAGACGAAACCGCTCAGCCTGCAGAACGGCCGCCTGATCGTGGCCGGCTGGTTCTCCAACAATGCCCGGGAGTTCACCATTGCGCAGATCCTCGCCGCAATCCTTCTCGGCGCGTCGACCTTCGTCGTTCTTCGGCAGGGACGGAAATCGTGAAGACACGCACGCGTCTCCTGTCGCTTCTGCTGTTGGGTTGCTCCCTGTTTACGGGTGCCGCAACGATGGTGCGGTCGCAGCCGGAGGAAAATGTTGCAGCCGATCTCGCCGCCGGCGCCTGGCTGGTCTACCGCCACAACTTCCTCACCGAAGAGGGGCGGGTGGTCGACAACCGGGCCGGTGGCATCAGCCACAGCGAGAGCCAGGGCTATGGCATGCTGATGGCCGAGGCGGCTGACGATCGTGACGGCTTCGATCGCATCTGGCAGTGGACGAAGGCCAACCTCTTCGTCCGCGAGGACGGTCTCGCCGCCTGGCGCTGGGATCCGACGCAGATGCCGCCGATCACGGATCGCAACAACGCGACCGATGGCGACCTGCTCATCGCTTGGGCGCTGATGCGGGCCGGGAAGCGCTGGGGCGATGCCGACCTGCAGCGCGAGGCCCGGCGGATTTCAGACGCCATCATCGCCCGGACCGCGATCGACACGGCACACGGCCTCGTTATCCTGCCCGGTGTTCAGGGTTTCGGAGAAAACGACCAGGCGGACGGTCCGGTGGTCAACATGGCCTACTGGATATTTCCGGCGATCGTCGATCTCGGACGTTTGTCGAACCGTTTCCCCTCCGCAGCCCTCATGGACAGCGGTGTGCGTCTGCTGCGCGAGGCCCGCTTCGGTCCGGCAAGATTGCCGGCGGACTGGGTGTCTCTCTCGGGCGAGACGCCACGTCCGGCAAGCGGCTACCCCTCGCAGTTCGGCTATGATGCAATCCGCGTTCCGCTTTATCTGGCCTGGTATTCGCGCGACTACCCGGACATTCTCGAGGTCTTTGCCGCCCACTGGAAGCAGTTCGGTCAAGCCTCCATGTCCGTCGTCGAGCTTTCAACCGCCACGCGTCTCGCCCCAATGCCCGGCCCCGGCTACCAGGCCGTCGCCGGCCTCGTCGAATGCAGCCTGGGCCGACGTCCCGATGTCGCCCTTCTCTCTGACTTCAGCTCCCAAGACTACTACCCCGCCACGCTCCATGTGCTCAGCCTCATGGCGATCGCTGAAAGGTATCCCACATGTTTGACCGATTTCCCCTGAAGACTGCCCTTCTTCTCGGCGCCTGCATCACCATCCCGATCAGCCAGGCCACGGGAGATGGGTTCAACAACTTCCCGGCCATGGGCGTTGTCGTTCCGGGCGGCGTGGTGCTGTCCAACGTCTCCGTGCCAGCTGGCGTCCAGCCGGCGATGCCGAGCTTCGCGCCGGTCGCGGCGCCGACCCTTCCGCCCGTCGTGCCGCCGACCATCGCAGCGCCGCAGCCGGTGATGCCCGTCGCACCGGCTGCCGCCCAGATCGTTCTGCCCACCCCTATGCCGGAGCCGACAACCCCCATGGCCATGGCGCCGCAGGCTGCCTCACCTGTGATCCGCGATGTCGCGCCGGGTGAAAACCCGTTTGGGCCGAGCCAGGCGACAGCGGCGAAAAGACCGGCTGTTCAGCCGGCGCCCGTCGCCGTCAGCGCCCAGGCGCCCGCAGCGGTATCGCGTCGCGACAGTGTCGAGCTCCAGATCGCCCGCCTCAGCCAGCAGACCGAGGAGCCCGTGGTTGCGACCCGGCCCGAGGTCGATGACACGGCGCTGCGTTACTATGCCCAGACACGCGACCTGAAACGTCTTGGCGCGGAGCTGCGCCGCCTGAAGGCTCTCTATCCCAACTGGGATGCGCCGGAGGATCTGTTTGACGCTCCGAACAACATCTCCGAACAGCCGCTCTGGGATATCTTCGGGAGCGGCGACTATGTGCGCGTCCGCACGGAGATGGCGAGGCTGCAGAGCGAGAACCCCAACTGGAAGCCTAGCCAGGAACTCCTCGACAAGCTGGCCCAGGCCGAAACCCGCAGGCTGATGGAGCGCTCGCACGCCCAGCGCAACTGGGCCCAGGTGGTCAGCCTGGCCGAGGGCTCGCCGCAGCTGATGGTCTGTGCCGAGATGAACACCATGTGGATCACGGCCGAAGCACTTGCCCAGTCCCGGGACTTTGCCCGTGCCTTCGATCTCTACAAATACATCGTCACGACCTGCGAGGATCCGAGCGAGCGGCTGTCGACGGTGCAGAAGGCAAGCCTTCTGCTGCCCGAAGCCGGAACCCGTTCGCTGGTCGCCCTCGGCTCTGTCCTGCCTGACGGCACGGGTGAGTTCGACAATGTCTCCTTCGATCTCGTGCGCCGCAAGATGGGCCAGATTGCTCAGGGCAATGCCGCGACCGGTCTGACGCTCGACGAGTTGCAGCGCTTCAGCGACTATGCCCAGCGCTCGTTCTCGGCCGCCGATGCGGAGCTGTTTGGCTGGTTCTACTATGGCCAGCAAAGCTGGGAGGCCTCCTATCACTGGTTCGTCAGCGCCACGCGCATGACAACCAGCCTGAAGAGCATCGAAGGCGTCATCCTCACGCTGCGCAACATGGAGCATCGCGACGAAGCGCTTCAGCTGGCCCGCCAATATGCAACCCAGACCCCGGAGCTGAAGAAGATCTATATCGAGCTGCTATCGGCCGGCCTCACCGATCAGGACACCCCTCTGGTACCCACAGAGGAGGAGCTGAAGACCTTCGAAGCCTATGTCTTCGAGCAGAAATCGGCACTGGGCGCCCAGGCGCTTGCCTGGCACCGCCTCGACAACAAGGCCACCAAGGACGCAACGCGCCTCTTCCAGCAATCGGTGGAATGGGAGCCGACCGAAGGCGGCGTCGTGGGCCTTGCGGTTCTGGCCTCGCGCGCAAAGAACTGGGGACGGGTCGCATCGATCAAGAAGCAGTATGGCGAGAAGTTCGCAGCCCTCGACAACGTCAAGGTCTATCGCCCGAGGGTTGTGGCAAAGCGGCCGCCGGCCAAGCCGAAGGAAACACCCGACCTGCTGACCTGGCTGCTGCAGAAGAACAAGAAGGACGAGAAGAAGGGCAGGGTCGAAACGCAGTGACGGGGTAAGCCTGACCAAGGGCGCCGGATGATAACCCCCGATCCGTCGGGGGAAGTCTCTTCCGGCGGCCGATCTGCTGGAGTCCACAAAAGCGCGCTTCGGACCAATGACTGCTTACGCCTGGCCCATCCGGGCATATTGCAGCGCCAGCCGCATGCCGCCCGTTTCGACCACCGGCACTTCAAACCCGTAGATCGCCTCCAGCACCTCGGTTCGCATAATCGCACCGGGCAGCCCGTCGGCGGCGATCCGGCCGTCCTTCATGGCGATGATCCGGTCGGCGCTCGCAGAGGCATGGTTGATGTCGTGCAGCACGATGACGATGGTGCGGCCGGTCTCATCGGCAAGCCGGCGCAGTTCCAGCATCAGCTGGCGGGCGTGATACATGTCGAGATTGTTCAGGGGTTCGTCGAGCAGGATATAGTTAGTCCCCTGCGCATAGGTCATCGCCACCATCACCCGCTGTCGCTGGCCGCCGGAGAGACGGTCGAGCGAGCGGTTGGCAAGGCCTTCGAGCTCGAAACGGGCAAGCGCCTCCTCGACCATGGCGCGATCCTCCGTCGTCATCCGCCCGCCGCTATGCGGAAAGCGGCCGAAGCCGACCATTTCGCGCACGGTGACGCGCGGCGGCGGGCCGGAATCCTGTCGGAGGATCGCAAGCTTCTTGGCCAGCACCTTGCCGGGCGTCGCGCCGACCGGCAGTCCGTCGATGGTGACGGATCCCTGCTGCAGCGGCAACAGCCGGGCGGCAAGCGAGAGAAGCGTCGATTTGCCAGCCCCGTTCGGGCCAACCAGGGCGGTGAGGCCACCCCTCGGCAGAACAAGGTCGATGCCCTCAAGCACGCGCTGTCCTTCGCGAGTGAGGCTGACGGATTGGAATTCGATCATCGGGTGCGCCTCGCAAACAGAAGCAGGATGAAGACAAGGCCGCCGAGGAAATCGACGACAACAGAGAGCGTGCCGGCCTGGCCAAGCCCGTGCTGCAACAGCGTCTGCCCGCCGACCAGCACGATCACGCCGAGCAACATGGCAACCACGAAGACGGAAGCATGCCGGCGCGAGGACGTCAGCCGCTCGGCAAGCGCTGCGATCAACAGGCCGAAAAAGGTGACGGGGCCGACGAGCGCGGTGGAAACGGCGACCAGAGCCGAGACGACGAGCAGATTGTGCAGCACCACCCGGTTCCAGTCGACGCCGAGACCGATGGCCATGTCGCGTCCGAGCGCGGCGATGTCGAGCAGATGGCGGCGCGAGAAGAGGAAGCCGCCGGCCAACAGTGTAACGAGTGCTGCGATGGCGAGCAGGTCCGTATTCGGCGCGGAGAAGTTGGCATACATCGCCCGCTGCGCCACGGCGAATTCCTGCGGATCGATCAGGCGTGCCAAAAGACTGGTCAGGCTGCGGAAGAGCCCGCCGATGACGACGCCAGCGAGCAGCATCAGCGTCAGGTCCATCCGGCTTTTCAGCGCCGGCCAGAGAATGACCATGGCCAGCAGCATCAGCGCGGATGCCTCCATGCCGAATTTCAGATGCGGCGAGAGCGAGACATAACCCAGCCCGCCAAGTGCAAAGACGAGGGCTGCCTGACCGAACTGGTAGAGCGCATCGAGGCCCATGATCGACGGGGTGAGGATGCGGTTGCCGGTGATCGTCTGGAAGGTGACGGTCGAGAGCGCGATTGCGACGGCGACGGTCACCAGCGCCGCAAGCCTGACGCCGCGCAGCTCCAGCGCAAAAGCGATGTTGCCGCGCAGGTTGACCGTCATGAAGGCGATGACGGCCAAGAGCGCCAGACAGAGGAGGAGAGCAATGACGATTCGGTCACGCATCGCGGCGCTCCCTGAGGATGAACCAGAGGAAGACCGCCGGCCCGATCACGCCCATCACCGTGCCGACGGGGATCTCGTAAGGAAAGCGCATGAGGCGACCGGCGATATCGGAGGCGAGAACCAGGATCGCCCCGCCAAGCGCCACAAGCGGCAGCGTGCCGCGCAGATTGTCGCCCGAGAGGCGCGAGACGAGATTGGGCACGACGAGGCCGACAAAGGGGATGAGCCCGACGACGACGACCGAGAGCGCCGACATCACCGAGACCAGCACCAGCCCGATCTGGGTCATGCGGCGATAGTCGATGCCGAGGCTGGTCGCCTGGTCCTCGCCGAGCGCCATGATCGTCAGCCGGTCGGCAATCAGCATCGCCGCCGCGACGATGACCACGGCGACGAAGAGCAGCTCGTAGCGACCCTTCAGCACGCCGGAGAATTCGCCATTGGTCCAGATGTCGAGATATTGCAGGAGATCGGTCTGCCAGGCGACATAGGTGACGGCCGCCCCCACCACGCCGCCATAGACCAGGCCGAAAAGCGGCACGAGATGCGGCTGTTCCGGTGGCAGGCGATGGGCGGTGGCGAGGAACAGCGCGGTGCCGGCAAGCGCACAGCCGCTGGCGACCAGCGCCTTCACGCCGAGGCCCGCTGCCGGCAGAAAGAGCGTCACGATCAGGATGCCGAGTGCTGCACTCTGGGCGGTGCCCGCCGTCGAGGGCTCGACGAAACGGTTGCGCGTCAGCGTCTGCATGATCTGGCCGGCAACGGCGAGCCCCGCACCGCAGAGCACGGCGGCAAGCGTGCGCGGCAGACGGCTGATGGCCATGAGATCGGCAAAGGGCATCGCACTGTCAGTGCCGGAGAGCGACAGTTCCTGCACGCCGATGGCAAGGCTCAACATGACGAGAAGCGCCAGGCAGAGCCAGGCGCCAATCATCACGCGGCGATGGTGTGTATCAGCGATGGCAGACATCACTGGCTGGCGGAGAAACCGGCCTCGATCGTCGCCAGCACCCGTTCGGTGGCCTTGAGGCCGCCTGCGGCGATGTAGAAATCCGCCGACGGCAGATAGATCACCTGGCCGCTCTTCCAGGCCTTGGTCTCGGCGACCAGCGCGTTGTCGAGCGTTGCCTTGGCATTCTGGTCATTGGCGCCGATGGCGGCGGCCCGGTCGAGCACCAGCAGCCAGTCGGGATTGGCCTTGGCGATGAATTCGAAGGAGACCGGCTCGCCATGGGTGGCGGCTTCGACATCTTCGACTGCCGGCGGCAGGTCGAGCGCCTTGTGCACCCAGCCGAAGCGGGAATCGATCCCGTAAGCGGTGATCTTCGGCCCGTTGGTCATCAGGATCAGCCCCTTGCCCTTGCCCTGAACGGCGGCCTTGGCGCGGGCGAGCGCTGCGTCGAATTCGGCAACCGCCTTCTCGGCCTCCGCCTGCTTTCCGAGGATCGCGCCATAGGTGAAGGCCCGCTCTCGCGCCTGGTCGACCACATTGACGCCGTCCATGGTCATGTCGAGCGAGGGCGCGACTTTCACCGTCTCCTTTTCCTTGCCGGAGGAGCGTCCGCCGACAATGATCAGGTCAGGCGCAAGCGCGCTCAAGGCTTCGAGATCGGGCTCGAAGATATCGCCGACAACCTCGGCCTTACCCTTCAGGTCGGAGAGTTCGGAGAGATAGAGGTTTTCCGGAATGCCTGATGGCATCACGCCGATGGCCAGCAGCGTATCAAGGGCGGCAATGTCGAAGACGGCAACCTTCGACGGCGTGCCCTCGACGGTCACCTTGCCGGCATAGGTCTCGACATCGAGCGCCAGCGCCGGCAGGGCGGCAAGGGTGAGGCCGGCGGCGATCAGTGCGCGGCGGGTAAAGGAGCGGGTGGTCATTCTGGTCTCTCCGAAACGTAAGCGGGTGGTCGTCGTTTAGCCCCGCGCCTTCAGGCGCGATGCGGTCTTGTTGTCAGAAGGTCGCCTTGACGGAGAGAAGGAAGCTTCGCCCCTTCTCATGCAGCGGCGTCACATTGCCGAACTCCTGGCCGTAGGTTGCGCGGCTGGCATAGGTCTCGTTCAGGAGGTTCTGCACCTCCGCGCGAAGGGTCATGTGCGGCAGGCTCTCAGGGCTCCATTCGCCAAAGAGGTTTACGACCTCATAGGACCGGTAGGTCGCGTCCCCGGAAGTGTATTCCGGCGCGATTTCGACATCGCCGCCGATGGTCAGACCCCAGTCAGCAAAGCTGTGGCCCGCCGAAAGCACGATGATGTCGCCAACCGGCGTGGTCAGGTAATTGCCGGTATCGGAATCCGCCGGCCGGCCGTCGATCTCCGCATCGACATGCGCATATTTGACCTTGATGAAGCCGTCGATCCAGTCGTAGCCCGCCGCAAGCTCGAAGCCATCAGTCTCCACCTCGTGATTCTGATTGCCCAGCGCGACCGCGAATTTCGCAACGCGGGCATTGTGGATGCGACTGCGGAAAAGGCTCGCTTCCGCCGTTAAGCCATCGTGATGGAATTCGAGGCCGGCCATCAGGTTGTCGGCGGTCGTCACCTCCGGCCCTGCCGCGCCATAGGTCCAGCCGGGGTTCATGATGAAGGCTTCCGCCAGCGGAATGCCGGCCCAGACATGCGAGGCGCCGGCTTTTGCCGTGAGGAAGCGCGTCAGGTCATATTCGATCGCGGCATTGCCGCTCAGCCCCGCATGATCCCATGTCTGGCCCGTGGTGCCCTCGAACCATTGCCGGTCGGCCCGCCCGCCGAAGGATAGCCGCGTGGCCTCGAAGGGTTCGATACGGGCCTGGGCGTAGAGCCCGATATTCCGGGCCGTCTCCGCCGCGTCTTCCGCGTCGCGTGCCGTATCGAGCTCGATCCGGTCGCTGTAGAAATCGAGACCGGCAACCAGATCGCCATCCTCCAGCGCGAACCTGTTCTGCACGCGTCCGTTCAGGCTTCCGCTTGCGCCCCGGCCCGCATAGGAAGCCGGGTTTCCGCTGCCGTCATCGAAATAAACAGGCGTTTCGACCGCGCTGTGACTATAGGCGAGCCGCAACAACGGGTCCCACCAGGCTTCGGGCGTCGTGTCGCTGAAGGTGAAGACGGTGTTGTCCCGGTCGAGCCTGTAGTTTCGGGTGCGGGGTTCCCAGGCTCGGCCGGTTGTGACCACGCTGGCATTGGCACGGAATGGCCGCTCCGCATCGTCGCGGATCCGCTCGTGGCTGATTTCGAAACGCTCGCCGCTCTCTGCTTCGTAGGCGAATTTGCCAAGCCCGCTCAAAAGGTTGGTCGCGGTGCCGCGGACCTCCTCGCCATTGCCGGCATGATAGTTCTCGCCCCTGCCGTAGTTCAGGAAACCAAGGAACTCGAAACCGTCCTGCATCGCCCAGCCGCCGAGCCCGGTGGTGAAGGTCTCGGCGTTGCTGTCATAGGTCTCCGACACCAGTCCGCCGAAACCATCCTCGGACAGAAGGTCCTTCACGGTCCGGGTCTCATAGGCGATCGAGCCGGTGAGTGCGCCGGGACCGGCATCGGCCGGCGCGATGCCAGCATCGATGGTGACGCTGCGCAACAGCGCGGGGTCGATCAGGTTGGTGGCATTGTGGTGGAAGACGCGGTTGTTCTGCCGGCTGCCGTCGATGGTGACGGCAAGTGTCGTCTCTTCGAGGCCGTTGACGAAGACCTTCTGCGAGGTCGCGATCGAGCTGCCGACGCTGACGCCTGCCGTGTCGCGGAAGACATCGGCCATGTCGGACGGATTGCGCTCCGCAAGCGCTTCGGCGTCAACAGTGACTGTGCTGATGCCGCCTTGGATCCGCCGATCCGTGACCTTGATCTCGTCGATCACGGTCGAACCATCCGTCGCGGAGATATCGCCGGGCAGGGCGGGCGACATGTCGCCGATAACGACGACGCCATTGTCGATGCGATAGGCAAGGCCGGTTCCGGTGAGCATTTGCGCGAGCGCCGTGTCCATCGTCAGGGCGCCGGAGACGGCGACCGAGCGCGTGTGGCGGGCAAGCTCCGCGGCGAGCGACACCTGCAGCCCGGACTGCTGCCCAAAGGCGCGCAATGCGTTCGCAAGTGGCTGTGCCGGAATGTCATAAGCCTGCACGGTCTCGCTACCGGCCGCCGTCTGCGCCGCCACAGGCAGGCTGGAGGCCCCCGCCAGAAGCGTAAGCGCGCAAGCGGTCGCCGTCAGCCGGCGGCGCCACGCCGCGCTGATCAAGGCGTCCTGCTTCGCGGGCAGTCTCGTCGAACGCATACTCATTCCCATGCAGAAACCGATCTCGGCTCTGCTTAGATGAAAATACGAGTAATTCAGACAAGTTTTTCAGGATCGTCCGAATTTTTTGCGTCTGGTATGCCTAAGTCCATTTAGTGGATTGATATTGAACGAAAAAATTATCGGCTGGAGATGATCCGCAGATAGGGCGAGGCCTTGCGGATCTGCAGCCCGAAGGGTGCGACAAGCGCCATCAGCGCCTTGTCGGGGTCGCTGAGATCATAGAGGCCGGTCACTCGGAGAGCGGCAATGTCGCTCTCGGGCATGACGATCCAGCCGGCATGTTGGCGCTGGATGAGCGCCACGACCTCGCCCAGCGGCTGGTCGGTGACGGCTAGCTGACCCGTCCGCCAGAGCGCGATGTCGGCGGGGTCGACCTGGCTCCGCTCCGTCTTGCCATCGGCACGCTCGACGTTGACCACGTCACCGGGTTGCAGTGTCAGTTCGGCGCCGGCTTCTGCCTTATCCGGCGTCAGCGCGATCGCCCCATGCGCCAGCTCCACGCGCGTGCCATGACCGGTGTCGCGCACGCTGAAGGCTGTGCCGAGCACCCGGACCGATACATCCGGTGCCGCAACGACAAAGGGGCGGGCGCTATCGCGCTCCACCTCGAAAAAGGCCTCGCCGGAGAGCAGCCGGACATGCCGCGCGCCGCCATCGAAGTCCTCGGCCAACGCCGTTTCCGGAGCGAGCGTCACCTTGGAGCCATCCGCCAGTGTCACGATCTGCGTCTCGCCGACCCCTGTGCGGAAATCTGCCTCGAAGCGCATCTGGAGGGTAGGAGCAACGAGAACGGCGACCAGTGCCGCAGACATCAAGCTGGCGGAGACGATACTGAGGCTGCGGCGCGAGACGCGCCAGCCTTGAGGGTGAGCGGACCGGTTTGGAACGGCATCGATGACCGGCGGAACGGCTTCAGGCGCGGCAGTCGGCATGTCGCCCAGGGCCGCCCAGGTGCGACAGATCCGGGCCCAGGCGCCGGCATGGGCCTCCGAGGCCTGCAGCCAGTCGTCCCAGGCAGCGATCAGCGCCGCGTCGGTCGGTGCCTCGTTGAGGCGCATCAGCCAGTCCATCGCCTCGTCGAGAAGCCGCTCCTGCTGCTGCTGTGGATGATCCGTGACGCTCACCGGCCGACCGTTCCCTGACTGCTGCGTTCGTGTTGTGCGACGACTGCAAGTGTTCCGCCGCCTCCGCGCGACATGGCAGCGCCTATCGCACACTTCTCCGTGCCTATTGAAGATACGATCGACGCCCTGCTTTTTTTCATCTTGCCCCCGGCATTTTTCCGTGTCGCCCCCATCAATGGCTCGCCCGATCCATGGAGAGCGCGATCTTGACCATGCCGCTGCGGATCAGCCGATGGGCGGTCGCAACCGAGATCCCGAGTTCGCCCGCAATCGCCTCCAGCGTCCAGCCTTCGATGCGGTAAAGTTCGATCGCCCGGCGCATATCCGCAGGCAGCCCCTCCAGCGCCTCACGGGCGACGCGGGCCTGGTCGGCAAAAAGAACCGTCTCTTCGGGCGAGCCCGGATCTTGCGGCAGGATCCAGAAGGGCGGATCGATATCGCGCCCGCGCGTCTCGACATTGCGCCGCTTCAACTGATCGAAGGCGAGATTGCGCACGATGCTGTAGAGATAGGCGAGGATCTGGCGCGGCGCATAGCCGACGCCATCCTCCGGCTTCAACCGCAGAAAGGCATCCTGCACGATGTCTTCCGCCTGGTCACGCGAACCCAGAAGCCGGGCGGCATAGCTCACCAGGGCCGTTCTGTTCTCGAGGAAAACCTCAAGATGGCTCTTGGTTTCTGCAGCCATGGGGCGTTCGATGTCACCGGATTAAAATCTGAGTATGGAATGAAGCTTTCGCTTATCCCATTCACCAGATGGTTTCAATCGCGGGAGATGTCGGGATGCGGTTGACTTGCTCGCAACCCATCAAAGGAGTCGCCCGCCGAGGCTGGATCTGCGCTTTTTGCCGATTTCCGCCGCTTTGTGATCATATCGCGTCATTTTCTGCCGCTTTTATTCTATCAGGCCTGCAAGGACACAGTTACTCTGAACGTCCATAGGGGATTCGTCTATGGGGACTGCATGGCACATCTTGCCGAGGGTGAGATCGTAATACCGCGCATTGCGCGCATCGAATGGCCGACCGTCGCATTGGCCTTTTTGATCTACGGGGGATTTATCGCCCTCACTTATTTCTGGCGCGACATTCCGCTTCTGATCCTCGTGCCATTGGGAGCCTGGTTGATTGCCTGGCACGGGTCGCTGCAGCATGAGGTGATCCACCATCATCCGACCCGCCACGACCTGATCAATGATGCGATCGGCGTCCCGCCGATTTCGCTGTGGCTGCCCTATCATGTCTACAAGGCAAGCCATCTCGCCCATCACCGCGACGAGCATCTGACCGATCCGATCGAGGATCCGGAATCCTATTACTTCACCGCCAAGGACTGGGACCGCTTCGGCTGGGCTGGTCGCACGCTGCGGGAGTTCAATCTGACCCTGATCGGCCGCCTGACGGTTGGTCCGGCCATCATCCTCGCCTCCTTCCTCTGGCATGAGGCGATCAAGGTGATCCGCGGCGAGGGCGACAGCCGGCGCCTCTGGGCCTGGCATGGTGTCGGTGTGGCCATCGTGCTCTGGTGGGTGCTCGTCGTCTGCGACATGCCTTTCCTGCTCTTCTTCTTCGGCTTCGTCTATTGCGGCACGGCGCTGTCTCGTCTGCGCTCCTATGCCGAACACCGCTTTGCCGACAATCACGAGGAGCGCACGGCGATCGTCGAGAAAAGCCCGCTCTTCGGCCTGCTCTTCCTCTACAACAACCTGCATGTGCTGCATCACCGCGTGCCGGCGCTGCCCTGGTACATGCTCCCCGGCATCTATGAGCGCCACCGCGATTTCCTCGTGCGGCTGAACGGTGGTCTGGTCTATCGCGGCTATTTCGATGTCGCGCGCCGTTTCCTCTTCCGGCAACACGACCGCCCGACCCATCCGAGGCACTCCTGACAGCGGCCTCTGACACCAGGCTCGTAAGCCTTCGGATGTATGTCGCGCCATCCGTGGTGGCGGAGGCGCAGCGGGTGCTCTGGGCCTTCCTGCGCGACCATCTGCGCAGTGCAGGCATGGCCGGCCTGCCCGAGATCCTGGACGAGGCCTTGCCCCACCACGAGGCCTGGCTCGATCCGCGCCTCGTGCTTGCCCAGACCTGCGGCTTCCCCTTCGTCAAACATCTGAAGGGCAGTGTCCGGCTTGTCGCCACCCCGGTCTACGAGGCCCCGGGCTGCTCCGGCGCTGACATGTGCAGTTTCATCGTCGCCCGCGAGAGGGGCGCACCAACAGACCTTGCGGCCTGCCGGGGACTGAGGACTGCGATCAACGAAACCGGCAGCAATTCCGGCTACAATCTGCTGCGCGCGGCAATTGCCCCGCATGCCGGCGGTCGCGCCTTCTTCGCCGACATCCTCGAGACCGGCGGCCATCTCGCGAGCATCGAGGCCGTGCGAAATGGTCAGGCCGATCTCGCGGCGATCGACTGCATCACCTATGATCTCCTGCGCCGCCATGCCCCGGAAGAGATCGAAGGCCTTGTCATCCTCACTGAAACCCCACGCGGACCCAATCTGCCTTTCATCACCAGGCTGTCTGCCTCGGATCATGAGATCGCCTTGCTCCGCGCCGCACTGAAGGCCGCCATCGCTGCACCCGAACTCGGAGGTGTCCGTCAGACGCTTGGGCTTAAGGAGGTGGTCGTGCTGCACGAGAGCGCCTACGACATCCTGCTCGCGCATGAACAGGCAGCGATCGCAGCGGGCTATCCGGATCTGCGTTAGGCTTCCTTCCAAAACTGTGGCAGGTCGGAAAGACCCCTTAACTTACAGCTTCACCTTGACCGGGCGCCAGACGATGGTCTCCGGCGTGCGGTCGTAAGGGTTGTCCATCAGGGTGATCTTGCAGTTTCGCGTGTCGCACTGCTTGCAGCGGAACTTGAGCGAGAACGGGTCGCGGCCGTGGCCGTAGAAGCTGGCGAGATCCTTGGCCAGAAACCGACCCTGGTTCTGACATTCACGACAGGTGGCAACCACCAGCATGTTGTGGCGAAGCGCTTTTCCAAGGGTATCGATCGTCTGGGTCATGACTGCGATCTTGAACAAAACAAGAACATCGTCAAGTGCGCACATGATCACGAAACGCTGCTGCCCCTGGTTTTCAAGGCTTTTTGCAAGGGAGCGGAGCCCCGCGGGCGCGGCATTTCTCTTGGCGGCTAGGTCACTGAAAATTAACCATAAATTCTGCCGGTTGTAAGGTAACTGTTAACCTTGATCTCCCTATAAAGAATGCGCTTCCACCAAGGTAGTGCGTCGCGAAGCGCTCGGTTTCTGTATTGCGTATCGGGGAGGGCGTCATCCACGGCGTCCTCCCGCGCACGCCATAGACCGGGTGTTCAGAGGGCATGAGGCCCCGGCGGCGATTGGTGCACGGCGCATGCCACGAAGCCCGTCCGGTTGGACCGGACCTGGAAACAAAAAGCCTCCACGCCATGCTGGCGGGAGGCTTTTCCATTTTCTGAAGCGCGCGGGGGGTATCAGCTTGCCGTCAGGAATTCCGCGCAATAGCTCTTGCCGCCATTTGTGCCCGGCCGGTCGACGACCGTGCGAACGCTGCGGATGATATAGTCGGAAGAGACCGTGAGCTGGACCTCGCAGCGCAGATATTCGGTGCGCGCGCGGGTGAGAAGCTTGCCCCTCTTGCCGTCGCCGAGATCCTCGTATGTCGCCGGCACGACCCGGGTCTTGAAGCCACCGCGCCAGGTATAGAGCGTCGCCGAACCGGAGGCCGCATCCGAGACGGGCGGTCCGAACTTGGCGAAGAAGGCGCCTGCCTGTTGGCCGTTCCAGCGCGTTTCGATCTCGTTCGTCGGTGCTCCACCCACCGTCGTGCAGCCTGCAGCAGCCAGGCAAAGCGCTGCGATCAATCCCGTCGTCGTGCTTTTCAGCAAATTCATTGTCACTGTCCCTTGAACCCCATGAGGGCCGTCGTCGGCGCCATGCCGCCGGGCGCATTCGGCCCACACCTGCTTTACTGCGAAACCGGCACGGACGAAATGGTCGTGGCTCCTTGTGCGACGCAATTTTTACGACGGTGACTTGCCCGCAACGGCGCGCCGCTCCAGCGCCAGACGATCCCCGCAGCCTTGCGGACAGCTGTCGATCATCGACAATTAAGCCAATGAATTCAGCAGCATGAAGTTCACGTCACGAAAACTTCAACTTTCTCGCCGCTTTTTGCGTTTCCCTGCTTGTGCAACGAAAATCGCTGGTCTATAGAAGCGCCGCTGGTCACGGAGTGTAGCGCAGTCTGGTAGCGCACCACGTTCGGGACGTGGGGGTCGAGTGTTCGAATCACTCCACTCCGACCAGTTTGATTTCCCGAAATTTCCCCCGCTTGTCCCCCATAATAGGCTGCCCAGTAGACGATGTGCGGCGTCGGCTTGCTGTATCTCTAGCCCGGTCAAGTTGTATATCCTGCAAACAGTGGTAGTGGATACGCATCTCCCATTTCGCTCCCAGATGGGGATTGCCTCAGTAAGTCATTGCTGAGGAACGCAGATTAGTCTATCTTGAATTGTATTCGGCGACGCAGGCAGGGATCGGCCCGGCTGAAAATGCCACCATTGATTGCAATCGGGATGGTCGGGTGAGCGTGATCCCAGGGACGAGAAAACGTCGTCAGCGCCAGTACAAGGTGACCCTATCGGATGTGGCCCAAAGGGCCGGTGTCAGCGCGATCACCGTCTCCCGCGCCTTGCGCGATCCCGAAAAGGTCTCGCCGCAACTGCGGGACACGATCCTCAAGGTTGTCGAAGAGATGGGCTACGTGCCCGATCTCGCGGCCCGTGCCCTTGCCAGCAAGAACAGCGGTCTCGTTGGCGTGCTCTCGCCCGGCCTGACCAGCCACGCCTTCCTCGCCCTGATCCGCGGTATCGAAGATCGCGTTCGTCCCTCCGATCTGCGCATTCAATATGCCAGCGCAGACAGCGACAGCGAAGATCAGCTGCACCAGCTGCGCTTCTTCATGTCACAGAACCCCGCCGGCCTCATCCATGTCGGCCAGATCGGCGACCCCGCGATCGACGATCTCCTGCGTCGCGCGCCGTGCCCCGTTGTCGAGATCATGGATATCAGCCGTCAGCCGACGGATATGGCGGTTGGGATCGACCACCGTCTGGCCGCAGAGACGGCGACGCGGCATCTGCTGGCGAAGGGCTACAGACGCATTGCCATGCTGGGGGGGGCCTGGGATTTTCGTGCCCGGCGCCGACAGGAGGGCTTTCAGGCCGTGCTGGAGGAAGCCGGGCTTTATGATCCGGCCCTCGTGCTCTCGATCGACAGCAGCACGAGCGTTGGTCTCGGCTGTCATTTGCTGGATCGGCTGAGGAGCGAGTTTCCGGATGCCGATGCCGCCTTTTGCCACAATGACGACATTGCGCTCGGCGCGTTGTTCGAATGCCAGAGGCGCGGTCTCGGCGTCCCCGATGATTTCGGCATCTGCGGCTTCAACGATCTCGAATATGCCGGCTTTGCCTTCCCGGCGATCACGTCGGTGCGCGTTCCCCGTTACGAGATCGGCTATCGTGCCGTGGACATGATCATCCGCGCCTCCGGATCGGGCGCCTATCCGGCAAAGGTCGTCGATCTCGGCTACCAGCTCGTGTCGCGCGGATCGACGGCCCGCGACGGATGACACCAGGGTCGGCCGCGCGGGCACGTGTGTCTGAGCCGCTCAGGCGGCCCGGTTCATCCGGAAGGAAGCCGCGCCGGACTGCTGGTTGCCGAGATTGAACTGCCCGATCATGCCGCGCAGCTTGTGTGTTTCCGTCGACAGCGTCGAGGCGGCAGCACTGCTTTCCTCGACCATCGCCGCGTTCTGCCGGGTCATCTGGTCCATGCCGTTCACGGCGCTGTTGACCTCGACCAGACCGGACGACTGTTCGCGCGCCGCCGTCGAAATGGCAACGACATGGTCGTTGATCTCGACGATGAGCTGACTGATCGATTTCAGTGCCCCACCGGTATCGCTGACCAGCTTGACCCCTGAGGCCACCTCGCTTGCCGAGTTCTGGATGAGATCCTTGATCTCCTTCGCCGCCTTTGCCGAACGTTGTGCGAGCTCGCGAACTTCCTGGGCAACGACGGCAAATCCACGGCCGGCTTCACCGGCGCGCGCTGCCTCGACGCCGGCATTCAGCGCCAGCAGGTTGGTCTGGAAGGCGATCTCGTCGGCAAACGGCTCGGTCAGCTGGAAGCCGAAGTCACCGGAACAGAGCCGCTTCAGCGCGTCCCTGAGCGAGCTCACGGTCCGGACGCGTGCCGTCGCGTCGGTCGCGAACTTGACCACCTTCACCACCTTGCCATGGATGTCGAGGATCGGATTGTAGGAGGCGGACATGATCACCTTCTTGCCGTCCTTCATCATGCGCGGGAATTCGGCGGCGATATATTGGCCATCACGCAGCCTCTGCCAGAACGTCTTGTCGTCCTCGGAATTTGCATGCGGCTTGTCGACGAGCATGCTGTGATGCTGTCCGATGATTTCCGTCGGCGAATAGCCCATCATGTTGAAGAAGTTCTGATTGACGCTCATGATCTTGCCATCGACAGACAATTCGATGATCGCCTGGGAGCGGGAGATCGCCGCGATCTGGGCCGCATAGTCGACATTCAGAAGACGTGCCTTTGCGTCGGCCCATTCGACCACGAACCCGACCGTTTTCGCGCCATGCTTCAACGGCGTGACGAGCAGGTCGAACACCCGGGTGCCGACGGTGATCGTTGCGCTGTGGCGGTTCTTCAGCGCGGCCAGCATGTTGCGCTGATGCGAGGGGTTCTTGTGGAAGACGTCGATATTGCTGCCGATCAGGGTCGCAACACTGAACTTCGGCAACTCCTTCTTCAGGTCGGCTTCGGCTTCCTTCAGCAGGTCCATGACCGCAGGGTTCATATAGGTGACGTTGAGATTGGCGTCCGCGACCATGACATTGGCCTGCAGCGCATCCGCGAAAATTAGAGGCGGAAAAAATGCATGCAAGAAATAAATGAAGAGCTAAAATACAAGCGCCCTGTCTACCTTTCATGCGATTTTTTGTAGTGCCCTGGGCCGAGCAAGCCTTGAAGCGGCGCGGACGGGGCAGGGGATGACAGGTCGGAGGACCAGCGAAGAACTACCAACGCGTACTGTCGCGAACAGGAGCCACAACGAGGGGAACCCGAGGCGAGATTGACGAGTGCGCTCACTCAGCCTTTTGAAGGGCCGGGGCCGCCGTTGCCAGCGCCTCCAGGAAGACATCCATGTTCGACATGAAGGAGACGCCGGTGATCGGAGGGAGGTTCCCGTAGGCCGCGCCGCCGATCCAGATGTCGATATAGGGCGAAAGCGACGATCGCAGCGTCTCGAGATGGAGCTGCAAAGTCGCCCTGCGTCCGACAAGCGCACTCAGGCAGACGCAGACGACCTCACGCCGACGGGCCGCATCGGCGATGTCTCTGGCCGGCAGGCTCGCGCCGAGAAACAGCGCGTTCCAGCCCCTGAGCCGCGCGAGCAGGGTCACGACCAGCGCTCCGACGTCGTGATCTTCCTTTTCCGGGGTCGTGGCGATCAGGCGCGGCGCGTCAGGTGACGGCATCGGACATCGGTCGAAGAGCCCGCCGAGGACGCGCTTGATATACGCTGTCGTCATATGCTCCGCCGCGATCGAGACCTCGCCGGCGGCCCATTTCGAGCCGACTTCGCGCATCAGCGGCAGCGCGGTGACGCGAATGAAATCTTCGGGCGCTTCGGTTTCAGCGCGTGCCTGCAAGAGCGCCTGCAGACGATCACTGTCCATGTCCTTTATCGCTTCGATGATCTCCGAAATGGTTCGCCGGCCCGCCAGTTCGCATTCGAGCCGCGACAAGGCCTCGTTGGACAATGGCACGAGCGAGCTGATCCGGTGGCCGCCGTCGCTGCAGGTCTTCAACAGCCGTAGCCGTTCCACCTGTTCGCGGGTGTAGAAACGCCGTCCCGTGGGGCTGCGCTCCGTAGGCTCAAGTCCATAGCGCCGCTCCCAGGCATGCAGCAGCAGTTTCGAGATCCCGCTCGTGGCAAGTGTTTCGGCCAGGCCAATCAGCACTTCCCTCTCCTGCTGCCTGTTGCGATGCATGCCCACCCCTAGCTGATTTGCAGCACATATTAGCGTGGCATTTCAGGAAGGAAAGCGGGCTGGCTGTCGCGACTTGAAACGCAAACGGCCCGCGCAAGGCGAGCCGTTCGGTATCGGTGCGACCGTGTGGCCTGGTCTGCCTGTCAGCCGTCGATATCATCCAGCAGCTGACGGGCGGCGCTCGTCGTGACACGGCGTGTCTCGACTTCGTCGCGGCGGCTGGCGAGCAATTCGGTTGCCAGCAGCTGTTCTGCAAGATCTGCCGGCAGCGACAGGATCACGCGCCCCTCATGGGCGTTGAGCCCGCTAAGTTCGGTGCGCTTGGCGCTAATCATGCCGCCGGCCACCGTGTTGTTGGTATCAGGATCGATCAGGATGAAGGCGCCGGTGCCGCGGTTGAGCTCATAAGGATCGAAGATCGCGGTTTCGTCGAAGGCAAGCTGCACCTTGCCGATCGCGTTCATCTGCAGCATCTCGGCCGCCTGCCACTTGCCGGACTTGAGGTCGAGCTGCTGCACAGGCTGGACCTGCACGCGCTGGCGCCGCGAGCCGGCTTTCAGCCAGTAGCGCTTACCCGGCACGATGCCATCCGGCTGCAGGGCGACGATCTGTGCGTCGAAGGCAAGCCCCGTCTGCGGCTGGGCGTCGAGCGAAACGATCATGTCGCCACGCGCCACGTCCACCTGCCGGTCGAGCACCAGCGTGATCGCATCGCCTGAAACGGCGGCATTGCGCACGAGGTCGAAGGTGACAATCTGCTTGACGTTGGCGATCTGCCCGGATGGAAGGATGGCGACACTGTCGCCGGGCTTCACCGCACCGCCGGCAACCGTGCCCTGATAGCCACGGAAGCTCTCGCCCGGACGCGAGACGCGCTGGACGGGCAGGCGGAAGCCGGTCGACTGGCCGGAGCGCAACGTGGCGAGTTCAAGCGTCTCGACCAGTGTCGGGCCTTCGTACCACGGGATCACCGAGCGGCCGGAATAGACGACGTTCTCGCCCTTCAGCGCCGACATCGGGATCGCGGTCACCTGGCGCACGCCGAGCGTCAGCGCCAGAGCCTTGAACTCGGTGCTGATCTGGTCGAACACGGCCTTGTCGTATGAGACGAGGTCGAACTTGTTCACCGCCAGCACGAACTGCTTGATGCCCATCAGCGAGGCGATGGTGGCATGGCGGCGGGTCTGTTCGAGCAGGCCGGCGCGGGCGTCAACCAGAAGGATCGCAAGATCCGCCGTCGAGGCGCCGGTTGCCATGTTGCGGGTATACTGCTCATGGCCGGGGGTGTCGGCCACGATGAAGGAGCGGCGATCGGTGGCGAAATAGCGATAGGCGACATCGATGGTGATGCCCTGTTCGCGTTCGGCCTGCAGACCGTCGAGCAGCAGCGCGAAGTCGGGCAGGCCGAGATCGTTTTGGCTCCCGGAATCGCGGCGCAGCGTCGCCGCCTGGTCTTCCTTGACGGCCTTGGTATCCCAGAGCAGGCGACCGATCAGCGTCGACTTGCCGTCATCGACGGAGCCGCAGGTGATCAGGCGAAGGGGACGCGAGTCGCGGATGACGGGTGCGGCTTCGGTTTGGGTTGCCTCGGAGGCGAGGGCGGTATTGGCAGCTGCGGTCATCTCAGAAATATCCTTCGCGCTTCTTCTTTTCCATCGAGCCGGACTGGTCGCGGTCGATGGCGCGGCCCTGGCGTTCGGAGACGGTGGCGATTTCGAGTTCGGCGATTACCTCGTCGAGGGTGGTCGCATTGGAGCGGATGCCGCCGGTCAGCGGCCAGCAACCGAGCGTGCGGAAGCGTAGGTTTCCTTCCTGGATCTGTTCGCCCGGCAGCGGCTCGAAGCGGGGATCTTCCGCCCACATCAGCATGCCGTCGCGCTCCACATACTTTTGGCTCTTCGCATAGTAGAGCGGCGGCAGCTCGATGTTTTCGGCCTGGATGTAGCGCCAGATGTCGACTTCGGTCCAGTTCGACAGCGGGAAGGCGCGCACGCTTTCACCCCGGCGGATCATGCCGTTATAGATGTTCCAGAGTTCCGGACGCTGGTTGCGCGGATCCCATTTGTGGTCGGGCGTGCGGAAGGAATAGATGCGCTCCTTGGCTCGGCTCGCTTCCTCGTCGCGGCGCGCGCCGCCAAAGGCCGCGTCATACTTGCCGGCATCGAGCGCCTGGCGCAGCGCTTCCGTCTTCATCACGTCGGTATGATAGGACGAGCCATGGCTGAATGGGCCGATGCCTTCTTGCTTGCCGCGCGGATTGGTGTGCACGATCAGGTCGAGATCGAACTTCTCAGCAGTCGCATCGCGAAACGCGATCATCTCGGGGAATTTCCAGCCGGTGTCGATGTGCAACAGCGGGAAGGGCACGCGGCCGGGGAAGAAGGCCTTGCGCGCCAGATGCAAGAGCACCGAACTATCCTTGCCGATCGAATAGAGCATGACCGGCTTTTCGAACTCGGCCGCCACTTCGCGGAAGATATAGATGGCCTCATTCTCCAGCGCCTTCAGATGCGGATCAAGCGGCGGCTTGGTGACGGGATCCTTGGAATGCGGATCAAATTCGGATGTGTGTACGTGCATTTTTCTTCCTTTGAGCTTCCGCCCGCATGTGTCTTTTGGGGTTGCCCCTCATCCCCGGCGCAACAAGTTGCGCCTGAGCTGCCGCCACCTTCTCCCCGTGAACGGGGAGAAGAGCCTTGTGGCGCCGTCTGCGGCTATCCCCTTCTCCCCGCTTGCGGGGAGAAGGTCCCGGCAGGGGGATGAGGGGCAAATCCAAGGGCATTCAGTTGTTCAAGCCGGCGTCGGCACCGAAGACGCTGCCGCCTCCGGAACGTGCAGCCCGCATTCCCGCTTCTCGTCATTCTCCCACCACCAGCGCCCGGCGCGCTCCGGCTCGCCGGGCTTGATCGCCCGGGTGCAGGGTTCACAGCCGATCGAGGGGTAACCTCTGGCATGCAGCGGGTTGACCGGCACGCTCTCGGTCTCGACGTAAGCGTTGATGTCGTCGAGCGACCAGTCGGCCAGCGGGTTCACCTTGATCAGGTCGCGCTCGGCGTCATATTCGGCAAAGGGCGTGGCCGCACGGTTGCCGGACTGGGAGCGGCGCAAGCCGGTGATCCAGAAGCGGGCGCCGGTGAGCGCCTCCGCCAAAGGCACCAGCTTGCGCACATGACAGCAGGCATGGCGGGCTTCGACGCTTTCGTAAAAGCCGTTCAACCCGAACTTTGCCGCATAGGCGTCGATATCGTCCTGGCGCGGATAAAAGCGCTTGATCGAAATCCCGAAGCGTTCTTCAGTCTCGGCGATCAACTCGACCGTCTCCTTGAAAAGTCGCCCCGTCTCCAGCGTCGAGACATCGATCGGCAGCTGGCCAAGCCCGATCGCCGCCGTGATCACCTGGTCCTCGATGCCGAGCGACGTGGTGAAGACGGCGCGGCCATCGAGAGCTGAAACGATACGCAGGCGTTCGGTGAGGTCTGCCGATGCGAGTTGCTGGTCCAGTGCCCTGGCCAGATCTGCGGAGGTGTTGATGGTCATCATAGGGTCCCTGCTCAGTGGTGCCATTATCCGGCATGAGCGGGGGGACGGACAGAAATCGACATGCGCCGAGGCGGAGACAAAGAGCAAATATCTCTCTTGCGCGCCGATATCGCGGCAATTCGTGCCGCAGGGCTCAAATGATCCATGGAATGCCATGGCAAATTACGCTATGGCCGGACCCATGTTTGTGGCACCGGTTCTGGCAGACTTTGACGCTCGATGATCACACAGAAAGCCAAATATGCGCTAAGGGCGCTGACGCTTCTCGCCCGCGCCGAGCCGGGCGAGCCGATCCAGATCCCTGATATTGCCGACAAACAAAAGATCCCGAAGAAATTCCTCGAGCAGATCATGCTCGACCTGAAGCGCGGCGGCATGGTCGAAAGCCGGCGTGGCAAGCAGGGCGGCTATCTCCTGCTGCGCCCGGCCAACGACATCACCTATGGCGAAGTGCTGCGCCTGATCGATGGTCCGGTGGCACCTCTGCCCTGCCTGTCACTGACAGCCTATCGCCGCTGCGAGGATTGCGACGGCGAAAACGATTGCGAGATCCGCCGCGTCTTCGCGCGTGTCGCCGATGAAACCCGGGCCGTGCTGCTCTCGACGAGCCTTGCAGATGCCGCAGGCGAGGTCAGCGAACCTCCCCATTGACCGGGACGAGCCTCGGGCGCCGCGCACCAATCCTACAGACGCAAAAAAAAGGCCCCGGGACTGATGCCCCGAGGCCCACCACGCACCCTTGGATCAGGAAGCGTTGGAAACTGTGCGGGTGACGAGGGTCACCGACTTGTCGGCATTGACCTTGTAAACTTCGCGAACGTCGCGGCCGTCACCGTTTGCGAAGGTGTGGAAGAAGGTCGAACCAACAGGTGCCTTTTCCAGCTGAACGTTTGCGTTGTCATAGGTGATCGAGCCCGGAATCGGCTGGACGGAAGCGAAGGCTGCCGAACCGGCTGCGAGGGTGATCAGGGCTGCAGAGATGATGGTCTTCATGGTTATATTCCTTTGTGCGTTGGGTTGGCGGCGGCTCA
>NZ_LJIB01000029.1:0-39961 GCF_001295785.1 Rhizobium sp. AAP116
ACAACGTCACGGTTGAAGTCGAGCTGATCGTTCCGATCGCGATGGAAGAAAAGCTGCGCTTCGCTATCCGCGAAGGCGGCCGTACCGTCGGCGCCGGCATCGTCGCTTCGATCATCGAGTAATCGATTGAGATGGCGGCCCTGGGCCACAAGCCCGGGGCCGCTTTTCGTTTCCGTCTGTTGATTGGTGCAAGCCAGTCATGCAGACAGCGCGCATGTCGCCAATTCGTCCAGTCGGGCGGATTGACGAGAGGCCGATTGCGGTGTATGTCGCCGGCCACGATCAGAATCGCACGGTGATTTGCACCGGGGTTCTCAGCGCTGCAGATTTCAAGGCCTGGTGACGGGCTGAGTTCGGCAGGGCTCCTCATGAATGAAGAGAGTGACAGGGGCACCCCGCGGTGCTGCTGTGATTTTTGAAAATTAGGGGCCGGCCAGTCATGGTAATTCACTGTCTCTGCGTATGCGGGACGCAAGAAAAGAAACAAGGACAAGTCGAATGAACGGCCAGAATATCCGCATCCGCCTGAAGGCGTTTGATCACCGGGTTCTCGATGCCTCCACGCGCGAGATCGTGCAGACGGCAAAGCGCACCGGTGCAAGCGTTCGCGGCCCGGTACCGCTCCCGACACGCATTGAAAAATTTACCGTCAACCGTTCGCCGCACGTCGACAAGAAGAGCCGCGAACAGTTCGAAATGCGCACGCATAAGCGCCTGCTCGACATCGTAGACCCGACCCCGCAGACCGTGGACGCGCTGATGAAGCTCGACCTGGCTGCCGGCGTTGACGTCGAGATCAAGCTCTAAGAAGAAATTCCGGCGAGAGCCGTAATAACAAGGAAGGTACGTGGCAAGACCTGCCAACGACTTCTCGAAACGGGAAACCCGATGGTTCGGAAGGGCCTGAGTGGAATCCTTAAACAAAGAGGAAAGGCCTGGATCACTTTTCCCGGCCGCGACTCTCAAGAGGAATGAACCAATGCGTTCAGGTGTGATTGCACAGAAAGTGGGAATGACCCGCGTCTATAACGACGCCGGCGAACATATCCCGGTAACAGTTCTGCGTCTGGATAACGTACAGGTCGTGGCTCAGCGCACGGCCGACAAGAACGGCTATGTCGCGCTTCAGCTCGGTGCCGGTACGTCGAAGGTCAAGAACACGTCGAAGGGCCTTCGTGGTCACTTCGCAGCTGCGAGCGTTGAGCCCAAGGCCAAGCTCGTTGAATTCCGCGTTTCCGAAGACAACCTCATCGATGTCGGCGCACAGCTGACCGCGAGCCATTTTGAAGCCGGCCAGCTGGTCGACGTCACGGGCACGACGATCGGTAAGGGTTTCGCCGGTGCCATGAAGCGTCACAACTTCGGTGGTCTTCGTGCGACCCACGGTGTTTCCGTTTCGCACCGCTCGCATGGTTCGACCGGTTCGAACCAGGATCCGGGCAAGGTCTGGAAGGGCAAGCGCATGGCTGGTCACATGGGCCAGACGCGCGTCACCACCCAGAACCTCGAAGTCGTTTCGACCGATGAAGATCGTGGTCTTATCCTTGTGAAGGGCGCCGTTCCCGGCTCCAAGGGTTCCTGGATCATCGTCCGCGACGCCGTGAAGTCGGCGAAGTAAGGGAGCCAAGCACATGGAATTGAACGTCAAGACCCTCGAGGGCAAGGACGCCGGCAAGCTTTCTCTGTCGGACGAAATCTTCGGCCTTGAGCCCCGCGAAGACCTGATCGCTCGCATGATCCGCTACCAGCTCGCCAAGAAGCGCGCCGGTACGCACAAGACCAAGGGCCGTTCGGAAGTTTCCCGCACTGGCTCCAAGATGTACAAGCAGAAGGGCACCGGTCGTGCTCGTCACCATTCGGCCCGCGCTCCGCAGTTCCGCGGCGGTGGTAAGGCTCATGGCCCGGTTGTTCGCAGCCACGCTCATGATCTGCCGAAGAAGGTTCGTGCGCTCGCTCTGCGCCACGCTCTCTCTGCCAAGATGAAGTCGGAAGACGTGATCATCGTCGACAACCTGGTTGCGGCTGAAGCCAAGACCAAGCTGCTCGTCGGTAGCTTCGCCTCGCTCGGCCTCACCAACGCTCTCGTCATCGGCGGCGCCGAAATCGACAGCAACTTCAAGCTCGCCGCTTCGAACATCCCGAACATCGATGTTCTGCCGGTTCAGGGCATCAACGTTTATGACATCCTGCGCCGTGGCAAGCTCGTGCTTTCCAAGGCTGCGGTGGAAGCTCTGGAGGAGCGGTTCAAATGACGGATCTTCGCCACTATGATGTGATCGTATCTCCGTCGATCACGGAAAAGTCGACCATGGTGTCTGAGTTCAACCAGGTCGTCTTCAACGTCGCCAAGGGTGCAAGCAAGCCGGAAATCAAGGCTGCTGTCGAAGCCCTCTTCGGCGTCAAGGTCACCGCCGTCAATACGCTCGTCCGCAAGGGCAAGACCAAGCGTTTCCGCGGCTTCGCCGGCAAGCAGAAGGACGTCAAGAAAGCCGTCGTGACGCTCGCCGAAGGTCAGTCCATCGACGTGTCGACGGGCGTCTGAGGTAGGGAACAAGAACAATGGCATTGAAAAGCTACAATCCGACGACCCCCAGCCAGCGTCAGCTGGTCATCGTCGACCGCTCTGGCCTCTGGAAGGGCAAGCCGGTCAAGGCGCTGACGGAAGGTCTCTCGAAGAGCGGTGGCCGTAACAACTACGGTCGCATCACCGCTCGCTTCATCGGTGGTGGTCATAAGCGCACCTATCGTCTGGTTGACTTCAAGCGTCGCAAGTTCGACGTCGAAGGCACCGTCGAGCGCCTGGAATACGACCCGAACCGTTCGGCCTTTATCGCTCTCGTCACCTACACCGACGGCGAGCAGGCCTACATCCTTGCTCCGCAGCGCATCGCTGCCGGCGACAAGGTGATCGCATCGGAAAAGGCTGTCGACGTAAAGCCCGGCAACACCATGCCGCTGCAGTACATCCCGGTCGGTTCGATCGTCCACAACGTCGAGATGAAGCCTGGCAAGGGCGGTCAGATTGCACGTTCGGCTGGCACCTACGTCCAGCTGGTCGGCCGCGATGCCGGCATGGCAATCCTGCGCCTGAACTCGGGTGAGCAGCGTCTGGTTCCGGGCTCCTGCCTGGCAACCATCGGTGCCGTTTCCAACCCGGACCACGGCAACACCAACGACGGCAAGGCCGGTCGTACCCGTTGGCGCGGCAAGACCCCGCACAACCGCGGTGTCGTCATGAACCCAGTCGACCACCCGCACGGTGGTGGTGAAGGCCGCACATCCGGTGGTCGTCACCCGGTTTCCCCGTGGGGTAAGCCGACCAAGGGCAAGCGGACTCGCTCGAACAAGTCGACTGACAAGTTCATCATGCGTTCCCGCCACCTGAAGAAGAAGTAAGAGAGGTAGTCAGAAATGGCTCGTTCAGTATGGAAAGGCCCGTTCGTCGACGGCTATCTTCTCAAGAAGGCTGAGAAGGTTCGCGAGACCGGCCGCAGTGAAGTGATCAAGATGTGGAGCCGTCGCTCTACCATCCTGCCGCAGTTCGTAGGTCTCACCTTCGGCGTTTACAACGGCTCGAAGCATGTGCCCGTCTCGGTCAACGAAGACATGGTCGGACACAAGTTTGGTGAATTCGCTCCCACCCGGACCTATTACGGTCACGGTGCGGACAAGAAGGCGAAGAGGAAGTAACGATGGGCAAGGCTAAAACCGAACGCCGGCTCAAGGACAACGAAGCGCAGGCAGTCGCCCGCACGATCCGCGTCAGCCCCCAGAAGCTCAACCTGGTTGCCGCGCTCATCCGCGGCAAGAAGGTCGAGCGCGCTCTCGCTGAGCTGGAATTCTCCCGCAAGCGTATCGCCGCAACCGTTCGCAAGACTCTCGAGTCTGCGATCGCCAACGCCGAGAACAACCATGACCTCGACGTCGACCAGCTGGTCGTTGCCGAAGCCTATGTTGGCAAGTCGATCACCATGAAGCGTTTCCACGCTCGTGGCCGCGGCCGCGCATCGCGCATCGAAAAGCCGTTCTCGCACCTCACCATCGTGGTGCGTGAAGTCGAAGCCAAAGGGGAGGCCGCATAATGGGTCAGAAAATCAATCCGATTGGCTTCCGCCTCGGGATCAATCGCACCTGGGATAGCCGTTGGTTCGCCGACAACGCCGAATACGGCAAGCTGCTCCACGAAGACCTGAAGATCCGCAAGTATCTGATGGACGAGCTGAAGCAGGCCGGCATCGCCAAGGTTGTCATCGAGCGTCCGCACAAGAAGTGCCGCGTCACGATCCACTCGGCTCGCCCGGGTCTGATCATCGGCAAGAAGGGTGCAGACATCGAGAAGCTTCGCAAGAAGATCTCCTCGATGACCAACTCGGAAACCCACCTCAACATCGTTGAAGTGCGCAAGCCGGAAGTCGACGCAACGCTCGTTGCTCAGTCGATCACCCAGCAGCTCGAGCGTCGTATTGCATTCCGTCGCGCCATGAAGCGCGCCGTTCAGTCGGCCATGCGTCTCGGTGCCGAAGGCATCAAGATCACCTGCGCCGGCCGTCTCGGTGGTGCGGAAATCGCTCGTACCGAATGGTACCGCGAAGGTCGCGTTCCGCTCCACACCCTGCGTGCAGACATCGATTACGGTACGGCTGAAGCCGAAACCGCATACGGCATCTGCGGCGTGAAGGTCTGGATCTTCAAGGGCGAAATCCTCGAGCACGATCCGATGGCATCGGAACGCCGTGCGATGGAGGGCGATGCCCAGGGTCCCGCAAGCCGCGAACGCGGTGATCGTGGCGACCGTCGCCGCGAGAACGCTTGATTGAACGCTGGCGAAAGATAAGCTCGGAGAAGTAAGAAAATGTTGCAGCCAAAGCGTACAAAGTACCGCAAGCAGTTCAAGGGCCGCATCAAGGGCGTCGCCAAGGGCGGTTTTGATCTGGCATTCGGTGAATTCGGCCTGAAGGCTCTGGAACCGAACCGCGTGAACGCTCGCGAAATTGAAGCAGCCCGTCGTGCGATCACCCGCTACATGAAGCGTGCTGGTCGCGTGTGGATCCGCGTATTCCCTGACGTTCCGGTCACGGCCAAGCCGACCGAAGTTCGTATGGGTAAGGGTAAGGGTTCGGTCGAATACTGGGCATGCAAGGTCAAGCCCGGCCGTATCATGTTCGAGATCGACGGCGTATCGGAAGAGATCGCGCGCGAGGCTCTCCGCCTCGGTTCCGCCAAGCTCTCTGTCACGACGCGCTTCGTACAGCGCATTGCAGAGTGAGGATCAAGTCGATGAAAGCCGTAGACGTACGCGCCATGAGCGCTGACCAGCTGAACGACGAGCTTGCAAAGCTGAAGAAGGAGCAGTTCAACCTGCGCTTCCAGAAGGCCACCGGCCAGCTCGAGAAGTCTTCCCGTATTCAGGAAGTCCGTCGTGACATCGCACGCGTGAAAACCATTGCCCGCCAGAAGGCGGCAGAAGCCAAGGCCTAAGGACCGAGAAATATGCCGAAACGCATTCTGCAGGGCGTAGTTGTCAGCGATAAGAACGACAAGACCATCGTTGTTCGCGTTGAGCGTCGATTCGCCCATCCTCTGCTTCAGAAGACCGTTCGCCGGTCCAAGAAGTACAAGGCACATGACGAAAACAATCAGTTCAAGACCGGTGACGTCGTTTCCATCCAGGAATGCGCTCCGATCTCCAAGGACAAGTGCTGGACGGTTATCACCGCCCAGGCTTAATTTACGGACTTCCTGCGCAAGGGCTTGCACCTTGCGCAGAAATCTGTATGAAGCAGGCCACTGGCTGAGAACGCTCGGAATCGGGCGTTCTTTTGCTTTGAGCGCACGGAAGGTCCCATATGGGAAACCACCCTGTATTTGTCTTCCCGCGCACACCAGAAATTTATCATAAGCCGGAATAGGGGGCCTCGGCCCAACCGTTCGGGTTACAACAAGAAGGCGACCTGACATGATTCAGATGCAGACTAACCTCGACGTGGCGGATAATTCCGGCGCACGTCGTGTCATGTGCATCAAGGTGCTGGGCGGCTCCAAGCGCAAGTACGCTTCCATCGGCGACATCATTGTCGTTTCGATCAAGGAAGCCATTCCGCGCGGCCGCGTGAAGAAGGGTGACGTGATGAAGGCGGTTGTCGTGCGCACCGCCAAGGACATCCGTCGCGCCGACGGCAGCGTCATCAGATTCGATAACAACGCAGCTGTTCTTATCGACAACAAGAAAGAGCCCATCGGCACCCGTATCTTCGGACCGGTTCCGCGCGAACTTCGCGCCAAGAACCACATGAAGATCATCTCGCTGGCTCCGGAAGTACTGTAAGGGAGCGACGAGCGATGAACAAGATTCGTAAGGGCGACAAGGTCGTCGTACTCGCTGGCAAGGACAAGGGCCGTTCGGGCGAAGTCCTCCAGGTCATGCCGAAGGAAGACCGTGCGGTCGTCCGTGGCATCAATGTTGTCAAGCGCCACCAGCGCCAGACGCAGACCGCGGAAGCCGGCATCATCAGCAAGGAAGCTTCGATCCATCTGTCGAACATCGCGATCGTCGACAAGGACGGCAAGCCGACCCGCGTCGGTTTCCAGGTCGTCGACGGCAAGAAGGTTCGTGTGGCCAAGCGTTCGGGAGAAGTGATCGATGGCTGAGTCCAAGTACGAGCCGCGGCTCAAGGTTGAATACGTAAACCGCATCCGCAAGGCGATGCAGGAGCAGTTCTCCTTCGCCAACGAGATGCAGATCCCGAAGCTGGACAAGATCGTCATCAACATGGGCGTGGGTGAGGCAACTGCCGACTCCAAGAAGCCCACCGTTGCTGCTGCTGACCTTGCTGCGATCGCCGGCCAGAAGCCGGTCATCACCAAGGCCCGCAACTCGATCGCTGGCTTCAAGGTTCGCGAGCACATGCCGATCGGCGCAAAGGTCACCCTGCGCGGCGCCCGCATGTATGAGTTCCTGGACCGCCTGGTCAACATCGCGCTTCCGCGCGTTCGCGACTTCCGCGGCCTGAACCCGAAGTCCTTTGACGGCCGTGGCAACTTCGCCATGGGCATCAAGGAGCACATTGTGTTCCCGGAGATCAACTACGATAAGGTTGATCAGATGTGGGGCATGGACATCATCGTTTGCACGACGGCGACCAACGACGACGAAGCTCGGGCTCTTCTGAAAGAGTTCAACTTCCCGTTCCGTCAGTAACCGTAACGACGAGCGTAGAAGAGGAACTTCAATATGGCGAAGACAAGCGCAGTTGAAAAGAACAAGCGCCGCCGCAAGATCGTCGCAAACCAGGCCGCAAAGCGCGCCGGGCTCAAGGCGATCATCATGAACCAGTCTCTTTCGATTGAAGAGCGGTTCAAGGCCACCCTGAAGCTGGCAGAACTGCCGCGCGATGGCTCCAAGACCCGTATTCGCAACCGTTGCGAAGTCACTGGTCGTCCGCGTGCATTCTACCGCAAGCTTGGAATGTCGCGTATCGCGCTTCGTGAGCTTGGCAACACCGGCAAGGTGCCGGGCGTTGTAAAGTCGAGCTGGTAAGGAGACGCCAATATGACGATGACTGATCCGTTGGGCGATATGCTCACCCGTATCCGGAATGGTGCCGCTCGCCGCAAGAGCTCTGTCACCACCCCGGCCTCCAAGCTCCGTGCCCGCGTTCTCGACGTTCTGCAGGCCGAAGGCTACATCCGTGGCTACAGCCAGGTCGATTACGACAATGGCAAGTCCGAGATCACGATCGAACTGAAGTACTACGAAGGTTCTTCGGTCATTCGCGAAATCGGCCGCGTATCCAAGCCGGGCCGCCGAGTTTATGTCTCGGTTAAGTCCATCCCGCAGGTCGCGAACGGCCTCGGCATCACCATCCTTTCGACTCCGAAGGGTGTGATGGCCGATCACCAGGCTCGCGAACAGAACGTTGGTGGTGAGGTACTCTGCTCCGTCTTCTAAGACGGGCAGGGGATCTCCATAGCGAACAGACAGGATAAAAACTATGTCTCGTATCGGTAAGAAGCCCGTTCCGGTTCCGGCTGGTGTGACCGCCTCTGTCGAAGGCCAGAAGGTCTCCGTCAAGGGTCCGAAGGGTGAACTTTTCTTCGTCGCAAACGACGAAATCTCCGTGAAGCTCGAAGACAACGCTGTTGTCGTTCAGCCGAACAACGACTCCAAGGATGCTCGTTCGAAGTGGGGCATGTCCCGCACGATGATCGAAAACATCCTGAAGGGTGTTAAGGACGGTTACGAGCGCAAGCTCGAAATCAACGGCGTTGGTTACCGTGCGTCGCTTCAGGGCAAGAACCTGCAGCTGGCACTCGGCTTCAGCCATGATGTCGTCTATGAGCCGCCGGTCGGCATCTCGATTGCTGTTCCGAAGCCGACCGAAATCATCGTGTCCGGCATCAACAAGCAGCAGGTCGGCCAGGTTGCTGCCGAGATCCGCGAATATCGCGGTCCGGAGCCCTACAAGGGCAAGGGCGTCAAGTATGCCGAAGAGCGGATCGTCCGCAAAGAAGGCAAGAAGAAGTAAGGATCGCGCGAAATGGCAAGCAGAAAAGAAGCACTTGTTCGCCGTGCGAACCGCGTACGGCGTCAGATCAAGGCGGTGGCAAATGGCCGTCCGCGTCTGTCGGTACATCGCTCTTCGAAGAACATCTACGCTCAGATCATCGACGACGTCGCTGGCAAGACCCTCGCGGCTGCCTCGACCCTCGATGGTGGCCTGAAGGCCGAGCTCAAGACCGGAGCCGACATCGCAGCAGCTGCTGCCGTTGGCAAGCTGGTTGCCGAGCGCGCCGTCAAGGCTGGCGTGAACGAAGTTGTCTTCGACCGTGGCGCCTTCATCTATCACGGCCGCATCAAGGCTCTCGCCGAAGCGGCTCGTGAAGGTGGTCTGACCTTCTAAGACTAATTTCCACCCGGGCTTGCGTCCGGGTGGATTTCCGGCTTTATGCCGGTCACACCGGATTCCACCTTGACCCGACAGGGCAGGGTGGAACTTTGCGTAATCTGCCGATTGCACCCGGAAAAGAAAAAGGAAAAGGACAATGGCACAAGAAAAGCGTGGTTCGCGGGATGACCGTCAGAACCGTGAAGAGCGCGATAGCGAGTTTGTCGACAAGCTGGTCGCCATCAACCGCGTCGCCAAGGTCGTCAAGGGCGGCCGTCGTTTCGGCTTCGCAGCCCTCGTCGTCGTCGGCGACCAGAAGGGCCGTGTAGGCTTCGGTCATGGCAAGGCACGTGAAGTGCCGGAAGCCATCCGCAAGGCGACCGAAGCTGCAAAGCGCGACTTGATCTTCGTTCCCCTGCGTGACGGCCGTACGCTGCATCACGACGTCAATGGCCGCCACGGCGCCGGCAAGGTTCTGCTGCGCTCCGCCAAGGCCGGTACCGGTATCATCGCCGGTGGTCCGATGCGCGCCGTGTTCGAAACGCTCGGCATGTCCGACGTTGTCGCCAAGTCGACCGGTTCGTCGAACCCGTACAACATGGTTCGCGCTACCTTCGACGCCCTGAAGCACCAGGTGCATCCGAAGGACGTCGCTGCTCAGCGTGGTCTGAAGTATGCTACCCTCCAGGCTCGCCGCGCTGCTTCTGGCAACGCAGCTGAAGAATAAGAGGAGTCTGATCCATGGCCAAGGCTACGAAGAAGACTGAAGCAAAGACGATCACGGTCGAGCAGATCGGTTCGCCTATTCGCCGTCCGGCTGTCCAGCGCGCAACGCTGGTTGGTCTGGGCCTCAACAAGATGCACCGGGTCCGCACCCTGGAAGATACACCTTCCGTTCGTGGCATGATCCGTGCTGTCCAGCATCTCGTTCGCGTCGTCGACGAGAAGTGAGACGGGGGAAGTCATCATGAAACTGAATGAAATCAAAGACAACGAAGGCGCTTCCAAGGAACGTATCCGCGTAGGTCGCGGTATCGGTTCTGGCAAGGGCAAGACCGGTGGTCGCGGCGTCAAGGGTCAGAAGGCTCGTTCTGGCGTTGCCATCAACGGCTTCGAAGGCGGTCAGATGCCTATCTACCGTCGTCTGCCGAAGCGCGGCTTCAACAACATCTTCGCATCGGAATACGTCACCGTTTCGCTCGGCCGTATTCAGACCGCGATCGATGCTGGCAAGCTCGACGCCAAGGCAACGGTTGATGCCGATTCGCTCAAGGCAGCCGGCGTGATCCGTCGCACCAAGGACGGCGTGCGCGTGCTCTCCGATGGCGAACTGAAGGCCAAGGTCACGATCGAAGTCGCCGGCGCCTCCAAGGCAGCCGTCGAGAAGATCGAAAAGGCCGGCGGTTCCATCAAGCTGCTCGAAGCAGCCAAGGAAGCCGCTGAATAAGTGAAAGACAATCGCCCGGGGTGCTTCACACCGGGCGATTTTGCTCCCATATGTGAGCCTCACGATCCCAGGACGGAATGGACGTCGTTTCGTCTTCCGGGTCATCTGGAAAACACGAGTGTGAGGCATGCGGTTGTTCGCAACTTCTCCCGCGCCCTGTTTTCTTAAAAACAGTTTGAACGAATAGCCTCCGGTTTCGACGGATTACCGTCGCCGGTTTAGGTTTGCGGAGAATTCTATGGCTTCTGCAGCGGAACAACTGGCCTCGAACCTCAACTTCTCGACTTTCGCCAAGGCGGAAGATCTGAAGAAGCGTCTGTGGTTCACTCTGGCCGCATTGCTGGTTTATCGCCTCGGCACGCATATTCCGCTGCCCGGCCTCAACCCGGAGGCTTATGCCGCGGCCTTCCAGGGCCAGTCCGGTGGTATCCTCGGTCTTTTCAACATGTTTGCCGGTGGCGCCGTCGAGCGCATGGCGATCTTCGCGCTGGGCATCATGCCCTACATCTCCGCGTCGATCATCGTGCAGCTGATGACGTCGGTCGTGCCGTCCCTCGAGCAGCTCAAGAAAGAGGGCGAGCAGGGCCGCAAGATCATCAACCAGTATACCCGCTACGGCACCGTGCTTCTCGGCACGCTGCAGGCCTACGGCATCGCCGTCGGTCTCGAATCGGGGCAGGGAATCGTTGCCGATCCAGGCTGGTTCTTCCGCATTTCGACCGTTCTGACGCTGCTTGGCGGCACCATGTTCCTGATGTGGCTCGGTGAGCAGATCACCTCGCGCGGCATCGGCAATGGTATTTCGCTGATCATCTTCGCCGGCATCGCTGCCGGTTTGCCGGCCGCTGTCGCCCAGACGCTTGAACTCGGCCGCACCGGCGCGCTGTCCACCCTGATGATTCTCACCGTCATCTTCGTGGCCATCGCCGTCATCGCGCTGATCGTCTTCGTCGAGCGTGCTCAGCGCCGTCTTCTGATCCAGTATCCGAAGCGTCAGGTCGGCAACCGCATGTTCCAGGGCGACACCTCGCACCTGCCGCTGAAGCTGAACACTGCAGGCGTCATTCCGGCGATCTTTGCGTCGTCGCTTCTGCTCCTGCCGGCAACAGCCGCCGGCTTCTCCGGCAACAGCCAGCTTCCGGGCTGGGCGACTACGGTGATCGCAGCTCTGCAGCACGGTCATCCGGTCTATATGATGCTCTACGGCGCGTTGATCGCCTTCTTCGCCTTCTTCTACACGGCCATCGTCTTCAACCCGAAGGATACGGCTGACAACTTGAAAAAGCATGGCGGCTTCATCCCCGGCATCCGCCCGGGTGAGCGCACTGCCGAGTACATCGACTACGTGCTGACCCGTATTACGGTCGTTGGCGCCGCCTACCTCGTTTTCGTCTGCGTACTGCCCGAAATCCTCATCGCACGCACCGGGATCCCATTAGCCCTTGGTGGTACTTCGCTTTTGATTGTTGTCAGCGTGACCCTTGATACTGTAGCACAGGTTCAGGGACATCTGATCGCCCAGCAATATGAGGGCCTGATCAAGAAGTCGAAGTTGCGTGGAGGAAAGAGGGGACGATGAGACTGATTCTGTTAGGACCGCCGGGCGCGGGGAAGGGAACCCAGGCCCAGCGGATCGTGGAGAAGCACGGCATTCCGCAGCTCTCCACCGGTGACATGCTCCGTGCCGCGGTATCCGCGGGCACGGAGGTCGGCAAGCGCGCCAAGGCCGTCATGGATGCTGGCAAGTTGGTTTCCGACGATATCGTCATCGCCATCGTCTCCGAGCGCATCGATGCGCCCGACTGTGCCAATGGCTTCATCCTCGATGGCTTTCCCCGGACGCTCGTCCAGGCGGATGCCACCGAGGCGATGCTCAAGGGCAAGGACCTCGATCTGTCGGCAGTCGTCGAGATCCGCGTCGACGACGAGATCCTGGCGGATCGAATCGCCGGCCGCTACACCTGCGCAAACTGTGGCGCCGGTTATCACGACGAGAACCTGAAGCCGAAGGTGGATGGCGTCTGCGACAAGTGTGGTTCGACCCATTTCAAGCGTCGTCCCGACGATAACCGTGATACGGTCCGCACCCGCTTGCAGGCCTATTACAAGGAAACCTCGCCGCTGATCGGCTATTACCACGCCAAGGGTAAGCTGCATTCGGTCGACGGCATGGGTGAGATCGATGCCGTCACCGGCGAGATCGAGGCCATTCTCGCCAAGCTCTAGAGGCTGGCAGTCCAAGAATCTTCGCGGGGCCGGTTGCTTTTGGCAGCCGATTCCGCTAAAGACCGCGCCAACTCGCGACATGACTGCGATCGGCGCGTTCTTCCAAAACGCTGGGAGACCGGGTTCGATCGTTTTGGTTTGTCGAGAACCCGAATTGTAATTGCGGTCCCTTTGGGCCGTGTAACGAGACACCACTTGCCGGATGGCAACTGGAAGCAAGGAGAATAGGCGTGGCACGTATCGCTGGCGTCAACATCCCGACTGCGAAGCGCGTTGTTATCGCGCTGACCTACATTCACGGGATTGGACCGAAGTTCGCATCTGAAATCATGGAGAAGGTCGGTCTTCCGGCTGACAAGCGCGTTCACCAGCTGACCGACGCTGAAGTTCTTCAGATCCGCGAAACCATCGACCGCGACTACCAGGTCGAAGGTGACCTGCGTCGCGATACCGCGATGAACATCAAGCGTTTGATGGACCTCGGCTGCTACCGTGGCCTTCGCCACCGTCGTGGTCTGCCGGTTCGCGGTCAGCGCACGCACACCAACGCCCGCACCCGCAAGGGTCCGGCGAAGGCGATTGCTGGTAAGAAGAAGTAATTTTTCGCGGCATTCGGAAAAGGGCAGTGGGCGTCAGGGTGACCTGATGCCCACTGCCTTCATCCTGTTGCCGCGATTGGTGTAGCCGCTGGCATTACGGCGGTGCTTAGATCAACTGAAAGGAAGACCATGGCCAAGGAAGCCACACGCGTTCGCCGTCGCGAACGTAAAAATATCTCGTCGGGCGTTGCTCACGTCAACTCGACCTTCAACAACACGATGATCACCATCACCGACGCACAGGGCAACGCAATTGCCTGGTCGTCTGCTGGTGCCAAGGGCTTCAAGGGTTCGCGCAAGTCGACCCCGTTCGCTGCCCAGATCGCTGCTGAAGACTGCGCCAAGAAGGCTCAGGAACACGGCATGAAGACGCTGGAAGTTGAAGTTTGCGGTCCGGGCTCCGGTCGTGAATCCGCTCTGCGCGCCCTCCAGGCTGCCGGCTTCATGATCACGTCCATCCGCGACGTGACCCCGATCCCGCACAATGGCTGCCGTCCGCGCAAGAAGCGTCGCGTCTAATCATTCTTCGTTTTGCCGGGCAGGCTTATTCGCCTTCCCGGTGCTTCTCATATTCGGCCGTCACGATTGAATGGTGATGGCGAACGGAAGGTAAAATCATGATTCAGAAGAATTGGCAGGAACTGATCAAGCCGAACAAGGTGGAATTCTCCTCCTCCGGCCGCACCAAGGCGACGCTCGTCGCCGAGCCGCTTGAGCGTGGCTTCGGCCTGACGCTCGGCAACGCTCTGCGTCGCGTTCTCCTGTCGTCGCTTCGTGGTGCAGCCGTCACGGCTGTCCAGATCGACGGCGTTCTGCACGAGTTCTCGTCTATCCCGGGCGTTCGCGAAGATGTCACCGACATCGTCCTGAACATCAAGGAAATCGCCATCAAGATGGACGGCGACGATGCCAAGCGCATGGTTGTCCGCAAGCAGGGTCCGGGCGTTGTAACCGCCGGTGACATCCAGACGGTCGGCGACATTGAGATCCTGAACCCCAACCACGTGATCTGCACCCTCGACGAGGGAGCCGAAATCCGTATGGAGTTCACGGTCAACAACGGCAAGGGTTACGTGCCGGCCGAGCGCAACCGCGCGGAAGATGCACCGATCGGTCTCATCCCGGTCGATAGCCTCTATTCGCCGGTCAAGAAGGTGTCCTACAAGGTCGAAAACACCCGTGAGGGCCAGGTTCTCGACTATGACAAGCTGCTGATGACCATCGAAACCGATGGTTCCGTCACCGGTGAGGACGCTGTCGCTTTCGCTGCCCGCATCCTTCAGGACCAGCTCGGCGTTTTCGTCAACTTCGACGAACCGCAGAAGGAAGCCGAAGAGGAAGCCGTCACCGAGCTCGCCTTCAACCCGGCGCTGCTCAAGAAGGTCGACGAGCTGGAGCTTTCGGTCCGCTCGGCAAACTGCCTGAAGAACGACAACATCGTTTACATCGGCGATCTGATCCAGAAGACCGAGGCAGAGATGCTGCGCACGCCGAACTTCGGCCGGAAGTCGCTGAACGAAATCAAGGAAGTTCTCGCTTCCATGGGCCTGCACCTCGGTATGGAAGTACCGGCATGGCCGCCCGAGAACATCGAAGATCTCGCGAAGCGTTACGAAGACCAGTATTAATAACAGTGAAGGCAGCCTCTAAATCTGCCTTTCCCCGTCAAACTGCGGGTGAATGCCCGTATGTGTCAGGAAACGGCAGCCTCTGAGACAGAGCCTGCACTTAAAGGAGAATAGCAATGCGCCACCAGAAAGCCGGCCGCAAGCTGAACCGTACCGCCAGCCACCGTAAGGCGATGTTCGCCAACATGGCGGCTTCGCTCATCCTGCATGAGCAGATCGTCACCACCCTGCCGAAGGCGAAGGAAATTCGCCCGATCGTCGAAAAGCTCGTAACGCTCGGCAAGCGCGGCGACCTGCATGCTCGCCGCCAGGCGATCTCGCAGATCCGCGACGTTACCGTCGTTGCCAAGCTGTTCGACGCCATCGCGACGCGCTACGCCACCCGCAACGGCGGCTACCTGCGTATCATGAAGGCCGGTTTCCGTCAGGGCGACAATGCCGCCATGGCTGTCATCGAGTTCGTCGAGCGCGACGTTGATGCCAAGGGCGCAGCCGACAAGGCTCGCGTCGCCGCTGAAGCAGAAGCTGAAGCAGCGTAAGTTACTTCCCCTAAGGGAAGGATGTGCAAAAGGCCGGGTGAGCGATCACCCGGCCTTTTGACGTTGGGGTATCTCTGGCATGGGCGCTTCTTTCCTCAGTGTTGAGTGGCGTGAGGCGTCTGCAAGGCCAGCCGCAGGGAGCCCGCCGATGGGGTAGGGGTATATATATTAGAAATTGAATGCTAATAGATGTGCAATATAACTAATTGATCTGCGTCAAGGTCAAGCTGACGAACAGCGCTAATCTCCCTGCATCGAATTATCGATGTAAGCGAGGTTCCCAATGATTACTGCATCCATTTTCAGCAATGACAAAGACAAGCTCATCATCCCGCCGCTCTCGACCTTTTATGATAAGGTTGCCCAGCCCATGGCTTGGACGATCTTCCGCCTTGCGGTCGGCGGCATGCTGGTTATCGAAGGCTTGCCGAAAATCATGGCGCCTTTCGCCCAGGTTGGTTTCGTCGAGAAGCTCGGTTTCTATCCGGGCTGGCTCTGGTCCCCGACATTGGCCGTCATGCAGGTCTTGGGCGGCCTCCTGATCGCGCTTGGCCTCTTCACGAGGCCCGCAGCGCTGGCCAATGGCGTGATGCTGGCAATCACCCTCTATTTCCACATGGCCAACCCGTATGGCGACGCCTTCCTCACCCAGGCCGGCATCGATGCGCTGAAGGCTGGCAGCGATTCCTTCACGCCGCAGGCCATGGCACGGCTTGCTGATGGCGGCCATGTCTTCCTGCATCAGGTGCAGAGCAAGGCAGAACTCGCTTCGCTCTTCTGGGCGGGTGGCGCCTTCCTTTTCGCCGCCTTTGGTGGCGGTTACCTCTCGCTCGACCGGTTGCTGTTCAAGAAGCAGTTCTGATCCTTGCGCATCACAAGGACACCCGGTCGAAAGGCCGGGTGTCGTTTATTCAGTCTGGTGCCTCGGTGCAGCTACGCACCCGCCCCATCAGAAACGACCGCTCGGTCTCGTTCCCGCTCAATTCAGCCGCTCGCTGGAACTCCATGCGAGCCTCCGACATCCGTCCCAGCCGCATCAGAAAATCGGCCTTCGCGGCATAGAGCGCCGCGTAACCGGCCAGCTGCGGCTCTGCCTCGATCTCCGCCAGCAGCACCAGACCCGTCTCGGGTCCAAACGCCATCGCATGCGCCACCGCCCGGTTCAGCGCCACCACGGGCGAGGGGGAGCGTGCCAACAGCTTGTCATAAAGCGCAGCACTTCTGCCCCAGTCCGTGTCCTCAAACCTTGCCGCCCGAGCATGCACGGCTGCAAGCGACGCCTGCAGCGCATAGATCCCGTCTTCGCCGCCAAGCCGCTTCACCGCTAACAAGCCTTCCAGACCGCGCTGGATCAGCAACCTGTCCCAAAGCCGCCGGTTCTGCGTCTCGAGCGTCTGAGCGCTGCCATCCGGTCCGATTCGCGCCTTGAAGCGCGAGGTCTGCAACTCCATCAGTGCCAGCAGGCCATGCGCCTCCGGTTCCTCCGGTGCCAGCCCCACCAGGATGCGTCCGAGCCGCATCGCCTCTTCGCAAAGCTGCGGTCGGATCAAGTCTTCGCCTGAGCTCGCCGCATAACCCTCGTTGAAGATCAGGTAGATGACTTCCAGCACCGAGGCGAGGCGGGCACCGCGCGCCTCACCCACAGGTACTTCAAACGCCACATCGCCCTCGCACAGGATCTTCTTCGCCCGCACGATCCGCTGCGCCACTGTCGTTTCCTGCGTGAGAAAGGCCCGGGCGATCTCCTCCGTCGCCAGTCCGCCGATGACCTTCAGCGTCAGCGCCGTGCGCTGGTCGCGGGATAGCAGCGGATGGCAGGCAGTAAAGATCAGCGACAGCCGCTCGTCGCCGATCTCGTTGTCGAGCGCGGCCTCGATGGCAGCCTGTTCGTCCGCCCTGCCGGTCTCGATGTCATGCGCCAATGCGGCCTCGTGCCGGGCCATCATCCGCCGTCGGCGCCAGAGATCGACGGCCCGGCGCTTCGCCGTCGTCATCAGCCAGCCGCCGGGATTGGGCGGTATGCCGGAAGCCGGCCATGCCGCGAGTGCCGCCACAAGCGCTTCCTGCGCCAGGTCCTCGGCGAGGCTCAGATCGCGGACATGTCTTGCGAGCCCGGCGACCAGCCGGACCCGCTCCATACGATAGATCCTCTCGATGTCCGGGGGCGCCAGCGCCTGGCTGTCTGCAACGTTCGGCCCCGCCTGTCCGTTTCGTGTCATGGTCCGGAGTATGGACACGGCTTGAGCCCGGTCAACCGCGGTCATCGTGTCAGGCGTCAACACCAGTCGTGTCGCCACCGGCAGCCGCCGGGTCCATCCAGAAGATCTCCCAGACATGTCCATCCGGGTCCTCGACCGAACGGCTCCACATGAAGCCGTGATCCTGTGGCAGGTTGGGGTCGGCCCGTCCGCCGGCAGCACTCGCTGCCCCCACAACCCGGTCGACATCCGCATGCGCTTCGACAGTCAGCGCCAGAAGCGTCTGGCTCGTCGCCTTGGCGTCTGCAATCGGACGGCTGGTGAAGGTCCGATAGAAGTCATGCGTCAGGATCATCACGCCGATCGTATCGGTCAGCATCATGCAGGTGGCATTGTCGTTCGAGAATTGCGGGTTCTTCGTCGCCCCCAGCGCCTCGTAGAAGCGGGTCGAGGCACCAAGATCCGTCACCGGCAGGTTGATGAAGATCATCTTGCTCATGACGGTTCAGCCCTTCGACTTCTGCTGAGCTGCAAGTCCTTCCGCCGCGCGGTCATGGCTCGCCTGTCCCTCAGGGGAGGCGACATCGGCGAAATCCTCCATCTCGTAGAACGGCCGGATCTCGATCTCGCTCGGTGTCATCATCGGATTGGGGCAGCGTTTGACCCAGGAAACGGCCTCGTCCATGTCCTTGACTTCCCAGATCCAGTAGCCGGCAACCAGCTCCCGGGTCTCGGCAAAGGGCCCGTCGATCACCCGGCGGTCCGGACCGTCGAAGGCGATCCGCTTGCCCATCTTCGAGGGTTTCAAGCCGTCGCCCGAGAGCATGATCCCGGCCTGCACCAGTTCCTCGTTGAACTTGCCCATGGCCTCGAACAATTCGGGCGGCGGCATGATCCCTTCTTCGCTGTCTTCGGTCGCCTTCACCATCACCATGACACGCATGTCTTCACTCCTCTCGTTGTCAGGACCGCCCTTGCGATCCTGCTCCCCCAACGAATGAGCTAAACCCATTTCGACACGACATGCGAAAAAAATCTATCGCAGTTTATGTCTGTCACTTCGGAATGTGGATCGTCGCGCGGATATGCTTGAGCGAGGCGACGATCGTGAACGTCATCATCACCAGCAGCGTCCAGGAACTCCATTTGCCCAGATGCACGGTCGACCAGGCGCCCAGCTGGTTCGGATAGTGCCAGATTGCAAAGAAGGTCGAGATGTTCTCCGCCACCCAGATGAAGAAGCCGATCAGGATGAAGGCAAGCAGCATCGGCATCTGCCGGTCGCGGTCGAAGGGCCGGTAGATGACGGTGGTGCGCGCATAGAGCCCGATGGCAAGCGCTGCCAGATACCAGCGATAATCGCCGATATAATGGTGGGTGAAGAAGTTCAGATAGATCGCGACAGCCACGCCAATCGCCATCCAGTAGGGCGGGTGATGGCGGATCCTGACATCGAGCAATCGCCAGGCCTGGATGATGTAGCTGCCGACCGCAGCATACATGAAACCGGAGAACAGGGGCACGCCGAGCAGCTTCGTATAGGCGAAGTCCTGATAGGTCCAGGACGGATTGGCGCCAGCGGTCTTGAAGGCTTCAAGCGCGAAACCGACCACGTGGAAGAGGCAGATCGCCTTCAATTCGTCCATCGTCTCGAGCTTGGTCCAGACCATCCAGATCTGTATGGCAAGCGCGATGATCAGCAGCACGTCGTAGCGCGGAATACCGAAGAGGCCGGCGCGTGGCACCGCAAATATCGAGATGAAGAACAGGCCGGCAAACAGGCAGGCGCGCGCCTCCTTGATGCCGAACATGACGAACTCGACGACGAATCGCCTGATGCCGGTGAGATGAGGGTGCGGGGCATTGTCGATCAGTCGCCGATCCAGCGCACTCAGCAGATCCTTGCGCCCCTCTGCCACCAATGTCATTTGCCAGCCCCGCTGTTGCATTCCATTGCAACCTCAGTACTAAGCGCTGATGGACGAAATCAAGGCAACGATGTCACAACGCATGCGCCGGCTGGGGATAGCGCTTGCCATCATCGCGTGTGGCGTGGCTTTGAGGCTTGGCGGCTATGAGATCGGACTGCCGTATTTTCTGGTGAAATACGGTGGTTCGACGCTCTGGGGCGGCATGGTCTTTTTCCTCCTCGCCTCGCTTTTGCCCCGCCAGCCCCTCGGTCGCCTTGCGCTCTTGTCCATCATCGCGGCGGCCCTCATCGAGTTCAGCCGGCTCTATCACACACCCTGGCTCGATGAATTCCGTCTGACATTGGCGGGCGCTCTCCTGCTCGGGCGCATCTTCTCCTGGTGGAACATTGTCGCCTATGCCCTCGGCATTGTGATCGCTGCCCGGATCGAGAACCGCCACTTGGCCCGCGCCAGAAGTATGCCTGGCTAACGCGCGGCTCTAGATGCGTGTGGTCAGGTCGATCAGCCACTCCGGCGAATTTTCCAGAAGCCAGATCTCGATGGTCTTGTCGAAGCCTGAGACAACGAGTGCGCCTGTGATGATCAGCAGCCCGCCCATCAGGCTCTTGCCGGCCTGACCTAGCGTCAGCAGACGATGACGCGACCGTGCAAGTGCCTCGCGTGACAGCATTCCGATCAGGAGCAGCGGCAGCGCCGCACCGAAACCGAAGGCGACCATGGTCGTGATCACCTGCAGCAGGTTTTCGCCACGGGACGCCATCAGCGAGGCAGCGCCGAGGGTAGGGCCAACACAGGGGCTCCAGACGGCGCCAAGAAGCAGACCGACGAGAAACTGCCCCTTGAGACCCTTGTCGTCGACCTGACCGAAGCGTGACTGCGACCAGGCCGCGACCGGTCCGGCGGCCGCAGCGACCCTATGCTGGGCCATCGGCACGATGAGAACCGCCCCAAACACGATCATGATGATCCCGGCCACCATCCGGAAGACGGCGAAGTCGAGGCCGACTGAGAAGCCGACCAGCGCGACGAAGAGACCGATCGTCACGAAGGAAAGCGTCAGCCCCGCCGCAAGCGCGACGGGTCCGTAGCGATGACGGTTGATCGCTGTTCCCAGAACAATCGGGATCAGCGGCAGTGTGCAGGGATTGAGAAGGGACAGCACGCCCGCGAGAAAGGCAAGGAGAGCGCTGCCCAGCATGGCATCATTGTCCCAGGGTCGAGGCGAAGAGCTGTTCGACCGAGGCCGGGTTCGTGTCCGCGACACTGCGGCCCGTCTCGTCTGCACCCTTGAACGCGATCAGCGTCGAGCGGTTCTGTGCCCCAAGACTGCGCATCTCGTCCTTTTGCTTGTCGTAGTCGAGCTTCAGGACGAGGACGTCCTTGAATTCCGGCTTGGCCGCCAGCGTGTCGATGATCTTGGTCTGGGCCCTGCAGGTGCTGCACCAGCTGGCTGTGACGTCGACGACCACCGATTTACCTTCCGCTTTCGCAGCTTCGAAAGCCGAAGCTTGGAAGGGCGCAATCTCGATGGCATTGGCAACACCGGCCGTGGCGAGCATCACGGCACCGGCAAGCGCCGCACTCCATGTCTTTCGAAGGCTTCTCATCGGTTACACCCCTTGTTGGTCGATTGTCGAAAAAGCTGTCAGGCCCGCGTCGCCGCAACGCGCTTGGCCCGTTTCCGCTCCATGATCTTCGGCCGTGCCAGCCGGTAACCGAGCAGTATGATCGTGACCGCGATGTAGAAAGCCGCCTCCGGATCGATGACCTTCAGCGACAGTGCATAATGCAGGATCGCCACGAGCAGGATCGGATAGGTCAGCTTGTGCAGCTTGTTCCAGCGTTGACCGAGCCTCCGGATCGACCACTGGTTGGAGGTCAGCGCCAGCGGAATCAGCATCAAAAGCCCCGCCATGCCGAGCATGATGTAGGGACGCTTCAGGATGTCGCCGACGATCGAGGACAGGATCAGACCCCGGTCCAACGTCAGATATACGGCAAAATGCGCCAGCACGTAGTAGAATGCCAACAGACCGAGCGCCCGCCGATAGGCGATGAGATTGATGCCGAGCAGATCCCGCAATGGGGTGACAGCCAGGCCGAGGCAGAGGAAGCGGAAGGCCCAGAGCCCCAGCAGATGCTCGAAGGCACGCACGGGATCAGCGCCCAGTCCGCCAAAGATGCCGAGATAGAAGGCATAGAGCCCCGGCATCAGCCCGACGGCATAGAGCGCCCAGATCGACGCCGGCTTGTAGCGGGCGGGCAGGGCAGGGAGTGCAAGCGCAGCCATCAGTAGAACTTCGTCAGGTCCATGCCGTCATAGAGACTTGCGACCTCGTCGGCATAGCCGTTGAACGGCAGCGTATCGATCCGCGCCCCACCGAACAGCCCATCCGCTTCGCCGATCCGCCGTTCGGTCGCCTGGCTCCAGCGGGGGTGATCGACCTCGGGATTGACGTTGGCGTAGAAGCCATACTCGGACGGCTGCAGCTTATTCCAGGTCGACACCGGCTCCTCTTCCGTCAGCGTGATCTTGACGATCGACTTGATACCCTTGAAGCCGTATTTCCACGGCACGACGAGCCGGATCGGGGCGCCGTTCTGGTTGGGCAGCGTCTCGCCGTAGAGGCCGGTCGCAAGGATCGCCAGCGGATGGCGTGCCTCATCGAGGCGCAGGCCCTCGCGATAGGGCCATTCCAGCGCCTGAAAGATGCCGGCCTGGCCCTGCATCTCCTCAGGCCTCACAAGCGTTTCGAACGCCACATATTTCGCCGAACCCAGAGGCTCGACCCGGTCGAGCAGAGCCGAGATCGGGAAGCCGATCCACGGGATTACCATCGACCAGGCTTCCACGCAGCGCATCCGGTAGACGCGCTCTTCCATCGGGATCTCGCTCATGATCGTTTCGATGTCGATCACCTGCGGCTTGGCCACCAGTCCGCCCACTTCGATCGTCCAGGGCCGTGTGGTCAGAGACCCTGCATTGCGGGACGGATCTTCCTTGCCCGTGCCGAACTCATAGAAGTTGTTGTAGGTCGTCACGTCCTCTTTCGAGGTCAGCTTCTCATCGAGCTTGTAGATGCTGGGTTTTGCAGCCAGTGGCGCCGCCAAAGCCGGAGCGCCGAGCCCGGCCGCGGCGATGCCGCCGGCCGCTACACCCATGAAATGCCGTCGCTTGAGATAGAGCGACTTTGGCGTGATCTCGGAACTTGCAATCTTCGGCGGACGGTAGACCGGCATGGCAGACCTCTTGAGGCTTTCTCTGTCACTCTAAAATAGAAGACGAGAGCATAGAGACCAGAGTTTCATCGTCTGGAAAAGAAGTCCGACAGGAACAATTTCGTGTAGGTCCGCGCCGGCCGGCGCGTGTAAGGATCGGCGTTGTTCGCCGACACGCCTCAGCCGCACCAGTTCTGCTTGTGCCCTTCCCACCGATGAGCGATGCCGCGTGCGATCATATCATCGCCGACAGAGCGTCCGTCGTGAAGGACCACCCGAAGCTTGCGGCCATACCGATCGGTGTCGCGGCGCTCCCGGCGCTCCATCACGAGATCGCCGCCATTCAGGGCATCAAGCAGCGCAACCTGCGCCTCGAGCCCGAGCGCGCGTTCCCGCTCGCAGGCAGGGCGCCCGATCTCCGGCGTATTGATATCAGAGATCCGGTATTTCACCGCCCGATACCAGAAGGTATCGCCGTCGACGACGCAGTTGATCCGCTGCGCCCCGACACAGGTGACGAAGCGGCCTTCGATTGGCTCGGTACGGGGCTCGACCGCGCCGGTGATGGCGTAGTCGATCAGCTTGTTCGATGCCGGGACAACCAGATAGGAATAGGGAAGCTTTTCGAAATGAATGACGGCCAGCACCGCAAGGCAGGCCATCATCAGGATGCGGCGCATCCGGTAGAGTGCCTTGAACGGGTTCCAGCGCGGCGCAGGCTCGGGATTGAGCTTCTGGCGGGCATCTTTCAGCAGAATCACGCGGGCAGGTTTCCGGGTCATCATGACTCCCCTTTCCGCGGTAAACTCTAGTAAACACATCTTGCCGCAGGCTTAAGCCGATCACTAAAATGCGAACAAAGACGCACCCTCCGTGAGGTCAAGGCGTACCGATTTGCCCTTGGATGCTAGTGACAGGGCATGGGACATGGCTTAGACCAGTTCCAAAATGGCCGCCTTGCCTTGGCGCCGAGGGTGCAGGCATGGCGGCGAACAAGCCATCGAGGTGACACCCATGCCCGTCTATCGTTCGAGAACCACCACCCACGGCCGCAACATGGCCGGTGCCCGCGGCCTCTGGCGCGCGACCGGCATGAAGGACGGCGATTTCGGTAAGCCGATCATCGCGGTCGTCAACTCCTTTACCCAGTTCGTGCCAGGCCACGTCCACCTGAAGGACCTCGGCCAGCTCGTTGCCCGTGAAATCGAAGCCGCCGGCGGCGTGGCCAAGGAATTCAACACGATCGCCGTCGATGACGGCATCGCCATGGGCCATGACGGCATGCTCTATTCGCTGCCGTCGCGCGAAATCATCTCCGACTCGGTCGAATACATGGTCAACGCCCACTGCGCCGACGCCATGGTCTGCATCTCCAACTGCGACAAGATCACGCCCGGCATGCTGTCGGCCGCCATGCGCCTCAACATCCCCGCCGTCTTCGTGTCCGGCGGTCCGATGGAGGCCGGCAAGGCGATCCTGCAGGGCCGCAAGGTGGCACTCGATCTGGTCGATGCCATGGTTGCCGCTGCCGACGACAGCATCTCCGATGCTGAAGTAGATGAGATCGAAAAGGCCGCCTGTCCGACCTGCGGCTCCTGCTCCGGAATGTTCACCGCAAATTCGATGAACTGCCTCACCGAAGCGCTTGGCCTGTCGCTGCCCGGCAATGGCTCGACGCTCGCCACCCATGCCGACCGCAAGCGCCTCTTCGTCGAGGCCGGCCACCTGATCGTCGACATCACCCGCCGCTACTATGAACAGAACGACGAAAGCGTGCTGCCGCGCAACGTTGCCTCCAAGCAGGCTTTTGAAAACGCCATGGCTCTCGACATCGCCATGGGCGGCTCGACCAACACGGTTCTGCACATCCTGGCCGCTGCCCATGAAGGCGGTATCGACTTCACCATGGACGATATCGACCGCCTGTCGCGCAAGGTGCCCTGCCTGTCCAAGGTGGCGCCTGCCAAGCAGGACGTGCACATGGAAGACGTCCACCGCGCTGGCGGCATCATGCGCATCCTCGGCGAACTCGATCGCGGCGGCCTGATCAACCGCGATTGCCCGACCGTGCATGCCGAAACCCTCGGCCATGCCATCGACCGCTGGGACATCACCCGCACCAATTCGGAAACGGTTCGCGAATTCTTCAAGGCCGCCCCCGGTGGCGTTCGCACCACCCAGGCCTTCTCGCAGGCCTCGCGCTGGGATGATCTCGACACCGACGGCGAAAAGGGGGTCATCCGCTCGGTCGATCACCCGTTCTCCAAGGACGGCGGTCTCGCCGTTCTGAAGGGCAACATCGCGCTCGACGGCTGCATCGTGAAGACGGCCGGCGTCGATGAATCGATCCTGAAGTTCAAGGGCCCGGCCCGCGTCTTCGAAAGCCAGGATGACGCCGTCAAGGCCATCCTGTCGAACAAGGTCGTCGCCGGCGACGTCGTCGTCATCCGCTACGAAGGCCCGAAGGGCGGCCCCGGCATGCAGGAAATGCTCTATCCGACGAGCTATCTGAAGTCGAAAGGCCTCGGCAAGGCCTGCGCGCTGGTCACCGACGGTCGCTTCTCCGGCGGCACCTCCGGTCTTTCGATCGGTCATGCCTCGCCGGAAGCCGCCCAGGGCGGCGCGATCGGCCTGGTGCGCGAAGGCGACCTGATCGACATCGACATCCCGAACCGCACGATCAACCTCGTCGTCGACCCCGCCGAGCTGGACCGCCGCCGCGCCGAACAGGATGCCAAGGGCTGGTTCCCCGAAGAAAAGCGCAAGCGCAACGTCACGACAGCACTCAAGGCCTACGCCGCCTTCGCCTCGTCCGCCGACAAGGGCGCGGTGCGCCAGCTGCCGGAATAAACGTCAACGGTCCTGCCACCTGCAAAATCAAAGACCCGCCGGAGCGATCCGGCGGGTCTTTGTCATTCCCGTTTATCTGTGAACTCTAATCCCGCCAGGACGAATCTTCCTTATCCAGGCACGATTTCAGATAGGCGAAATGCTTTTCCGCCATGCCGCGATAGGGGAGCCAGCCGTCTGACGTGCCTTGCGCGATATCGTCCGAAAGCACGGCCAACGGCTGGCCGGTCGAGAGCGCCAGTACCATGGTCTGCGCCGCCTTTTCGAAGAAATAGAGGTCCTCGAAAGCATCCGCCACCGTCTCGCCCGCAACCGACACGCCGTGATTGCCCATGACCAGCACCGCCTTGCCGCGTATCATCTCGACAAGCCGCTCGCCTTCTTCCGCCGCATCGGCGATCCCGCCGAAGTCGAGGTCGTAGCCGATCCGACCGAAAAAACGTGCCGTGTTGTTGTCGAGCGGCAGAAGCGTCGGGTCCTTGAGGCAGGAAAGCGCCACCGCATAGGGCGAATGGCAATGCAGGATCACGCGTGCCTCCGGCAGCATCCGGTGCAGCGTGCCATGTACGGTCCAGGCTGAAGGGTCGGGGGCATTCGGTCGGTTCATCACATCGGGATCGTCGGCATCGAGCAGCAGCAGATCGCTCGCCTTGATCGTCGCAAAATGCTGCCAGCGCGCATTGAGAAGGAACTTGCGCCCATTCGCCGAGACCGCCGCGCTGAAATGATTGCCGACCGACTCGCTCCAGCCAAAGCGATGGCAGAGCCGGAAGGCAGCGGCGAGATCCTGACGCAGCGTGGTCAGCGCCGCATCGTCGAGCATATCGTTTCCGGAAGCTGCGATATTCATGTCTTGAACCGTCCTTCCGTCGTCAGCGCGCGGTAGGTCGAACGCATCTCCTCGCGGTCGGCATAACAGCCGCGCAGATAGCGATCGCCGCTGGTCGCCGAATAGGCCATCCGTCCATGCACGATGCGGTGGTTGTCGAACACCATGCAGTCACCCGCCTTAATCAGGAAGCGCATCATGAACTTGTCGTCCTGCAGCATTTTGCCAAAACGGCAGAAGGCCGGATAGTAATCGTCGAGCACCGTCTGCGGCAGGTCGAACAGGTCGGCCATATGCTGGCTGATCGTCAGCCCGGAGACCTCGCCATGTTTGTCGAGCTCGATCACCCGCTGCCGCGAGCGCATGTCATAAGTGTCATGCTCGCAGAAGAACGGAATGTCGATTTCTGACAGCAGCTTGAAGCCATCAGGATCGATCTCGCGGAAAGCATTGGCGACTGCGACGCCGTCGGAATAGATGCTCATGCCGCCCTCGACGGTATTGGCCCGGCAATGCAGGAACTGGATGCCCGGCGCATGTTCCTCTGCCGGGGTATCGGTATGCAGCTCCAAGGCCTTCGCCGTGTAGGCGGTGTTGGTCGGGTTGATATGCGTCTTGACGTCGAAATATTCGCCGAAGAAGGTCGGCCGTACATGGCCCATCAGCTTGACCGTCTCGGTCAGTCCTTCGTTACTATCGGGCATGTCGGTCACGATCGTCAGGCCCTCTACGATCATCGCCTCGATCCACTCCGCAACCTTGGCCGGATCGCGCATCAGCTCCGCCTGCAAGAAACGCGGAATGTCAGGATAGTGGTCGCTGAACCACGCCTTGCGCGGCAGGTCGGCCGGATCCGGCCGCTGTTTGCCTTCGCTGTAGAGCTCAAGCAGCGCGAGCTGAAAACGTGACACGTGGTTCTCGCCCGCCCAGCGGATGACGAGTGTATCGCCCTCCAACTCGGCGCTCTCCGCGCGCGGGGCAGCTGAGAGATGAAAAATGTCGAAGCTCCTCTCGCGAGTCTTGCTGTCGAACGAAGTGGGGCAATTGTCGCGCAGCCAGTAATAATTGAAGTAAGCCTGTTTGCCGTCAGCGAGCGGCAGGTGCAGGCCTTTTTCGGCGAGTGTGACGGCCCCGGTCGCAACATGCATGTTCATCGCGGTTTTCCTTAAGTCTGGCTGGCGAGAGAGCAGATCTGATCTGGCGATCATCATCCGACTTCCCAGGGGAAAACAGAGCGATTATGCTTATGCTAAGTTAAGCTGGAGGTTAAGTTGAGCCGTCTGCCGCCCCTGCGTCTGCTGACCACCTTCGAGGCCGTTGCCCGGCTCGGCTCGATGCGCGAGGCCGCCGCCGCCTTGAATGTCACCCAGCCCGCCGTCACCCAGGCGCTGAAGGCGCTGGAAGACCATGTCGGCGCCGTCCTGATCGACCGCTCGACCCGGCCGGCCAGGCTCACCGAACCCGGTCAGCAACTCGCCCGCGCTACCCGCGATGGCCTCGACCTGATCGCCGAGACGATCGAGGAGATCCGCACCAGCAGCGGCCTCGAAGACCAGCGCTTGACCGTTGCCTGCACCATGGGTTTCGCCACCCATTGGTTGATGCCGCGCCTCAGCGATTTCTACGCCCGCCATCCCGGTCTCTTCGTCAATGTGCAGGTGCCGCCCACCGACCTGCCGCAGATCTGGCCGGGCACCGATCTCGTCCTGCGCTACGGCCGTGGCACCTGGACAGATGGCACGACCCAGCGCCTTTTTTCCGAAACCGTTTGCCCTGTCGGCCATCCGGCTCTGGTCGACGACCTCTTGGCCAGGGGCGCCGGGCTGGACGCCGCGCCGCTCATTCATGTGCGTACAGTGGAGGCGCGACACTGGGAAGGTTGGAGCGATTATCTCGCAAGACGCGGCCTGCCTAAGCAGCGCGGCCAGTCCCATGTCTTCGACAACTACGTGCAGGCGGTTCAGGCGGCACTCGACAGCCGTGGCTTGATGCTCGGCTGGCGTTCGATCACCGAAAAGCTCGTTGCCGACGGCAGCCTCAAATCCTGGCCCGATGGCGCCCTTGATCTCGGCACCGCCTATTTCGCAACGGTCGCGCCGGCAGCGGCAAAGCGGCCTCCCGTGAACGCTTTCGTGGCGTGGCTTGGGGCGGAGGCGGAGAGTTCAACCCGCTGACGCCACCTCAAGGCCGGGAGATTTGGGGCATGTCGATCTCCACCGCCGATGACAGGCTTTCGAGGCTGTCATATAGCAATTGCAGGAGATAGGCCGGGTTGTGGACATAGCCCGCCGGGTCCTTCATCGCGACCTGGTAGTTGTAGGCGGCCTTGAGCAGGCGAGGGGTCCAGGCCTTGTAGGCATTGTCGCGCACTGCCTCGTCGTCGCCGATGATCCCGTCTCCGTTCGTATCCCCGAAGAAATAGGGATGACGTCCCTTGTGATAGCCGATCGGCGTGTCGAGCACGGCGTCGCCATAGGCCCGGATCGCGGCGTAGAGCCGTTCATGCAGCGTGCCGATCTCGCCATGCACGCCTTCCTTGGTATTGCCGTCACCATCGTAATCGGCATGCCGCATGCGGATGTCGCGAATGGTCTCGACGCCCCTGTGACAGGTCATGCAGCTGTCTTCAGCCACGTTGGTGGTGTGCGGATCATGACAGGCGACACAGCTGTTGGCGCTTGGCACATGTTGGAAGCGCCCTGCATAGGTCTTGCCGGGATAGTGATAGCCGCTTGCCGTATCCGCTCCATGCAGGGTCGCGGCGGCCACGGCATAATGGATGTTGATGAAGGAGAGATCGGCCGAAACCTCGTCCTCCCCGAGTGTGCCGACTGCCTTGGTGACCGAAGCGCCCGACTGCCGACCCTGATGGCAGACGCTGCAGGTCGCGGAACTCCCCAGTCCGCTCACCTGCGTGCCGGAGGGGAAGCGCACCGCATCCAGCGCATGCGCCGCCTCGGCATGACAGGAGGCACAGCCGATCGGCGAATTGATCACACCCGGCTGCTCGATGCTGCCTGCAGCGCTGCCGTCTGCGCCGAGAAAATCGAGGAAGCCCGTCTCGGAGTGGCAGGTGGCGCAGTTCTTCGGAACTTCCCCTTCCTTGTTCCAGTAAGTGAAGGACGGGGAGTGGTAGTTGCCATGTGGCGAAGAGAGCCAGGCTTCGACCAGTTTGCTGATCGGACTGTCGTCGCTCGCCTGCACGGACGGTGCGGCGATCAGTACGGCGGTCCATGCCGCCAGGCTGGCGAAAAGGGTGGAAATGCGGGTTGGTCGTCGCGGCGTCATGGGATCCTCCTCGGTCGTATGCGTCGTGGCGATGGGAGCATGATGAGCTGCAAAGCGACGTCGCGACATGACCGAGATCAAATCCGGACCGCGTTCTTCTGCTAGAAAGGCATTCAGGAGGACCTCATGACCGAAACCGTGACGCCTGACATGGCCACCATGTCGCAACGCTCCGCCCGCCGCTTGCCCCGTCTGCCGGCCAGCCTTCTGGCAGCCCTCTATCTCGGGCTATGCACCCTGCCACTTGCTCTCTCCCTGATGATGGATGTTTCTCCGCACGATCCGCTGGAGCGACTGGCCGCCGGCCTCGGCATGGTCGGACTGGCTGCCATGGCCGTGCAGTTTGTGACCTCCGGCCGTTTCGAAGTGGTCTCCGGCCGTCTCGGCATCGACAAGATCATGGCCTTTCACAAGCTTGCCGCCTGGTGGATCCTTCTGGCCATCGTCCTTCATCCTCTGGCCTATGTCGCTCCGACCTGGCTTGAGGATCCCAACCTCGGTACGGAGCGTCTGGTCGCATACCTGACCCAGCCGCATTATCGCTCTGGCGTGGTTGCCTGGGCAGCCCTTATCCTCCTGGTCCTGTCGTCAGTGTTGCGCAACCGTCTGCCCTGGCGTTACGAAGTCTGGCGGGGAACGCATCTCGTTCTCGGCACCGTGGCAACCGCCGGCGGGCTGCTCCATGCCATTTCCACGGGCCGATTTGCAGCCAGGGGGCCTCTGGAGATCTACTGGTTCCTGATCGCCGCCACGATTCTTGCTGTGCTTGCGATCCTCTATGGTTATCGCTGGCTCAATCTGCATCGCAAGCCGTGGCGGCTTCGGTCTGTCACGCGCCGCGCCGATCGTCTGTGGGAGCTCGACATCCAGCCCGCCGACAACACCCCGACGCTCGATTATCATGCCGGCCAGTTCGTCTGGATGACGGAAGGCCGAAGGCGCTTCCCGCTGTTTGATCATCCGTTTTCGATCGCCGACAGCCCGACCCGTCCGGGCTTGAGCCTGATCATCAAGGAGGTCGGCGATTTCACCCGTCGCATCGGCAATCTGCAACCCGGCACCCCCATCGGCATTGACGGGCCCTATGGCGAATTCGCCATGGAGGCACATCCAGGCGATGCCGTCCTCCTTATCGCCGGTGGTGTCGGGATTGCGCCCATCATCGGCATGCTGAGGGATCTGACCGCACGGCGCGACAAGCGGCCCATCCGGCTCGCCTATGCTGTGGGAACGCCAAGCAATTTCGCCTGTCTGGACGAAATAGCCGCTGCCGGTGCTGCGCTCGACTTGGAAGTCCTGTTGATCAGTGAGGATTCGCCGCCCGGCTACGAGGGTGCGGTCGGTCGGCTCGATCACGCCCGGCTGAAGGATCTCCTTGTGGGGATCGAGCCGCGCAGCTGTGTCGCAATGATGTGTGGCCCCGGCGGCATGGTTACGGCTGTGTCCGACACCTTGCTCGATCTCGGCCTTCCGATGAAGAACGTGGTCTACGAGCGGTTCGACTACGCCGGAGGAGCGACCTCGCGCCAGGATCGTCGTCGGAGCCTCGTCTTTAGCGGCGTCGCAGCACTGCTGGCTGCTGCCCTGTGGCTGTATTATTTCGCCACTTAGGCAATATGCTAATTGACTTTCTGGATGGGCGGCACGCCCTCGATGAGGCTCAGCACTTCGCCCACGCCATTGCGCAGCTCTGCCATGCGGCTGGCATAGGCGGCGGCCAGACAGTCGAGGTTCGCCTCACATGCTCGGCGCTTTTCCAGCCATTCGATTTGAGAGGCTTCCAACGCGCCACGGCTGCCCATCGGCAAGACTTCGCGCAACAGTTCGAACGTCGTCACCATGCGCACATCCATGTCGTTCAGGTCGATGTTCTGGCAGATCGCCGCCTCGTCGGGCGCAAGGCCAGGCGTACGGCAATCGAAACTGGCGGCCTGGAGCGGTTGGGGTAGGGCGATCAACAGGATGCTGGCCAGCGTGAAGGCGGCAAGGGTGGATATAACTGGGTGGGTTCGGGACATGGTCGGTCTCCTTTCCTGATGACAGGGCAACGGTTGCCGCCTGGAGAACGTTCCGCGCGACGTCTCTTGCAAATCCGTCACGATCCGGTGAGATCTTGGCTGCTCAGGCTTCCCTCACGCGCGATGCTCACTACCTTGGGACACATGCAGAGAAGAACATTCCTTTCCATCCTCGGCGCCTCCGGTGCTGTCTCCGTCATCTCCGGCCGACAGGCCTTGGCACAAACCGCCGCGCCGGAGGCCGGGCCCACGGTTGAGCCGTCGCCTGCGACAACGCCGGCCACAGCAGCCCCCTTGGATCTCGATGCTTTGCGACCACGAATCGCTAATCTGCTGGAGGAGGCGCGCCGCCTGGAGACGCTGGAAACGGTGATCGTCACGCGCAATGGGGAGACGCTCGCTGAGCGCGCCTATGGCAACAACTCGCTGACAGGTTCGACCAACATCAAGTCGGCGTCGAAATGCGTCGTCTCCGCGCTGGTCGGTATCGCTATCGACAAGGGGCTGCTCGAAGGCGTTGACCAGCGCATCGAAACTGTCTTGCGCTCGGAGTTTCCCGCCGATCCCGATCCCCGCCTGTCACAGATCACGATCGGCCACCTGCTCTCGATGCGCGCTGGCCTTGATCGCATGTCCGGCCCCAATTATGGCCGCTGGGTCGCGAGCCGGAACTGGACCCGTTTCGCGCTCGCCGCCGATTTCGTCGGGGAGCCCGGCGGCGGCATGCTCTATTCGACCGCGTCCACCCACCTGCTCTCCGTCATCCTCACCAAGGTCTCCGGCAAGCCGACGCTGGCGCTCGCCCGTGAATGGCTGGAGCCGCTTGAAGGTTTCCGCATCGGCTCCTGGCACCGCGACCCGCAGGGCTACTATCTCGGCGGCAATCAGATGGCGATGACGCCGCGGTCGCTCCACGCCTTCGGCGAACTGTATCGACGCGGTGGCGTCACCGAGGACGGTACACGGCTGATCTCGGAAGAATGGATCCGCGAAAGCTGGATCCGCCGCACCAACTCCGTTTTCAACGGCGATGGCTATGGCTACGCCTGGTTCCTCAAGGAAATGGCCGGCGAGCAGGTGAACTATGCCTGGGGCTATGGCGGCCAGATGCTCTACATCACACCGAGCCTTGGTGTAACCGTCACCATGACATCGAATGAGAGCGCCCCATCGGCACGCACCGGCTACCGGGACGAGCTTCACGGCCTCATGACGCGCATCATCGAAACCGTCAGCACTTGAGGCCGACGCGCGTTATCCCCATCTGCGATACACCTTCCTTGGTTCTGCCTATTTGACGGCGCACGAACCGGGTCTAGAACGTCCATATCGCATGAAGGATCTTCGCATGCCGCGCTTCGACTGCCTCAAACCTGTTGCCGTCATCATCGCCCTGATCGCGCCTGTCGCATCGCCGGCGCTTGCCCAGGACAAGGCGGTGCCGCAAAGCCAGATCGAGATGCAGCTCTCCTTCGCGCCTCTGGTCAAGCAGGCGCGGGGCGCCGTCGTCAACGTCTATGCCGAGCGCCTCGTTCAGACCCGCTCCAGCCTGTTTGCCGGCGACCCCTTCTTCGAACAGTTCTTCGGCCAGCGCATGCCGAACCGCACGGAGAAGCAGTCTTCGCTCGGCTCCGGCGTCATCGTCGAGGCGGATGGCGTCGTCGTCACCAACAACCACGTCATTGATGGCGCCGACGATATCAAGGTGGCGCTCGCTGACGGCCGCGAGTTTCCGGTCAAGGTTGTGCTGAAGGACGACAGGCTTGATCTCGCAGTTCTGAAATTCGAGACCAACGAGGCCATGCCGACGCTGCCGATCGGCAATTCCGATGCGACCGAGGTCGGCGATCTCGTGCTGGCCATCGGCAACCCCTTTGGTGTCGGCCAGACGGTGACTTCGGGCATCGTTTCGGCACTTGCCAGAAACCAGGTGACGGAAGGCGATTTCGGCTTCTTCATCCAGACCGATGCCGCGATCAATCCCGGCAATTCGGGTGGTGCCCTCGTCAACATGAATGGCGAGCTGATCGGCATCAATACGGCAATCTTCTCGCGCGGCGGCGGCTCCAACGGCGTCGGCTTCGCCATTCCCGCTAATCTCGTTCGCGTCTTCCTCGATGCAGCCGACCGTGGTGAAGCGAGCTTCGAGCGTCCTTACGTGGGCGCAAGCTTTGAGCCTGTGACGTCCGATGTCGCTGAAGCCCTGGGCCTTCAGACCGTGCGTGGCGCGCTTGTCGTCAGCGTCGTCGAGGGCGGGCCGGCCGAAAAGGCAGGTCTCAAGCCGGGGCAGGTCGTGACCGCAGTCAACGGCATTCCGGTCGAACATCCCGATGCCCTCGGCTATCGCCTCACCACGGCGGGCCTCGGCAAGGTAGCCGAACTCACGGTCCAGCAGGATGGCAAGCTGGAGGCAATTCCCTTGCAGCTGGCATCGGCGCCCGAGACCCGGCCGCGTGACATCCAACTGATCGAGGGCCGCAGCCCCTTCGCGGGGCTCCGGGCCGGAAATCTTTCGCCGCGCCTTGCCTATGAGCTGAAGATGCCCTCGGAGGTGACGGGTGTCGTCGTGACCGAAGTCCTTCGCGGTTCGCCGGCCGCCCGCCTCGGCTTTGCCCCGCGCGACATCGTTGTCTCGGTCAATGGCGAGGCAATCAATTCGGTTGATGACCTGCAAACCATGGCCGAAAGCGATCCCGGTTTCTGGCGCGTCGAAGTCGAGCGCAACGGTCAGCGCATCCGGCAGATCTTCCGATGAGCGATCTCTTCGCGCCGCAGATGTCGAAGGAAATGGCCGAGCGCCGTCCGCTCGCCGATCGCCTGCGGCCGAAAAGCCTGAGTGAAGTCACGGGCCAGGAGCACCTGACCGGCGAGGATGGCGTGCTCGCCCGCATGATCGCCTCCGGCTCGCTCGGTTCGATGATCTTCTGGGGGCCGCCGGGTACCGGCAAGACCACCGTCGCTCGGTTGCTGTCGGGCGAGGCGGGCCTTGCTTTCGAGCAGATCTCGGCGATCTTCTCCGGCGTGGCGGATCTGAAGAAGGTCTTCGAAAGTGCGCGTCTGCGCCGCATGGAGGGCCGCCAGACCCTGCTCTTCGTCGACGAGATCCACCGCTTCAACCGCGCCCAGCAGGACAGCTTCTTACCCGTCATGGAAGACGGCACCGTCATCCTCGTAGGTGCCACGACCGAGAATCCGAGCTTCGAGCTGAACGCCGCTCTTCTGTCGCGGGCACGGGTCCTCACCTTCAAGAGCCACGACGCCGAAAGCATCGAGACGCTCCTGAAGCGCGCCGAGGAAACAGAGGCCAAGCCGCTGCCATTGGACAGCGACGCCCGCCAGGCCCTCATCCGCATGGCCGATGGTGACGGCCGTGCCTCGCTCACCTTGGCCGAGGAAGTCTGGCGCGCCGCCCGTCCGGACGAGGTCTTCGACACCGAGGGCCTTGGCCGCATCGTCCAGCGCCGCGCGCCCGTCTACGACAAGGGTCAGGACGGCCATTACAATCTGATCTCGGCCCTCCACAAGGCCGTCCGCGGCTCGGATCCGGATGCGGCGCTCTACTATCTCTGCCGCATGTTCGATGCCGGGGAAGATCCGCTTTATCTCGGCCGCCGCCTGGTCCGCATGGCCGTCGAGGACATCGGGCTTGCCGATCCGCAGGCGCTTGTCGTCTGCAATGCCGCCAAGGACGCCTATGACTATCTGGGCTCCCCGGAAGGTGAGCTGGCGTTGGCGCAGGCTTGCGTCTATCTCGCGACGGCCCCGAAGTCGAACGGCGTCTATGTCGCCTACAAGGCGGCCATGCGGGCGGCGAAGGAACACGGCTCGCTGCTGCCGCCCAAGCATATCCTCAATGCCCCGACCAAGCTGATGAAGGGCGAGGGCTATGGCGACGGCTATCGCTATGACCACGACCAGCCGGATGCCTTTTCCGGCCAGGACTATTTCCCCGAGAAAATGGGCCGCCAGACCTTCTACGATCCGCCGGAACGCGGCTTCGAGCGGGAGATCAAGAAGCGTCTCGACTGGTGGGCGAAGCTTCGCCGCGAGCGAGGCGGCTGAAACAGACTTGCTTATCGTCATTTCAGCTTAAGCCGAATTTAAGCGCTGTGCTCTAGGCTCCTGGTCGAACAGGGGATCGTGCATGGCGAAAGAGATGGATGGATGGCACATGCGGGGCGCGACCGTCGCGCCGCGTTTTGGCCTGCCGGCCATGGTAAAGCTGTTCTCTATTGTGCTCATCACGCTTTCAGCTCTGTCGCTGCTCTTCATCGGCTATATCGCCTCACGCAAGGCCGACGATATTGCTGCCAAAAAGCAGATCGTACTGCTGGAGAATGTGCTGCGCGATCGCCAGAGCCTGCTGGCGCGCGACCAGCTGGGTCTGGCGCGCTGGGATCGCTCGGTCAAATACATCACCCTCAAATTCCACGCCTCCTACGTCATCGAGGAATTCGTCTCTTCGCTCTGGTACGATTTTGGCCATGAGCGCAGTTTCCTGATCGGCCCTGATGGCCGTGTCTTGATGTCGGCCTGGCAGGACGAGGTGGATCTGACCGCCCGCGATCTCAAGCCCGGCGATGACCTGAGGGCAATCGCCGAACTCGCGCTGACCCGCCACCATGCGCATCGCACCACGATCGACGGCGGTTTCGGCCAGCGGCCGGTGCCGGCATCGCAGGTCCATGCCATCGCGGCTTTCGGCTTTGCCGAAGTCGAGGGAGAGGTCATGCTGGCGACCGCCATGGCGATCGTGCCCGATGACGGCGAGGTGGCGCTGCCGGAAGGCGATCCGGTCATCCTGGTTTCCGCCCGTCCGATCGATGCCGATCTGGTGGCGGACCTCAACTCGCAACTCGAATATGAATACCTGCAGTTCAACCGCAATGGCGACGGCTTGCTGACGGTGAAAAGCGCCGATGGTCAGGCACTCGGCAGTTTCGACTTCACGCTGTTCAAGCCGGGTGCCGATATCTGGACCATCGTCGTTCCCGCCGTCGTCTTGCTCTGCGGCCTCATGTTCGCCGCAAGCTTCGTGCTCGGCCGCTATATCGGCCGGCTGTCGGAGCGTCTGGAGGAGAGCGAGTGGCGCAATCGCGAGCTCGCCCATCGGGATGCGCTCTCGGGCCTTGCCAACCGCCTCTGCTTCGACAAGGCGCTGAACGAGGCCGCGGATCGGCTGGCCCATGCGCCGTTTGCGGTGATCGCCTGTGATCTCGACCGCTTCAAGGCCGTCAACGATCTCCATGGTCACGGCGCCGGCGACGAGGTCATCCGCGTGGTGGCCGAGCGGCTCCGCGAGGCCGTTGGTGAAAACGGTCTGGTCGGCCGGGTCGGCGGCGACGAATTCGTCATCCTCGTCCATGCCTTCCGCGACAGGGCGCGCTTGTCGATGCTCGCCCAGTCGATCATCGCCTCGGTCTCCCAGCCCATGACGCTGTCGAATGGAGCCGTCGTCGATGTCGGCATCAGCCTTGGCATTGCCACGGCGCCGGAAGACGGCGCTTCGGCCCGTGCCATCATGTCGAACGCCGATCGCGCCCTCTATGCCTCCAAGCAGGGCGGTCGTGGCCGCGCCTTCTTTGCCGAGGACCTGCCCCCCGGGGAGGCGGTGCATGCGGCCTGACCTGCGTCGACGCCGCCTGTTGCTGTTGCTCACGGCCTCAACACTGTATTCCGCACCGCTTGCACGCCGGGCGCTCGCCGAGGCCGCGCGGCCCTCACTCGGTGGCACACAGGCGCCAGCATCCGATGCCGGCAAGGGGCTGAAGGTCGTGGTTGTCGGCGCCGGCATGGCCGGCCTTTCTGCCTCCGCAACGCTGGTTGCAGCCGGTGCCGAAGTCGTTGTTCTCGAGGCCCGTGACCGGATCGGTGGCCGAATCTTCACCGACCGCAGCCTCGGTGTGCCGGTCGAGCAGGGTGCCAATTTCATCCACGGTTTCAACGGCAATCCCGTCGCGGCGCTCGCCTCCAAGGCAGGTGGCATGCCCTTCTTTGTCGACGAGGAGCAGTCCGCCGTCCTGCTTTCGGGCGGCGAGGAGCCCGAGGATTTCGAGATCGATGATCTCTGGGAGGAGATCGAGCGCATCGAGGAAAAGGCGGCCGAGGAAGCCGATGGTGATGCCGCACTCTCGCTCCTCGACATCATCGAACTGCTCGACCCTGCACTCTTGCAGGAGCCGATCGGTAACTGGGGCCTCACCGACATGTGGGAGAACGAGCTCGGTGCGCCGCTCTCGGCGATTTCGGCGCTGCATTTCAATGCCGGCGAGGTCTATCCGGGTCCGGACGCCGTGTTGCTCCAGGGCTATGATCTCCTGCCGCGCCATCTTGCCGACGGTCTCGACATCAGGCTGGGCGAGGCGGTCCGCCACGTCCGCCATGCGGGTGACACAGTGACCGTGGAGACTGCAACGGCACGGTTCGAGGCGGATCACTGTGTGGTTGCGGTGCCTCTCGGCGTGCTGAAGGCTGGCGCCATCGCCTTCGATCCGCCGCTGCCGCCGGAACATCAGGCCGCGATTGCTGCCATCGGCTTCGGCAATCTCGCCAAGGTCTCCGTGCTGTTCGACAGGGTCTTCTGGCCGACGGACCTGCATTATCTCGGTTATGCCGGCAAGGAGCGTGGCCGCTTTGCCGACATGCTCAGCCTGGTGCCGATCCACGACGCCCCGGTGCTCACGCTGATGGCGAGCGGCGGTTACGCCGACAAGGTGGATGCCATGGACGAGGCGGCCCTGCGCGCCGATGTGACGGCGGTGCTGCGCGACATGTTCGGGCAGGCGGTGCCGGCACCTGAAGCCATCACCCGCCACGCCTGGTCGACCGACCCTCTGGCGCTGGGGACCTATTCCTATCCTGCCGTCGGGGCGAGGCCTGGGGATCACGATGTCCTGGAGGCACCGGCTTCAGGCCGACTGCTGCTTGCCGGCGAGCATACCAGCCGCGACCATTTCGGCACGGTGCATGGCGCGCTGGAAAGCGGCCAACGCGCCGCCTTAGCCGTTCTCAAGCGCGGCAGGGGCTGACGGTCAAGGTTTGGCGGAAGGGGATGGAGGCCTTACGAGGCCTTCTGCTTCGGCTGCACGGCAGGGGCCGCGATCATCTTGACCTTGGATTCGGCCAGTCCGTGATGGCCCTCCATGTCGACGATCAAGTGCCAGTGGCCACTCTCGGGAATGACGATATTGATCGGCGATTTCTTCGCCACGCCACCGAGGAACTTGAAGTCCAGCGTTTCCTTGAACCGCTGGAAATTTGTCGGCGTCATTAGCCGCACATTGTTCACGGCCGACAGCGTCACCTCGATGATCGTTCCGGCGCGCTGTTCTTTCAGGTCGTAATGGGTGAAGCGGAAGGTCGGTTTGGACATTTCGCTCGGGTCTCCGTCCAGTCTTTTAATCTATCATAATGTACCGCAAGGCCGTTAAGGAAGCGTTGGCCGGGCGGTGCCGAAGGACGGGGCAGGGCGGACTTTTTTGGGACGCGGGGTTCATCGGAATGAAAGGTGCCATCCGAACGAAAACAGGGCCGGCGTGGCTGGCCCTGTGAGTTGCAGCCTGAAATGGGGCTGCAATCCGGAAGATGGCTTCAATCAGCGATGACCGCCGATATTGGCTTCTGCCCGCGTCTCGCCGACCTGCATGGCCTTGGCGAAGGGGACGATCTGCCAGAGGGCCGACAGGCCGACCAGAACGTAAACGATCGTGGCAAGTGCCGTATCCTGACCGCCGAACAGGGTGGCGACGAGGTCGAAATCGGCCAGCCCGACGAGCAGCCAGTTGACGCCGCCGACGATGACGAGCAGCAGGGTGACGAGGTTGAGTGCGCGCATGATGTTCTCTCCTTGGCTGTTGTAAGGGGCTAACAGTTTCAATTGCAATTGGTTCCGGTGTCCTGCTTCTCGCCCCACGGGGCCCACGGGGCCCACGGGGACTGCGGGCGGTTGAACGCCCTCATGCTGAGGTGCCCGCGTGAAGCGCGGGCCTCGAAGCATTCCTCTGCATTGATGTACCGGCGGCCTCGCCCTTCGAGGCCCTGATGTGTCGGGCACCTCAGGGTGAGGGTGATCTGTCGATGTCAAAAACCCCAAGCTTCGCCGCCGGTCGGGATCAACTCCCTCCGGGTGGTTTGAAACTTGTCCTCGGGCTTGACCCGAGGGATCGGACGAGGCGCCAGAAGCAACCTGTCTAAGTAATGTATGTGGCTCCTTCCGGCGCCTCGTTCGGCGTTTTTTCCCACTGCATGCGTCTCTCTGGCAAGGCGGCGACGGTCCTCGTCATCCTCGGGCTTGACCCGAGGACC